>DATKEU010000303.1:0-6021 GCA_035544495.1 Polyangia bacterium | reverse complement strand
ACCACGTTGCCATGGCGCGCCCGCAGCTCGGCGATGAACGCGCCGACCTCGGGCGCCGAGCCGTTGTCGACCAGCACCAGCTCGAAGGAGCCGGGCGTGTGGCGATAGATCGACTCGATGCACTCGCGCGTGAGGAGCAGGTTGTCGCGCACCAGGATGACGATGCTGACCAGCTCCCGCTGCGCGAGCGGTCGCGCCGCCGGCGGCCGTCCGCGCTCGGCGGCGATGTTGGCCGCCTGCTGCATCAGATAGCGCTCGCGTTCGACCGGACGCAGCTCGGTGCTCATCTGGTTGAGGCGGGCGGCGAACACGTCCTGGGCGGCGGCCAAGCGCTGGCGCCGATCCTCGAGCCGCCGCGCCAGCGCCGTCGCCTCGGCGCTGAGCAGCAGCTCCGGCTCGAGGGCCAGCAGCGTTTGCCGGGCCGCCACCAGGCAGGCCGTCGCCGGCACCGGCGTCGTGCGTGGCCCGGCCGTGACCAGCTTGTCCAGCACCGACGAGCGGGCCGTGGCGCGCGCGTCGGGCGGCGCGTAGATCGGCCCGCCCTCGCGCACCGGGTTGCCGCTGCCCGAGGGCGTGACGACGCCGATGCCAGCGTCGCCCCGCAGGTGCCCGAGCAGCCGATCGAGCCAGCGATTGCCGACCTTCACGTTGGCCGGCATGACCGCGGCGAACGCGCGCGTGGCGGCCCGCAGCCCGACCGACGCCGCCCGCCCGAACCCCTGCCGGCTCGGCAAGCGCACGACGCGCGCCAGCTCTCGATGTCGTTCGGCGAAGAGATCGAGCGCGCCCGCCCCGGCCCCCACCGATCCGTCGTCAACGATCACGATCTCGTCCTGCGGGCCGACGCAGGCGCGCAGGTTCTCCAGGCAGGGCGTCACCGTGGGCAGCGCATTGCGCGCCACCACCACCACGCTGACCCCCGGCCGCTGCTCGTCGGCCGGCCAGCGCCCGGCCGTCGTGCGGTAGTCATAGTCGAAGCGTTCCCAGCGCCGCATCCAGCGCTGCTGGAACCGATCCAGGTTGGTCGCCTCGTTCTTGAATCGCCCCCCGCTGGCCGCTTCGTGGTGCACCACCAGCGCGTGGGGCGCGTAGACGATCTGCGCCCCCGCGAGCCCGGCACGGAAGCAGAAGTCGATGTCCTCGTAGCCGTTGATGAACGCCTCGTCGAACCCCTTCAGCGCGCCGAACAGCTCGCCCCGCACCAGCAGGCAAGCCCCCGACGCCGCTTGCAACTGCACGCGCGCCGCCGCCGCCGTGGCCGGCTTGCGGTACTCGCGCGGGATGACGGAAAGCGGATAGGGAAAACCGTAGGCGACGATGAACCCGGCGTGCTGGATGGTGCCGTCGGGGAAGACCAGGCGCGGGTTGACGATGGCGACGCGCGCGTCGCTGTCCATCACCCGCAGCATCGCCGACAGCCAGCCCACCTGCGGCTCCGTGTCGTTGTTCAGGAATGCCAGCAGGGGCGCGCGCGCCATCTGCGCCCCCTGGTTGCAAGCGGTGCCGAAACCCAGGTTGGCGTCGTTGCGGCGGTGGCGAACGTTCTGCAGCGCGGGGAGCGCCGACGCCGTCTCGTCCGTCGACCCGTTGTCCACGACGATCACCTCGTGCGGGACGTCGCCGGTGGCGGCGGCCACGGCCATCAGGCACTTCCAGGTCAGCCGCCACTGGTTGTGCGCCGGCACGATGATCGACACGCGCGGATCGCCGGCCGTCACCATGCGATCGGCCCCGGCGGCAAAGAGCGCGAAAAGTCCGGCACCAGCGTAATCTTCTCGCAGGATGTGCCGAGCACGCAAATCTCCGACGGGCGCCAGCGCGCACGCCAGCGCGCGCGCGCGCGCCCGCACGATGCCCCGCCATGCCGCCTGAACCCGCCGAACGATTCGCCGTCGTCATCGCCAGCGAGCCCGGTTACGCGCACGGCGAGGCGTTCCGCGAATCCGCGGAGACGGTCCACCACGCCCTGCGCGCGCTGGGGCACGATTCGATCCTCACCGATCGCACCGACCACCCGGACCGCCGCCCCATCATCTTCGGCGCCAACCTGATCTCGCAGTTCAATCTGCCGCACCGGCTGCCGCCGCGATCGATCCTGTACAACCTGGAGCAGATCTACGACGACTCGCCCTGGCTGACGGCCGAGCTGCTGGCGCTGTACCGCCAGCACGTGGTCTGGGACTACAGCGCGGCCAACGTCGCCGCCCTGCTCCGTCACGGAGTCTCCGCCCACCACGTGCCGATCGGCTACGTGCCGGAGCTCACGCGCATCGCGCCGGCTGCCAGCCCCGACATCGACGTCCTGTTCGTCGGCTCGCTGGTCGAGCGGCGCGTGGCGGTCCTGCAGGCCCTGCACGACGCCGGCGCCAACGTCATCCCGGTGTTCGGGCTCTACGGGCCCGCGCGCGACGCGCTGATCGCCCGCTCGAAGATCGTGCTCAACATGCACCTCTACGACGCCAAGGTATTCGAGATCGTGCGCGTGTCGTACCTGCTCGCCAATCGTTGCTTCGTGGTCTCCGAACGCGGCAGCGATCCGGGCGGCGAGGCGCCCTTCGCCGACGGCGTCGCCTTCGCCGACTACCCGGCGCTGGCCGAGATCTGCTTGCGCTTTCTCGGCGACGCGGCGGCGCGCGCCCGCATCGCCCAGCGCGGCTTCGAGGCCATCGCGGCCCGGCGCGAGGTCGACATCTTGCGGGCGGTCCTTCCGGCGCGACCCTGATCGGGCGCGGAGCGCTCGACGCTGGGCCAGCGGCGCGTTACCTTCCCCGCACCTGGAGGCGCCGCTGACCGAGCCCAATCCCGAGATCCGCCGCTCGCAGATCACGCTGAAGACCGTCTTCACCGTCAGCGCCGGCGTGCTGATGGTGGCGGCCGTGGTCATGGCCGTCAGCCACGCCCTGGTCGCGGTCACGCTGACCACCGCCGCGCTGTTGCTGGCGATCGCGCTGAACCACGTGGTGGCGATGCTGATCAAGCGGAGCGTGCCGCGGGTCGCGGCCATCGCGATCGTCACGGTCGGGCTGCTGGGGCTGCAGACCGGCCTCGGGTTCACGATCATCCCGCCGGCCATCAAGCAGGGGAAGGCGCTGGTGCAGCAAGCGCCCGGGTACGTCCGCTCGCTGCGCAACAACCGCCTCTTCAAGCTGGCCGACCAGCGGCTGGATCTGTCGAGCAAGATCCCCAGCTTCGAGCAGAAGGTTCCCGACGTCCTGGAGGGTGCGGCCGCCCCCGTCCTGAGCGCGCTGGGCGGGATCCTGAGCGTCGTCGCCGCCGCCGTCACCGTCTTCTTCTTGACGGTGTTCATGCTGATCTTCGGCGCCCAGCTGGTGCGGGGGGCGCTGGCGGAGGCGCGCCCGGAACGCGCGGCGATGTACCGTTCGCTGATCGACAAGATCTACCTGTCGGTCGGCGGCTACGTTGGTGGCTTGGTCCTGATCTGTTCGATCAACGGCACGCTGACGACGATCTTCCTGGCCGTCAACAGCGTGCCCTTCTTCCTGCCCCTCGGCATCCTGAGCGGTCTCTCCAGCACGATCCCTTACGCGGGCCCCTTCGTCGCGGGCACGCTGATCACGCTCATTTCGCTGATCACGCAGGGCTGGTGGCACGCGCTCGCCTGCATCATCTACTTCATCGCCTACGGCCAGCTGGAGGGCAACGTCCTGAGCCCTCTCATCTTCCGTCGCACGGTCCACGTCAATCCGTTGATCGTCACCCTCTCGGTCCTGTTCCTGGGCGAGATCGGCGGCGTCGTCGGCGCCGTCGTGGCCGTCCCAGCCGTCGCCGCGCTGGAGATCGTCGTGCGCGAGGTGCTGCGCCGCCGGCGCCAGCAACTGGCCCTGGCGCGCGACGCCGGCGAGGATCTGGGCTAGGACCCTGGTCAGGCGCCGCCGCTGCTCGACGATCGGCGCAGCGGCCCGCCGAACGCCAGCGAGGCGAGCAGCAGCGACGCGGCCGCCGCGAAGAGCGCGTTCATCCCGAGGGCCCAGCGCGGCCCGGCGGCGTCCCATACCCAGCCGGTGGCCAGGCCCGCGGGCAGCGCCGCGACGCCGACGCACCCGTGATAAAGGCCGAAGGCGCGACCGCGGGCACCCGACTCGGCCAGGTCGGCCACGATCGCGCGTTCGGCGCCCTCGGCCAGGCCGTGATAGAGGGCGTAGGCCACGAAGAGGACGACGATCTGCCAGGGCGCCTTGGCGAAGCCAAAACCGAGGTACGTCACCGCGTAGGCCGCCCAGCCGGCCGACACCACCACCGCCCGCGACTGGCGATCGGACAGCGCGCCGCCCGGGATTGCCACCACCGACTTCACCAGGTGGTGAAGCAACCAGATCAAGGGCAACTCGGTCATCGGCCAGCCGACCTCGTGCGCGCGCACCAGCAGGAACGCATCCGACGAATTGCCCAGCGCGAAGAGCACGCACGCCGCCAGATAGGGAACGAAACCACGCCGCAGCCGGGTGCGCTCGGCACCGGGCGCCGCCGCGACCGGCGCGGCCGCTTCGGCGCGGCGCGGATCGCGCAGGCGGAAGAACAGCACCACCGGCGCCAGCAGGCCGATACCGGCCGCCACCGCGAACGTGCTGCGCAACCCCACGCCCAGCGACAGAAGCGCCGACGCGATCAGCAGCCCCAGCGCGGCGCCCAGGTGATCCATGGCGCGGTTCAGGCCGAAGGCGCGCCCGCGCTGGCCGGCGGCCACCGAGTCGGCCAGCAGCGCGTCGCGCGGGCCGGAGCGGATCCCCTTGCCCGCGCGATCGAACAGGCGCGCCGCCAGCACGTGCCAGGGCGCCACCGCGACGGCGATCAGCGCGCGCGCCAGCGCTGGCATCAGGTACCCGCCCGTCACCATCAGACGCCGCGGTCCGCGATCCGACCACGCCCCGGCCAGCATCTTGATCACGCTGGAGAGCGCGTCGGCGCTGCCCTCGATGAGGCCCAGGAACCGCATGGGCGCCCCCAGCGACGTCAGGAACATCGGCAAGAGCGGGAAGATCGCCTCGCTGGAGACGTCGTTCAGCAGGCTGGCCAGGCTCAATAGCCAGACGACGCGCGGCAGGCGGCGCAGCGACTTCAGCAGATCCAGACCCGACGACTGTCCGTCTCCTTGCGCCGCTGGTGCAGCTGCCTCCGGCTTCTCTGCCAAGCCCCTCATTGTTACCCGTTCCGCGCAACCACGCGCAATTTTCGCGCGGGGGCGGTCGGGCGGGCGCCGCTACGTCGCGCCGGGCTCGCCGGTCGGCGGCGCGTCGTGCTCGCTGGCGGGCAGCGCGATCCGGAAGGTCGTTCCCTGGCCGGGCGCGCTCTCGACGCTGATCTCGCCACCGAGCGCCCGGACGATGCCGTGGCAGACGAACAAACCCAGGCCCAGCCCACCGCCCAGCGGCTTCGCGGTGAAGAACGGATCGAACACGCGACCGATGGCGGCGCTCTCGATGCCGCCGCCGCTGTCGCGCACGCGCACGACGGCCCGCCCGCCGTCGTCGGTCTCCGTGACCACGCGGATCTCGTTCGCCTCCGCGTCGCCCGACGGAATCGCCTGAGCGGCGTTCACCAGCAGGTTCACGAACAGCTGGGCCAGCCGGGTCTCGTTCGCGTCGACGGGCGGCACCGGCCCGAACTGCTTGACCAGCCGCGCGCGCGCGCCGATCTCCGATTTCGCCACGTCGATGGCCGACTCCAGCGCGCGGTGCAGGTCGACGGAGATCGATCTCTCCTCGTCACGCTCGGAGAAGATCCGCAGGTCGCGCACGATGCGGCGCACGCGCAGCGCCCCCTCCTGCGCCTCCGCCAGCGCCGCCGCCAGCTCGCCGAGCTCGTCCGCCCACTGCAGGGTCACGCCTTTCGGCAGGCTGCGGCCCAGTCGATCCAGGCGATCGGCGACGAAGCCGACGTTGGCCAGGACATAGGTCAGCGGATTGTTGATCTCGTGCGCCACGCCGGCCGCCAGCATCCCCAGCGAGGACAGGCGATCGGCCTGGGCGCGATCGGCGGCGGCCCGCGCCGGGCCTTCCGGCG
>DATKEU010000302.1:0-11373 GCA_035544495.1 Polyangia bacterium | reverse complement strand
GACCGTCGCCCCAGCGGCGCCAGTCTCGTCTCACCGTCGCCAGCGCGTCGGCCAGCGTGCTGGCGTCGACCAGCGTGGTGAGATCCAGGTACGCTTGGCCGCCGCGCAGCCAGTTGTAGTTCACGTCAACGCCGTACCCCTCGCCGCGGTTGATCCGCAGCGCCGCGTTCAGGCGCTCCTGCAACGTCAGGCGAAGAAGCTCGTACGCGGCGCGCTCGCTGGCCTTCATGGGTGGCAGCAGGCAGCCGAGGTGGATGTCGGTCAACGGCCCGGCGCGGGCGGTGATGACCGGCGTGACGTGCTCCTGCCCGGGCGGACGCAAGAGCGGCGGCGGCGGCGCGGGGATCTCGGCCGGCGGCTTTGCCGGGGCGGCGGCGGAAGGAGCCTCCGGCGCGCCGTTGTTGGCGGCAACGGCCGGCGCGCGCACCGACCCGGCCTCTGACCCTGAGGCGGACTTGGGCGCGGAGGCTTGCAGGTAGGCGGCGATCTCGGCGGCGCTGGTCATGACCTGCTCCACGTCGACGTCGCCGACGACGACCAGCAGGCCCCGCCGCAGGTCGTGGACACGGCTGATCCAGTCTTCGGCGCTCTCCGTTCGCACCTTCGTCAGATCGTTGGCCAGAACGGGCCGCGCGAAAGGGTGATCGCCGAACAGCGCGCGCGAGAACGCCCGGCTGGCTCGAGACGAAGCCGGATCGAGCTCCGCCGTCAGCGCGGCGAGCGTTCGTTCCAGGCTGGCGCGCGGGGGCCACTTCGAGATCGGCAGCGTCGCTTTTTGCAGCAGCAAGACCAATCCGGCCGTCAGATCAGCCGGTTGAAACTCGAGCGTTTCAATCGTCGCGTCGGGCGTGGCGAATCGACCCGCCAGCATCTGGTGGAGGGGGGCGTTCACCGCGTCGGGCCGGGCCAGGCGCGCCACCTCGACCAGGAGGGGCGGATCGGCGTCGGCGTACCCACCGTGAAATGCCATCCAGGCCGTCACCGCCGGGGCCCGCCGGCGCGCCACGACCACGGTCATCCCGGACGGCAACCGCCGCCGCGCGATCAGACTGGCGGGCGACGGGACCTCCATCGTCGGCCCGAGGGACCAGGCGGCGGCGTCGGCGAACGTTTCCAGCGGCGACGGCAGCGCGCCCGCCGTCGATCTCGACGTCGGGGTCGCACGACCGGCCGAGGGCGGCGTGGCATTGCCGGGCTGGAAGAGCACCGCCCGGCGGCGATGCTGGCCGAGATAGTTCGACGCCAGCTGCGCGACATCGTCCGGTGATACCGCCTGCACCGCGCGCGCGATCTCGCTCCAGGTGACCACCGGCCCCCCCGCCAGCGCCGTCGCCTGCGCCTCGTCGATCGCGCGTTCAATCTGCGATGGATGTCCCAGGGCTAACCCGGTCGCGATCAGAGCCTGGCCCCTCGCCAGCCGCTCGCCTGCCGCTCGCCCGCCCGTTGCCATCACCGTGACGTGTTCGGCGACAACCTCCGCCAGGTGGTCGACGTCGGCGCCGTCGTCGAACAACACCCGGACCAGCAGCGCGCTCGCCAGCCGTCCACGCACCAGCGAGACGGCAGCATGGCGAATGTGCGGCTCCCTCTGCCGAAGCTGATCGGTGTCGAGATCGGTGGCGAGCCAGCTGGACAGCAAGGTCTCGGCGGCGCCGAACGGCCCGTAGCCGTCCGGCAGCGTCCAGGCGATCCACAGCTGCGGCACAGGCAAGGGAAACGTTCGGCGAAGAACCGGCGTGGCGGGAGCGTCGACCATCGCGGTGGGCCGCTCCGCCGGTGGTCGCGCGATCGGGTGCCCGGCGTCGCCGGACAACCGTGACGGCAGCATCGACACCAGGGTGTCCATGTCGATGGCGCCACCTGGGACGCTGACCAGCAGCGTGCATCGCTCGGGCCGAAAGTTTTGTAAGGCGTACGCCTGGGCGTCGGCCAGCGTCAGCAGCTCGCGCGACTCGGCCGAGCCGACCGGGGAGCGCGCGTAAGGATGTCCCTCCGAAAAGATCAACGGCAAGAGCTGGTGCGCGGCCCACAAGCCCGCGCGGGGATCATCGCGCAGCTGAAACTCACTGGCGACCACCTGGCGCTCGATGGCGACCGCCGGTTCGTCGACGCCCGCCAGGGGATCGCCGAGCCGCGCCGCCTCCAGCTTCAGCAAGTCGGGCAGCTGGTCGGGGGGTGCAAATTCGAAGAACGTGATCGCGTCCGGCGAGGTCAGGCCATTGTTGACCGGCGCGGCCATTCGCACCAGCTCCTCCCAGCGCGTGGGACCAACCGATCGACGCTGGTCGGGGGCGGGCGCGGCGCGATCGATCGCCCGGAACGTCAGGTGCTCGACCAGATGGGCGATCCCTTCCCGACCGGGCGGATCGGTCGACGAGCCGCCGCGCACGACGCTGACCACGCCGGCCACCGCCGCGTAGGGATCCTCCTCCAGCACCACCAGGAGACCGCTGGGAAGGATTCGTGACCGCAGCATGGGCTCGGGGGCGCGCGCCGACTGATCCGGTGGCGGTGGCGGCGTGACCGCTTGTCGAGTTGGTCGCCGCGCCGGCGCGCCGGGATGAACGACTGGCGGCTTCTCCGTCGTGCACCCGCCCGCGATCAACGCGAAGACGAGAAGCGTGACTGTCGGACCCCGGCGTCGACGGACCCGGCCGCCGCGAAGCTCAGGCTGGTCGCCCCCGAACACGACCGCAAGTTATCACGCTGGTTCGAACAGACTCCGGGAGCAATTGTAAATTTACGCGCGCAGCCGATGCGATGGACCGACGCTGTCAAGGGATTCCCGACAGTCGTCAGGCAGCGGGTGGCCATCCCGGGAGGCAATGGGTCACCGCCGGCGAAAACAGTTGTCGCACCGCCGGAGCACCTTACTTAGACTTGCGCCCGTGGCGACGCGCGGACGATGGAGAGTGTACCTGCTGGTGGTGATCGGCCTGCTGGTGGTGGTCGGCCTGCTGGGCGGGATCAAGGGCGCCCAGATCGGCAAGCTGATCGGGATGGGCAAGCAGTTCCAGGCGATGGGGCCGCCGCCGGAGGCGGTGGGATCGGCGATCGCGCAGAGGGACACCTGGGAGACGGGCGTGGCGGCGATCGGCAGCATCTCGAGCCTGAAGAGCGTCGCGGTCAGCAACGAGGTCCCGGGGATCGTCAGCAAGATCAGCTTCGAGTCGGGGCAGATCGCGCGCGAAGGCCAGGTGCTGGTCGAGCTGGACGCCGAGGTCGAGCGCGCGCAGCTGGCGTCCGCGGGCGCGCGCCGCGATCTGGCGGGCCGCAACGCTGAGCGGTCCAAGAAGCTGGCGGCCGGCAGTGTCATCAGCAAGGCGCAGCTCGACGACGTCGAGGCGCAGCTTCGCACCGCGACCACGGACACGTCGGCGCTGCGCGCCCAGGTCGAACGCAAGGTGATCCGGGCGCCCTTCCGGGGCCGGCTCGGCATCCGCGCGGTCAACCTCGGCCAGTACCTGACGCCGGGGACGACGGTGACGACGCTGGACGCGATCGGCGGAACGTTCGTCGATTTCTCGCTGCCGCAAGAGGAGCTGTCGACCGTCGCCGTCGGATTGCCGGTTCGCGTGACGATGGAGGGGACGAAGGAATCGATGTCGGGGAAGATCAGCGTCGTCGAACCGACCGTCGATCCGACCACCCGCAACGTGAAGATCCGCGCCGCGCTGCCGGAGATGCCCGGCAGCCCGCGCCCCGGCAGCTTCGTGACGGTCGAGGTGATCAAGCCGACGAAGGCGGAGGTGGTCGCGGTGCCGGCGACGGCGATCGTTCACGCGTCGTTCGGCGACTCGGTCTTCGTCATCGAAGACAAGAAGCCAGGCTCCCCCGGCATGGACAGATCGCCCGACGGCAAGCCGGTCAAGATCGCGCACCAGCAGTTCGTGCGCACGGGCGCGGCGCGCGGCGACTTCGTGGCGATCGCCAAGGGCGTCACGGCCGGCCAGCAGGTGGTGAGCGCGGGGGCGTTCAAGCTCCGCAACAACGCCCCCGTGGTGGTGGACAACAGCGTGCAGGCGAAGCCGGAGATCGCGCCGCACCCGCCGAACCGGTGACGATATGAAGCTCACCGATCTGTTTCTGCGCCGGCCGGTGCTGGCCATCGTCGTCAGCGTGCTGATCATCGTCGCCGGCCTGCAGGCGATCCGCAGCCTGAACGTCCGGCAGTACCCGAGGCTGGAGAGCGCCACCGTGACGGTGCGAACCGTGTACGTCGGCGCCAGCGCGGATCTCGTGCGCGGCTTCATCACCACGCCGCTCGAGCGCGCGATCGCCGCCGCCGACGGCATCGACTACATCGAGTCGCAGAGCGTGCTGGGCCTGTCGACGATCAACGTTCGGCTGAAGCTGAACTTCAACGCCGCCGACGCGCTGGCCGACGTCAGCTCGCGCGTCAACCAGGTACGCGCGGATCTGCCGCCAGAGGCCCAGGTGCCGGCGATCCAGGTGGAGCCGTCCGACGCCCAGGTCGCCGCCATGTACCTCGGCTTCACGTCCGACGTGCTGCAGGACAACCAGGTCACCGACTATCTGATCCGCGTGGTGCAGCCGCGCCTGTCGGCGATCGCCGGCGTCCAGCGCGCGGAGATCCTGGGCGCGCGGACGTTCGCGCTGCGCGCCTGGCTGAAGCCGGATCGAATGGCGGCGCTGAACGTCACGCCGTCGCAGCTGCGGCGCGCGCTGGCCGCCAACAACTACCTGACCGCCGCCGGCACCACCAAGGGCGGGCTCACGCAGCTGAACGTGGCCGTGTCGACGGACCTGCGAACGCTGGATGGGTTCAAGCGCCTGGTCATCCGCGAACAGAACGGCGCGCTGGTCCGGCTGGAGGACGTCGCCGACGTCGAGCTGGGCGCTGACGAGTACGACCAGGACGTGCGGTTCGCGGGCCAGAAGGCGGTGTTCATGGGGGTGTGGGTGCTCCCGAGCGCCAGCGCGCTGGACGTCATCGGCAACGTCAACAAGGAGGTCGAGCGTATCAGCGCCGAGCTGCCGTCGGGGATGCAGGTCAAGGTCGCCTACGACTCCACCGCATACATCAAGGAGGCGATCAGCGAGGTCGTCAAGACGCTGAGCGAGACGGTCTTGATCGTGATGATCGTGATTTTCCTCTTCCTCGGGTCGTTCCGTTCGGCGCTGGTGCCGGTGGTGGCGATCCCGGTGTCGCTGATCGGCGGCGTCTTTCTGATGCAGGCGTTCGGCTTCACGCTGAATCTGCTGACGCTGCTGGCGATCGTCCTCTCGGTCGGCCTGGTGGTCGACGACGCCATCGTCGTGGTCGAGAACGTGGAGCGCCACATCCGCGAAGGGCGGACGCCGTATCACGCGGCGCTGATCGGCGCGCGCGAGCTCGTCGGAGCGGTCATCGCCATGACCATCACCCTGGCCGCCGTGTACGTGCCGATCGGGATCCAGGGCGGGCTGACCGGCGCGCTGTTCCGCGAGTTCGCGTTCACGCTGGCGGGCGCGGTGTTCATCTCCGGGGTCGTGGCGCTGACGCTGTCCCCGGTGATGTCGTCGCGGCTGCTGCGATCCGAGCACCAGCACCGCTGGTTCGCGCGCAAGGTCGAGGGCGCGTTCGACGCCCTCCGCGGGCGCTATACCAGGCTGCTGGCGGGGACGCTGAACTTCCGCCCCGCGGTCTACGCGGTCTGGATCGTGCTGTCGCTGCTGCTGGTGCCCCTTTACATGTTCTCGCCGGGCGAGCTGGCGCCGCACGAGGATCAGAGCTTCGTCTTCGGCGCGATCGATGTTCCCGCCAACGCGACGCTGGAGCAGGTGACGACCTATTCGGCGCAGGTCCACCAGGCGTTCGCCAGCACGCCCGAGTTCGAGCACAGCTTCCAGATCAGCTTTCCCACCGGCGGCTTCGGCGGCATGGCGCTGAAGCCGTGGACGGCGCGCAAGCGGAGCGTCTTCCCGATCGAGCACGAGCTGAACATGAAGCTGGCCGGCATCACCGGCATCCGCGCGCCGGTCTTCTTGCCGCCGGCGCTCCCCAACCCAGGGCTGTTCCCGGTCGAGGTGGTGCTGTCGTCGACGGCGGAGCACGCCCAGCTTGTCGAGTACGCGAACCAGCTGGTGCTGGCGGCGATGGCCAGCCAGCAGTTCGCGTTCCCGCCGATCGTCGACGTTCGCATCGACCAGGCGAACGCCGAGATCGTCGTCGATCGCGGCAAGGCCGCGTCGATGGGCGTGACGATGGAGCAGCTCGGCTCCGACCTGTCGGCGATGCTGAGCGGCAACTTCGTCAATCGCTTCAACATCGACGGGCGCAGCTACAAGGTGATCCCGCAGATCGAGCGTTCGGGGCGGCTGACGGCGGCGCAGCTGGAGGACATCCACGTGTCGGGACCGGGCGGGCAGCTGATCCCGCTGTCGGCGATCGCCAGCATCCGCCAGAGCCTGGAGCCGCGGTCGCTGAACCGGTTCCAGCAGCTGAACGCCATCAAGATCTCCGGCCTGCCGACGCGATCCCTCAAGGACGGGCTGGCGGTGCTGGAGGAGACGGCCGCGAAGATCCTGCCGCCGGGGTCGAAGCTGGACTACACGGGCGAGTCGCGGCAGCTGCGCCAGGAGTCGGGGCGGTTCCTGCCCGCGCTGGGGCTGGCGATGCTGGTGATCTTCCTGGTGCTGGCCGCGCAGTTCAATTCGTTCCGCGATCCGTTCGTGATCCTCGCCGGCTCGGTGCCGCTGGCCATGTTCGGCGCGCTGATCTTCACGTTCCTCAAGTTCTCCGGCCCGCCTGGACTGAAGTTCGGGCTGACCGAGGGGTGGACGACCACGCTCAACATCTATTCGCAGGTCGGCCTGGTGACGCTGGCCGGGCTCATCGCGAAGAACGGCATCCTGATCGTCCAGTTCGCGAACGAACAGCAGCTCCTCGGGATGGACAAGATCTCGGCCGTGCGCGAGGCGGCGAGCATCCGCCTGCGCCCGATCCTGATGACGACCGTCGCGACGGTGGCGGGGCATTTTCCGCTCACCCTCGTCTCCGGTCCGGGCGCCGTCGCCCGCAATTCGATCGGCATCGTGCTGGTCGGCGGCATGACCATCGGCACGTTGTTCACGCTGTTCGTCGTCCCGTCGCTCTATGTCCTCATCGCGAAGGACCACCGCGCCGAGAAGGCCAAGCGCGATGCGCTGGAAAACAGCCCCGATGTTCCGCTGCCCGGCGACGGCGCGCCCGCGCACGCGCCCGCGTACGGCGCGGAGTAGCGCGGGCGTTGGCCGGAGGTCGCCTCGACGGGTTCGGTCGTCCGGCTCTGGCCTTCGGTTCTGAGCTTCGGTTCTGGTCTTCTTGGATGGCGGAGACGCCGCACGGGTCAGATGTGCGATTTATCTTCTGCTGTGCCACCCCCAGCACCGGATGAGGGATGAGACGGCGTCGGGCTGGCCTGCCGAGCGAATTGAATCTGGTGCTGCTTCAATCGTTGACCTACGATACGACGGTGTCGTCCTTGCCCGAGCGTCAATCCGGCGCGAAAGAGCGAGCGATTGTCGAGACGGGGATAGGGCAGGGCGCGGCCGTCGATTTGCTGGCCGAAGTCGAGGCGGAGCGTCGGATGCGCACTCTGTGCGTGCTGGCCAGCGACGCCGCCGGGGCACAGATGATCGAAGACTGCCTGACAATGGCAGCTCGATCCCTGGAACGAAATGATCGGGATCTCCCGTTCGCGCTCTTCTACGTCCTCGACCACGCGCAGGCGACCGCCCGTCTGGCGGCCTGCAACGGGCTGGCGCTGGATCCGCGCGCGCGACCGGAGGCGCCGGCGCTCGGTGACACGGAGGGGTGGCCTCTGGCGCGGGCGCTGGAGGCGCGCCGGCCGAGCTGCGTGTCCGACGTGCAGGCTCGCTTTCCGGGACTGGCGAGCGACCCTCATCCGGATCCGATTCGTTCGGCCTATCTGCTGCCGATCGGCGCAGGGGCGGACGGTCCGGCCGCGGTGGTCATCGCCGGCGTCAACCCGCGCCTGCCGCTGGATGACGGCTATGTCTCGTTCTTCGAGCTGCTGGCGGCCACGCTCGGCAACGCGGCCTCGAACGCGATGGCGGGCGAGCTGGCGCGCCGCCGCGAGGCCGCCCTGGCCGAGGTCGACCGAGCCAAGATGGCGTTCTTTGCCAACGTCAGCAACGAGTTCAGAACGCCTTTGACATTGATGCTCGGCCCGATCGAGGACGAGCTCGGCGAGACCGACCAGCCGCTGCCGCCCGGGCGCCACGCCCGTCTGGAGGCGGCTCACCGGAACAGCCTGCGCCTGCTCCGGATGGTCAACACCCTCCTCGATTTTTCCCACATCGAGGCCGGACGCATGCAGGCGGCATTCGAGCCGGTCGATCTGGTCGCGCTCACGGAAGATCTCGCCGCCAGCTTCCGGGCGCCGATCGAGAAGGCAGGCCTGCGCCTCTCCACGCGGCTCGAGCCGCTGCCCGAGCCGATCCTCGTCGACCGCGAGCTGTGGGCGAAGATCCTGCTCAACCTGCTATCGAACGCGCTCAAGCACACGTTCCGGGGCGGGATCACGGTCTCGCTGTTCGTCAGCGACGAGAGCAGCGAGTTCGTCGAGCTGCGCGTCGACGACACGGGGATCGGAATTCCCGAGAAGGAGCTGCCGCGGCTCTTTCAGCGATTTCACAGGGTCAAGGGCGCGCGCTCTCGCTCCGACGAGGGCACAGGCGTCGGCCTGGCGCTGGTTCGCGCGCTGGCGGCGTTGCACGGAGGCAGTGTCGGCGTGGTCAGCCGCGCCGGCCTGGGCAGCAGCTTCCGCGTGCGCCTGCGGCGCGGCGCGGATCACCTGCCGCGCGAGCAGATCATCGCCCCGCGCCGGTCGGCCAACGACCCGGCGCACGTCGGCGCCTACGTCGACGAGGCCCTGCAGTGGTCGAAAGAGGGCGACGGCGCGTCGGAGGGCCGCAACCTGGATGTGCGCGAGGCGCACGACGGATCGGCCGTGGCGGCCGGGTCGCGCGCCAGCGTTCTCCTGGCCGACAACAACACCGACATGCGCAACTATCTGGCGCGCCTTCTGGGTCGGACCTACGACGTGACCGCCCTCGGCGACGGCAATGCGGCGCTGCAGGAGGCGATCGTCAATCCTCCGGACATCATCGTGCTGGACGTCGGGCTGCCGGGCCGCGACGGGTTCGAGGTGCTGGGGTCGCTGCGCTCGTCGGAGGCCACGCGCTCGATCCCGCTGATTCTGCTCTCCGCGCGGGCCGGCGAGGACGCCGCGCTGGAGGGGATCGACGCCGGCGCGGACGACTACATCATTAAACCATTCTCGGGCAAGGCGTTCCTGGCCCGGGTGCGGTCATCCATCGCGCTGGCCAAGATGCGCAAGGAGGCGGCGGACAAGCTGGCCGAGGCCAACAAGGAGCTGGAGGCGTTCAGCTACTCGGTGTCGCATGATCTGCGCGCGCCCCTGCGGGCCATCGACGGCTTCAGCCGCGCGCTGCAGACCGACTTTGGCGATCGACTGGACGACGAAGGCCGGCGCTACATCGACCGCATTCGCGCCGGGACGCAGCGGATGTCGGAGCTGATCGAGGACCTGCTGAGCCTGTCGCGCATCACCCGCGCCGCCCTCACCCGCGGGCCGGTCGACCTGACGGCCATCAGCCGCAAGGTTCTTGCGGACCTGGCGGCCCGCGATGCCGGGCGCGCGGTGGAGGTGAACGTCGCCGACGGGCTGAGCGGACAGGCCGACGCTCGCCTGGTCACGGTCCTCTTCGAGAACCTGCTCGGCAACGCCTGGAAGTTCACCTCCAAGCAGCCGTCGGCGCGCATCGACGTGACCAGCGAGCAGCGCGAGGGCGAGACGGTCTACATCGTCCGGGACAACGGCGCCGGGTTCAGCATGGAATACGCCCACAAGCTGTTCGCCCCGTTTCAGAGGCTGCATTCGAACGCGGAGTTCCCAGGCACCGGGATCGGCCTGGCGACAGTGCAACGGATTGTCGGCCGGCACGGCGGTCGGATCTGGGTCGAGGCGGCGCCCGGAGAGGGCGCCAAGTTTTTCTTCACCCTAGCGGAGCAACCATGAGTCATCAGCAGATCATCCTTCTGGTCGAGGACAACGACGACGACGCCGAGCTCACGACGCGAGCATTTCGCCAGGCCAAGGTCGCGAACCCGGTGGTTCGCGTCGGGGACGGCATCGAGGCGCTGGACTACCTTCTCGGGCGCGGGAAATACACCGGGAGGGACACCGCCGACATGCCGGCCGTCGTCCTGCTGGACCTGAACCTGCCGCGCCTGAGCGGGCTGGAGGTTCTGGCCACGCTTCGTGCCGACGAGCGGACGAAGCGCCAGCCGGTGGTGGTCTTGACCTCGTCGGCTGACGAGCGGGATCGCCTGACCGCCTATCACCACAACGCCAACAGCTACGTGCAGAAGCCGGTCGACTACGACCGCTTCGTCGATGCCGCTCGCCAGCTGGGCCTTTACTGGACGGTCCTCAACCTCCGCCCGCCGGAGGTGCGCCCGCCGCAGCGCTGATCGCGCGATCTTGTCGATGAATCATCGGGGAGGGAGGGAACGATGGCGAGAATCTTGATGCTGGTGTCGAGCGCGAGGGTGATTCGCCTGGCCGACGGGACGCCGCACGTCACCGGCTATTTCGTCGAGGAGGCGATCAAGCCGTACGATCGCTTCGTGGCCGCGGGCGCCGAGGTGGTGGTGGCGACGGCAGACGGTCAGACGCCGCACCCCGACCCGTACGGGCTCGAGCATTACTTCCACTATCCGGACGCGGACGAGGATTTCCTGGCGTCGGTGACGCGGACCTTCCGGCACGACGCCGACGACATCCGCATCACGCTGCAGCACCTCACCGAGCTGAACCTGATCGCCGCCCGGCGAATCCATCAAGCGCTGCACGCCACCGGGCTCTCCGACGCCGAGGCCCGGGCGCTCGTCGACCGCGCCGCGCGCAGATCGTGGTCGGAGGGGCTGAACTACCTCGACGTCCTCGGGCAGGACGCCGAGGTCACGCGCCGCGCGTCGCTCGATCGCATGCGCGCGCTGTCCGAGGACGTTCGCCGCGAGAGCGAGGCCATCGCCCAAGAGACGCTCGACCGCCTGACCAACAACCCCGTCTTTCGCAAACCGGTCAAGCTGGGCGCCCTCAGCGACGCGCAGGTTCTGGACTTTGACTGCCTGTTCATCCCGGGAGGGCACGGGCCCATGGTCGACATGGCGAACAATCTCGACGTGGGCCGGGTGCTGCGCCTGTTCCATGGCGCCAAGAAGACCATCGCCGGCCTCTGCCACGGGCCAGCGGCGTTTCTCAGCGCGGGGGAGACGCCGGGCGGGCGCTGGGTCTTCGACGGGTACAAGATGACGTCGTTCACCGACGAGGAGGAGGA
>DATKEU010000301.1:0-12236 GCA_035544495.1 Polyangia bacterium | reverse complement strand
CCGGGTCAGGGGCCGCCGGCCAAGAACTTCTCGAACTTTCCCATGCCGGAGGACAGCCCCTTCCGGCACGCCTGGTGGTTCCGCAAGGAGCTCTCGCTGCCGGCCGGGTTCGCGCCCGGCATGCACGCCAGCCTGCAGTTCGATGGCATCAACTATCGCGCGAATGTCTGGTTCAACGGCCGCCTGATCGCGGGGCGCGACCAGATCGCCGGCGCCTACCGCGAATACGAGCTGGACGTGACGCCGTTCGTGCGCCGTGACGGTCCCAACGCCATCGCGGTCGAGGTCTTCCCGCCCGACCCCTGCGACCTGGCGCTGACCTGGGTCGACTGGAACCCGTCGCCCCCCGACAAGAACACCGGCATCTGGCGCGACGTCTGGCTGCGCGTCAGCGGGCCGGTGGCGCTGCGGGCGCCCTTCGTCGCCACCCGGCTGGAGGGGACGGACGGCACGCGGCGCGCGCTGCTCACCATCGCCGGCGATCTGGTGAACGTCACCGATCGCCGCCAGTCGGCGCTGGTGCGGGCGACGACGGAGCTGGGCGTGATCAGCAAGCGTTTCGAGGTACCGGCCCGGGCGCGCGTTCCCTTCTCCATCGACCACACCGACGACGCGGCGCTGGCCGTGTCCCGGCCCCGCCTGTGGTGGCCGCACACCATCGGGTCGCCGGAGCTTTACGACATCGCGCTCGACGTGACGGTGGGCGAGGGGGCGGCGGCGGTCTCCGACCAGGCGCGCTTCGCCTTCGGCATCCGCGAGATCACCACAGCCCTCACCGCAGACGGGCACACGCGTTTCTTCGTCAACGGCGTGCCGCTGCTCGTGCGCGGGGCGGGCTGGGCCAGCGATTTATTCTTGCGCCGGCAGCCCGAGCGCGACCGGATCGGCCTTCGCTATGCCAAGGCGATGGAGCTGAACGCCATCCGCTTCGAGGGGATGATGGAGCGGGGCGAGTTCCTCGACCTGTGCGATCGGGAGGGGATCCTGGTCATCGCGGGATTCTGCTGCTGCGACTGCTGGGAAAAGTGGGAGACCTGGACCGACGAGAACCACGTCATCGCGCCCGAGTCGCTGCGCGCCCAGCTGCGGCGCGCCCGGCGCCACCCGTCGCTGCTGACCTGGTGGTACGGCAGCGATTTCCCGCCGCCCGCCCACGTCGAATCGCGCTACCTCGAAGTCCTGCGCGAGGAACGCTGGCCGAATCCCTTCCACAGCAGCGCCTCGCACAAGCCCGGGCCAGTGACGGGACCCTCGGGCCTCAAGATGCGGGGGCCGTACGACTGGGTGCCGCCCACCTACTGGCTGGAGGACAGCGAGCACGGCGGAGCGTTCGGCTTCGCGACGGAGATCAATCCAGGACCGGCCGTCCCGCCGGTCGAGAGCCTGAAGAAGATGCTGCCGCCGCCGCACCGCTGGCCGATCGACGAGGTGTGGAACTTTCACGCCGGCGGACAGGCTTTCCACAACATCGACAAGTTCACCGACGCGCTGTCCGCCCGTTACGGCGCCGCCCAGGGCATCGACGACTTCGCCGAGCTGTCGCAGCTGGCGACGTATGAGGCCCAGCGCGCGATGTTCGAGGGCTATGCCCGCAACTGGCCGCGCGCGACGGGCGTGGTGCAGTGGATGCTGAACAACGCCTGGCCGTCGCTGATGTGGCACCTTTTCGACCACTACCTGCGGCCGGGCGGCGGCTACTTCGGCAGCAAGAAAGCCTGCCAGCCGCTGCACGTGATGTACGCCTACGGTGCGGCGGAGGTCGTGGTGATCAACGATCATCCCCGGCCCGCGGACGACCTGCGCGTCGAGGCGCGGCTGGTGGCGCTGGACGGGCGCACGCTGTCGCAGTGGTCGCGCTCGCTGTCGGCGGAGCCGGTGTCGGCGACGACGATCGCCCGCCTGCCGCCGCCGGCCGATCACCCGACGTACTTCGTCGACCTGCGCCTTCATCAGCGCGACGGCCGCCTGGCCGATCGCAACTTTTACTGGCTGGCCAATCCCATGGATGTCCTGGACCCGGCGAACACCAACTGGTTCCACACGCCGGTGAAGGCGTACGCCGATCTGACCGCGCTGCGCCGGCTGCCGCGCGCCTCCATCGGGGTCGCCGTTCACCGGCTGGCGCCGGCCGGCGGCGACGGCGGGCGCGATGGCCTGCGCGTCGCGATCTCGAACCCGAGCGATCGGCTCGCGTTCTTCGTGCAGCTTCGCCTGTGCGACGCCGAGGGGCAGGACGTGCTGCCGATCCTCTGGAGCGACAACTACGTGTCGCTGCTGCCGGGCGAATCGGTGGCGCTGCACGCGCAGCCGTTCGGCGACGGCGCGCGGGCCGCGGGCCCACTGTTCATCGAAGCGCGCGGCTTGAATGTCGATCGGCAGCTGATTCCGGTCTGAGCGCGCGGGTCAGCGGATCAGTCGATGATCCGGCCGCGAAACCGGCGGCCGGTTCCCGGCACAAGCGTCGTCGTCCTCAGCCCGCGGGCGGTCGGATCGGCGGTCACGCGCGGCGCGGGCGGCGGCTCCGGCGACGGCGTGGCGTCGATCTGATCGACGGTGCTGGTGATTCGCCGCGCCACCAGGTTCGAGGCCATGCGCAGCGCCGGCATGTTCACCTTGGCCTCGGCGATGATGCACAACATGCCGGCGGCCAGCGACTTCAGGTACAGCTTGTGCTCGCCCATCCGGATCACGACCAGCTCGAGATCGTCGCCCACGGCGGCGAAGGTCTCGCGAATGCGCGTCAGCCGGCCACCGGCTTCCTGCAGGGCGGCGTCGTCGAAGACCGACGGCAGCTCGCGCGCGAACAGCCGCCCGTCGAAGCCGAACACGAAGCTGCCCGTGACGCCGCCGACGTCGCGCAACGCCGCCAGGCTGGCGCGCAGCGGGGGGTCGCCCGGCGCGGCAGTGACGGGTGGCGACTTCACAGCCCCACCTTGTCCCGCAATGGCTGCAGGCTGCCGTCGGCAGGTGGCCGCACCGCCACCACGTCGCCGTTGGCGTCGGCGTAGATCAGGCAGCGCCCCTGCGCGAACGTGCATTCCATCGCGGTGAACGGATCCAGGCCCAGCAGCTCGCCGGCCAGCTGAGCCAGCCGATGAGCGTACGCGACCGCCTCGGCCTGATCGTCGCTGGCGCCTTTGCTGGAGACCACGACGCCGCCGGGGCCCAGGCGGATGACCACCGGGAACGGCGCGGTCGGATCGCCGCGCCCGGGCGGTTCCGCCGGGCCACTCGTCTGCATGCCGCCGGTGCTCCGCATGGTGCCTGGTTCCTCCTCGTCGCCGCCGGTCTCGTCGGCGATCTCCAAGATTTCGAACTGGTCACCGACGGAGGTGACGGCTCCGCTGACGGCGACGGCGGTCGCGCTGGCGCCGCCGGGGAACGCCACCAGGTTCGACGAGAACTGGGCTTCATCGCGGCGCTTGGCCACCTGAAGAAGCAGCTTCTCGTACGCCACGTCGATGGTCGGCCGCGGCGGCCAGATCCGATCGCAGGCTTGAAATGATCCGTTCGTCCAGCCGAGGATCTCCAGCGCGGCCGCCTCGCCGTCCAGCCGGCGCGTCACGGCGTGCACCACGTGCCCGTCCGACATGTAAAGGTAGCCGACGCCGCCCTCGCCGGTGACCTGGAAGACGCCGCGGGTGCGCGCCAGGCACTCCATCTGCACCAGGTCCCAGAGGCTGGCGCCGCGCAGGTGGGCGCGAAACCCGATGACGTCGGGTGGGGCGACGCTCATTCGGGAGCTCCGGCGCCCTCGGCGGCATAACCTTCGATGCCCAGCTCGGGCACGTCCAGGCCCTCGACCTCGTCGCGCGGCGACGCCCGGTTGCCGACCATGAGGTCGAGCACCCGCATCGTGATGGAGGTGACCGTGGCCGTCCAGACGAAGCAGACGACGACGCCGATGACCGACGCGGCCAGCTGCGAGGCATCGCCGTAAAACAGGCCCCGCACCGGTCCCGGCACGCCGTTCCAGCCCTCGCCGTAGCGCCCGTCGGCGAATAGCCCCAGCGCCAGCACGCCCCAGGCGCCGTTCGTGCCGTGCACGCTGACGGCGCCCACGGGATCGTCGACCTTCAGCGTCTTCTCCACGAACATCGCCGACAGGATCACCAGCACGCCGGCCACGGCGCCGATCAGGATGGCCACCGGCGCGGTCACGAAGGCGCAAGGCGCGGTGATCGCCACCAGCCCGGCCAGCATGCCGTTGCACAGCATGCTGAGGTCGGGGGCGCCGAAGCGGAGCTTCATGAACAGGTAGGCGGCGAAGGCGCCCGACGCCGACGCCAGCATGGTGTTGACGGCGATGACGGCGATGCGCGTGTCGGTCCCCGCCAGCGTCGAGCCGGGATTGAAGCCGAACCAGCCGAACGCCAGGATGAAGGTGCCCAGCGCCACCATCGGCATGTTGTGGCCCGGGATCGGGCGCGGGTTGCCGGCGGCGTCGTACTTGCCGATGCGCGGGCCGAGCGCGCGCGCGCCGATCAGCGCGGCCGTGCCGCCGACCATGTGCACGACGGAGCTGCCGGCGAAGTCGACGTGGCCGTGGCCCAGGTGAAAGTTGTGTCCCAGCTGCGAGAGCCAGCCGCCGCCCCAGACCCAGTTGGCGAAGATCGGGTACGTGATCGCCGAGATCACCAGGCTGAAGAGCACGAACGAGGTGAACTTCCAGCGCTCGGCCATGGCCCCGGTGGGGATCGTCGCGGCGGTGTCCATGAAGACCATCTGAAACAGGAACAGGGCCGCCACCGGCGAGGTCAGGATCTCGGGCGTCAGGAAGAAGCCGCGCACGCCGAACAGGCCGAAGTCCTTGCCGGCGATGTTGATGACGAACTCGCTGCTCAAGGTGGCGTCGTTTCCGAACGTGGCCAGCGCGCCGATGCCGCCCATCTGCAAGCCGAATCCCAGCGCCCAGAAGCCGAGGATGCCGATCGAGTAGACGAGGAAGTTCATGCCCATCGTGTGGGCGACGTTCTTGGCCCGCGTGAGGCCGGTTTCCACCAGGGCGAACCCGGCCTGCATGAACATCACCAGAAAGCCGGTGACCAGCGTCCAGACGATGTTCAGCGCCGTCTGTCCGCTCAGCACCAGCTTCTGCGTGTCCGCCAGCTGTTTGCTCGTATCCGCGATCTGTTTGCCAAGGTCCGCAAGCGAAAGATCCGCCACGCCCGGCACAGTGCCAGAATTTTGGTCAAGAGTTGGTTTCTCTTGTGCGGCTGCTGCGTTGCTTTTTCGTCAGCGCACCAGCGCGCCAGCTTCCGCGCGCGACCGCTAGGCTCGACCGCCGGGCGACGAGGCGCAAAAGCTGCACCGCTCGACCAGCGGCTCGCGCTCGATGCGCGACCGCTCGATCGGGTTCTCACAATCGATGCAGAGACCGAATGTGCCCAGATTAACCCTGTCTAGGGCAGCCAGGACTCGTCGTTCTTGATCGGCCACTGGACCGCTTGTCGTTACCGGATCGACCACGCCAATTGCCATGTCGAGAGGTGCAAGCAGGTCGCGGGCCAGATTCGCGCGCCGGTGGAAATCATGAAGATTCGTTAGCCGCCCTGGCACGTCGATCGCAACGTCCCGGCTGGCCGCCAAGGGGGGACGACACGATGGAACTGTCCGCGAAGATCAAGGACGTCATGAACACGCACCGGTTAATTTCAGTGAAGCCCGACGACGAAGTGGCCTTTGCGGCTCGCCTGATGAGCTGGGCGGGCGTGCGCCACCTTCCGGTGGTGAAGGGGCGGTCGGTCGTGGGCGTGTTCACGGAACGTGACTATCTCCGTTACCGATCGGTAACAGGCGGCGATGGCGTCACCGATCGCGTTGCGCAATTCATGACCTCGCCGGCCGAGAGCGTCTCGCCGGACGATCCGGCTGCGACCGCCAGCGCGATCATGCTGGCCAGGCGCATCGGTTGCATTCCCGTGGTGGACGAAGGGCGCCTGGTGGGCATCATCACCGCGACCGACATGCTGGCGGCGGAGGTGCGGGCGGCCGCGCCGCGCGTCGGCCTGGACACGCCGGTGGCGCATCTGATGGTGCCGCACCCCGCGGTGGTGTTTCCCCATCAGCCGCTGCTGGAAGCGGTGGCGCTGATGACCGAGCGCGGATTCCGGCATGTCCCCGTCATCGACGGCGAGGGCCACCTGGTCGGCATGGTCAGCGATCGGGACGTCCGCACCGCCATCGGCGATCCGGCGGAGGCGCTGCGCAGCGAGCGCGCGGAGATCGACGAGATGCGCGTGTCGTCGGTGATGACGACGCCGGCCGAGAGCATCGCGGATGACGCGTCGCTGGCCGACACCGCGGAGCGCCTGGCGGGCGGATCGATCAGCGCGCTGCCGGTCGTCGATCGGACCGGGCGCGTCGTGGGGATCGTCTCCTATACCGATCTCGTGCGCGCGCTCTTAGATCTGGCGGGCGGGCGCCTGGAACGGGCGGCATCTTGAACCGATCGTCCTTGGCAGCCCCCGGGAGCGAGTGCCAGCCGTGTTTTGCCGGACGCCGATAAGCTCTTGTCGGGTGTCCTGGCTCGCTCTAGATTCAGCGGGCCTTGGAACCGTCTTGGCGATTGGGCGCGGAGGCCGCGATGGCGACATCGGCGGTTGAGGTCGGGACCTGCCGGATCCTCGTGGTCGAGGACAACGAGGACGTCGCCGAGGTCCTGCGCGAGCTCTTGCTGCTGGACGGGCACACGGTCGAGGTGGCCACCGACGGCGCCAGCGCCCTGGCGCAGGCGCCTGCCTTCGCGCCCAGCGTCGTGCTGGTCGACATCGGCCTGCCGGATCTCGACGGCTATGAGGTCGGACGGCGCTTGCGGGCGATCCTGCCCCGCACCATCACGCTGGTGGCGCTGACCGGATTCAACACGCCCGACGACAAGCGGCAGGCCGTCGAGGCCGGCTTCGACGCGCACCTGGTCAAGCCCATCGATCACGGCACGCTGACGGAGATCCTGGCCCGCTCGTCCGTGGCGCCCGTCAGCGGCTGATCCGGCGTTTCGCGTAAATCCCCGGCGCGCTCGGCTTGACCGATGGCGTGGGCGTGCGCAGGTTTTTCCGGGAACGTCTCTTAAAAAACGAGTCGTCATGATCGGCAGCACTCTCGGAAATTATCGGGTGACGGCGAAGATAGCCCGCGGTGGTATGGGCGATGTCTTCCTGGCCGAGCACCAGCGAATCGCGCGCCGGGCGGCGATCAAGGTTCTGAACCGGGACATCATCCGCGATCCGCAGATGCTCGCCCGTTTCTTCGACGAGGCGAAGTCGACGTCGGTGATCAAGGACGAAGGCATCGTCGAGGTCTACGACGCGGACGTGGACGCCAGCGGTCGGGCGTACATCGTCATGGAGTACCTGCAGGGTGAGACGCTGGCCTCCCGGCTGCGCCGTTACGCGCGCCTGCCGTGGCCGCAGGCCTGCGAGATCGCGCGCCAGATCGCGCGCGCGCTGGACGCCGCCCACCGCATGGGGATCGTCCATCGCGATCTGAAGCCCGACAATGTCTTCCTGGTCGCCAATCCGGCCGCGCCCGCGGCGCTGACCGTGAAGGTGCTGGATTTCGGCATCGCCAAGCTGGTCGAGGGCGATCCGGCCCGGCCGTACCGCACGGCGCCTGGCGCGCTGGTCGGCACGCCCGAGTACATGTCGCCCGAGCAGTGCTGCGGCATCGGCTGGATCGATCACCGCGCGGACGTCTACGCGCTCGGCTGTGTGCTGTACAAGATGATCCGCGGGCGGGCGCCGTTCGTTTCGGCGCGTGTGCGCGACGTCATCGCCGCGCACATGTTTCAGGAGCCGCCGGCGCTGGACCCGCGCGGCCTGCTGTCGCCGCGCTGGTTGCGGGCGCTGGTGACGTGGATGCTGGCCAAGCAGCCCGGCGATCGTCCCGACACGATGGCCATGGTCGAACGCGAGGTGGATCCGCGACGGCCGTTCATGCGCAAGACCTGGTCCTGGGTCTGGCGCACGATGCGGCGCAAAGCCAGCGCGTACCGACGATCGCGGCGGCGCGCCCGGCGGCCGTCACTGAAGATCCGCGGCACCGTCCCGCCCGCGGAAACCGCCTCCAACCTGCACTAGAAATCTCGATCGCCGGTGGCGCTCGAGGAACAAGGTCAAGGACCCCGGAAGGGATCTTCTTGACGAGCGGGCAAAAACACGGCGTCCTCTCAGGTGACGTGAGCGGCGATCAGGTCTTGATCATCGATGACGACGACGACATTCGTCAGACCGTTACCGATGCCCTCGAGCTGGAACACCTGGTCGTGCACAGCGCCCGCAACGGGCAGGAGGGCCTGCAGATGATCCGGGCCGGCCTGCGCCCGTGCCTGATCCTGCTGGACATGATGATGCCTGTCATGGACGGATGGGGGTTCGCGCAGGCGCTGGCGGCGGACGGCGAGCTCCGCGACCTGCGCGTCTGCATCTTCTCGGCGACCGGCATCAGACCCAACCAGCCGGTGCCGGCGAACGTCGTGGCCACGCTGCGCAAGCCCGTGCGCCTGGATACGCTGCTGGACATCATGCGCCAGAACGGCTGCCGCTCGCCGCACGACTGATCCAGCTCGTTGCGTTCGCGAACGTCGGGATGACGGCGCCGGCGTCTGGTCGCCACCGTTCTTGGTACTTGCCGCTATTGGCAGAACGGGCACGGTGGACTCTTGACGATTGCGAATATCGGCGTTCCAATGCCGCGAGGGCTTTTCTCGGCTGCGGGGGGCAGACGGGATCGGCGGACGCTTAACCCTGTTACCGGGAGAGTACCGATGGCCGAGCATGCCTCGCTGGCGCAGGACGCGGACGTCGCCCACGAAATGGGATTGAATCCCCCGGCGATCGAACGCCGGCTGCGGGCCGTGGGGCTGGGTCAGGACGACATGGTGCGAATCGCCCGCATCCGCGACGAGGTGGTGGGGCACGCGACCGAGTACGCCAGCGCGTTCTTCAACTACCTGCAGCCGTTCGACGACGCCCGCGATCTGCTGCGCAATCGCGAGCTGATCGAGCAGGCCCGCCGCTTGAAGGTCGAGCACCTGCACGCGATGGTGGCGGGCAACTACGGCAGCGACTATGCCCAGCAACGCCTGCGCCTGGGAATGCTGTACAGCCGCGCGCATCTGGAGATCCCCACGTTCATGGGCGCCTTCCACAACCTCTTGCGCATGATCGGCGCCGGCGTGCTCAAGAACGCCCGCTCCAGCGGGGAAGGCTTCGAGGATTTCATGGCCCTCGAAAAGGTGGCCTTCTTCGACCTCGCTCTCATCACCGACGTGATGGTGCTGGATCGCGAGCGCACCATTCGCCGCCAGCAGGAGGCCATCCGCGAGCTGTCGACGCCGGTGTTGCAGCTGCGCGATCGCCTGCTGATGCTGCCCATCATCGGCATGATCGACACCCACCGCGCGCGCATGTTGACCGAGAGCTTGCTGCACGCCATCCGGGCCAACCGGGCCAAGGTGGCGGTCATCGACGTCACCGGCGTGGCGGCGGTCGACACCAAGGTGGCGAACCACATCCTGCAGACGGTGGCCGCCGCCAAGTTGATGGGCGCCACGGTGATCGTGACCGGCATCTCGGCCGAGGTGGCGCAGACGCTGGTCAACCTGGGCGTCGATCTCAACAAGCTGCGAACCATCGGCGATCTCCAGGGCGGCATCGAAGAGGCCGAGCAGCTGATCGGGTATCAGGTGGTCGCTCCCGTGCGCGAAGCGAGGCCCTCCCTGCTGAACGGCGCCACCCCGCCCTGAGACGCCATGCCGGTTCCCATTCTTCGCCAGGGCGATGTGTTCATCGCCTCGATCCAGCTCGAACAGACCG
This sequence comes from Polyangia bacterium, assembly GCA_035544495.1. GTDB lineage: Bacteria > Myxococcota_A > Polyangia > Fen-1088 > Fen-1088 > DATKEU01. Next base: position 2,421 of record DATKEU010000301.1, on the reverse strand, counting down.
ATGCCGATCTGGCCAAGCTGCGGGAGGATCTGGCGCGCCAGGTCGGCGAGATGCGCGTGCGCGGCGTGATCATCGACGTGACCACGCTGGACGTTCTGGATTCGTACGCCACGCGCATGCTGCGCGCCATCGCCTATACCAGCCGCCTGCGGGGCGCCCGCACCGTGGTGGTCGGCATCCAGCCGGACGTCGCCTTCTCGATGGTCGAGCTCGGCCTCGATCTGGGTGAGGTCTCGACGGCGTTGGATCTCGAGGAGGGTCTCGCGGTCCTGCGCGCGCAGGAGCCCGACGTGGAGCACGTGTGACCCAGGCGTCGCACCTTCCCATCAGCTCTGACGCTGACATCGTCGCCGCCCGCCAGGTGGGCCGCACCCTGGCCACGCAGGCCGGTTTCACCGGCAGCGACCTGACCTTGATCGCCACGGCCATCTCCGAGATCGCGCGCAACATCGTCGTTTACGCCGGTCACGGCGACATGACGATGGAGCTGTGCGAACGCGACGGCCGCCGCGGGATCGTGGTGAGCGCGCGCGACGACGGTCCCGGCATTCCGGACGTCGAGCTGGCCATGCGCGACGGCTACTCGACGGGGCGCAGCCTTGGTCTCGGGTTGCCGGGAGCGCGCCGGCTCATGGACGAGTTCGAGATCGCGTCGGCGGTGGGGAAGGGCACGACCATCACCATGCGCAAGTGGGCGCGGCGATGAACCAGGGCGGCGTCGTCTGGGGGCACGCGGCGCGCCCCATCCGCGGCGAGAGCGAGAGCGGCGACCTGGACGTGGTGGCGCCGTTCGACGGTGGCGTGCTGCTGGCGGTCATCGACGGTCTCGGCCACGGTCACGAGGCGGCCGTGGTGGCGGCGGCGGCGGCGCGCGTGTTGGTCGCTGATCCGGCGCAGTCGCCCACGGCCCTGGCCGACCGCTGTCACGAAGAATTGCGTGGATCGCGCGGTGTCGCCCTCCTGATCGTCTCGCTGTCCATCCGGGCGGGGCAATGCAGCTGGAGCGGCGTCGGCAACGTCGAAGGCGTGCGCTATCGCCGCCGGCCGGCGTTCGCGACGAGCCGGGATCACCTGATCTCGGCGCCCGGTGTGGTGGGATACCGGATGCCGACGCTGCGCGAACGTTGGATCGACCTGGCGCTCGACGACGTGCTGGTGCTGGCCACCGACGGCGTGTCCCCCCGGTTCGCGGAGGATATTGTGGCGGACGACGCGCCAGAGGCGATGGCGTGCGAGATCCTGATGCGGCACGGGCGGCCCTCCGACGATGCCCTGGTGCTGGTGGCGCGTTACGCGGGAGCGGCACAAGGAGCGCTGGGATGACACCGGCCCCCCGGAGCATCGACGACATCGGCGCCCGCTATGCGGAGACGCTGACGCGCTATCTGGGCGACACCAGCGAGGCGCTGCTGGCGGAAGCCTACGCGCTCGGCCGCCGCGCGCTGGCCGACGGGCTGGGGCTGATGGACTGGGCCACCATTCACGACGACGCGCTGGCTGCGCTGGACAGCGCGCAGGCGAGCCGCGAGACCTGGCAAAAGGCGGCGGCGTTCTTCCGCGAGAGCCTGGCCCCCTTCGAGATGACCCAGCGCGGGTACGCCGAGACCAACGTCTGGCTGGAGCGATTGAACCGGGATCTCATCAACGAGATCGCCGAGAAGGAGAAGCTGGCCGCCCAGCTCGAGGAGTCGAACAACGAGCTCGAGGCGTTCAGCTATTCGGTGGCGCACGATCTGCGCGCGCCGGTGCGGGCGATCTCGGGCTTCAGCCAGATGCTACTTGGTGAGGAGGGGACGGTGCTGCCCGGCGACGCCCGGGATTTCTTGCGCCGCATCGGCGCCGCCGCCCTGCGGATGTCGGAGATGATCGAGGGATTGCTGGCGCTGGCGCACGTGCGCCAGGCCGAGCTTCTCTGTCAGCCGGTGGATCTGGCGGCGCGGGCGCGCGCGGTGGTCGACAACCTGCGCCAGCTCGAACCCGGGCGGGCGGTCGACGTCGTCATCGCCGAGCCGCTGCTGGCCGAGGGCGATCCGCGCCTGCTCGACGTCGTGCTGCAGAACCTGATCGGCAACGCCTGGAAGTTCACCGGCAAAGTGGCGCGCGCCCGCATCGAGGTGGGCGCCGACGCCGCGCAGTCGCCTCCCGCCTACTTCGTGCGCGACAACGGCGCCGGCTTCGACGCCCAGAAGGCCCGGCGGCTGTTCGGCGCCTTCCAGCGCTTCCACAGCCAGGCGGCCTTCGCCGGCACCGGCATCGGCCTGGCGACGGTCCAGCGCATCGTTCGCCGCCACGGCGGCCGCGTGTGGGCGGAGTCCGCCGTGGATCAGGGCGCGACGTTCTTCTTCAACCTGAAGAAGAGCTGACGGCGGCGCCCGCGCCGGCCGTGCTAGGCTCGGCGAGATGGCGCGCAGGCTGCTTGCT
>DATKEU010000300.1:0-4454 GCA_035544495.1 Polyangia bacterium | reverse complement strand
TGCGCCAGCCCAAGTTCGGCGCGCACTGCCTGGTCGATCTGCTGGCCGCGCGCGAGGAAGCCGAGCGGGGCGCCGACCGCGATCGATCGCTGGCTCCGCCGGGGCTCGGGCTCATGGCGCGCGGTGTCCGGCGCGAGCCCCTCTTCGACACCCGCCGTGTCGACGACATCTCGGCGCTGCTGGTGCGACGCGCGCCCTTCCCGGGCGCCGACGCTGGCCGGCTGCTGGTCGAGGCCGGGCTGAGCGGCCGCGCGCTCTCGCTGCGCGAGATCGCGGCGGGTTATCGCAGCCTGATGCTGCCGCTGCCGATCCGCATCGCCCGCCACGGCGGCGTCGACGTGGCGGTGCCGGCCGGCACGGTCGGCGTCGCCACCACGGTGATCGCGACGGCGGTGCGCTTCGTGGCCGACTGGGGCCTGGCCACGGTCGAGTCGATCAGCGATCGGGTGCGCGCGTTGCGGACGACGTCGGTAGCGCGCGAGATCGCCGCGCGCGTGGTGGTGGCCTTGCCCAGCTTCCTGTGGATCGACGAGGCCAACGGCTGGTTCACCTTGCGCGGCGTGCGCAGCCGCTTGGCCACGACCGTGCGCCAGGTCTTCGCCGTCGCCACCCGGATTCGTTTCGACGACCTGGCGCGCGCGCTGACCAAGCGCAAGACGCGGCTGCCCGCGCTGCCGCCGCCCGCGCTCGACAACTATCTGCGCGCGGTGTGCGACTGCGAGATCGTCGACGGCTGGGTGCACGCCGGCGCCATCGAGGCGGCGGTGCCGCTGTCGGCCGAGGAGAAGAGGGTGGCCGACGCCCTCGCGCGCGCGCGCCTGGCGCCATCAGCTCGGCGCCGCGACGCGGAGCCGGCGCTGGCCGCGTCGGCGCTGCGGGCCTTGCTTGGCGACGCGCCGCCGCTGCTGCCGGCGGCGCCCGGCCGCGCGCGCCTGGTCGCCATCGGCGCCAGCGCGTCGCCGTAGTCCGCCGGCGCTCCTTTTCAAGCCGCCGCGGGCCAGAGGACGGCGGCGGTGGTGCCGACACCGACGGTGCTGCGCAGGGCGACGTCGCCGCCGTGGCTGCGGACGATGTGGGCGACGACGGTCAGACCCAACCCGGCGCCCTCGCCCACCGGCTTGGTCGTGAAGTACGGATCGAAGACGGCGCTCAGGTTCTCGGGGGCGATGCCCTGGCCGTGGTCTTCGATCTCGATGCGCACGAAACGCGCCGGCGCCGCCTCCTCGGCGCGAAGCGCGATCCGGATCGACGCGCCGTCGGGCGAAGCGTCGGCGGCGTTCGAGAGCAGGTTCAGGAACACCTGGGTCAGCTGCTGCGGATCGGCCCTGACCTTCGGCGTGGCGGGCGCCGCGACGATGGAGCAGGTCAGGCGCCGGCGATCGAAGCGCCAGGCCAGAAGATCGGCCGCCCGCGCCGCCACCGCCGCCGCGTCGGCCGGCTGCGCCTCGATCCGCTGCGGGTGGGCGAAGTCCAGCACCTGGCGGATGGTGCCGGTGATGGCGTCGATCTGATCGATGATGGCCGCCAGATCGCGCGAGGCGGGCGCGCCGGGCGCCGCCTCCAGCAGGTGCTCGGCGCGCCCGCGGATGACCATCAGCGGCGTCCCCACCTCGTGGGCGATGCCGGCTGACAGAGCGCCGACGGTGATCAGCTTCTCGGCGCGGATCAACTGGCGCTGCAGGGCGCGGAAATCGGACAGGTCCTGGATCAGCACCAGCGCGTCGACGCCTTCGATGGGATTGGAGAGGGGCACCACGTGCGCCTCGATGTCGCGCATGGCGTGGACGCTGGTGGGAACATCGGTGCCCTGAAAGGTCACCGTCTGGCCGACCGCGAAGGCCCGCCCGACCGCCTCGCGCACGTCCGCGAGCCAGCCGGCCAGCACGGGCGGCACCGCGGTGCCCGCGTCGGCCGCGCTCTCGGCGGAAGCGCCGAGCCGCCGGCGCAGGAAGCGGTTGGCGAACACCACGCGGCCGTCGCGCGAGATGCCGACGATGCCGAGGGGCGCGTTCTCGAGGATCTTGTCGCTGCGCTCGCGCACCTGGGCCAGCTCCTGCGCCGCCCGCAGGCGCGTGGCCAGCGTCGACGATCGCCGCTGCTCGCGCAGGATGAGGGCGCCGAAGAACAGCATCACCGCCACCGCGCAACCAGCAGTGATGAGCGAGCGCCGCAAGGCCGCCGACTGCAGCTGCTCGACGTCGTCGGTCGACGCCACCACGGCGACGAGGAAATCCCCCACCGCGGTCTTGGCCCGGCGGGCGGTCCACAGCACGTGGCGCGCTGGCAGCGCCAGGACCGCGGCCGGCGCCACCGGGTCGGGGGGCGGCTGCCGTGCGCGCAGCTCCGGCGGCAGCTCGCCGGCACCGAGCCCCCGGCAGGTCGAATCGATGTTGCAGGCGATCCAGAACGCCGCGGAGGGCTCGACGACCAGGATGCGCTCGTGCGCGGGCGTCGGCAAAAGCGCGTCGGTGAACATCAGGTCGGCGTCGACGCTGATCACCACCACGCCCGCCGCCATCGGCCGCGCGACCAGATAGAAGCGGCGCCGGCCCACCTGCAAGAAGTCGACGGCGATCTCCCAGTTGTCGCCCGGCGTGCGGCGCGCCAGCCGCTCGCTGGCGGCGGCCAGCGCCGGGCCCGCCTCGACGTGATCCTCGGCGGGATCGAGGGCGAAGATTGGCCCGTTCATCTTCGGCCCGAACAGACCGATGGTCCGATAGTGCGCCACCGCGGTGGCCAGCGCGTCGAAGATGCCAATCAAGGCCGCCTCGCGCGCCGGCGTCGGCTGGGGATCGTGCTGCTGTGCCCGGCGCACCAGATCAGCCACCAGGCGCAGATCGCGATCGACGGTCGCCACGCGCCGGGCCACCGTCTCGCCGGCGTCGTGGGCCAGCTTGTCCTGCTCGGCGCGGAAGCGCTCCATCAACTCGCGCCGCTCGCGCTGCCCGGCGGCGATCGACGCCGCCAGCACGGCCAGCAGGCAGAGAACCATCAAGGGCAGAAGCGCTGATCGCGTCACGATCGGGACTGCCCTCAGTCTAGGCGACCAACTGTTTCGCCAAGGTATCCAGGTCATGTCGCCGCTGTTTCGAAGCCCGGTTCGACGGGTGCCACGCGATCAATTTAACGGCGATTAAACGACCGAGAAACCTTTCGGCAATATTGCAAAAGGCAAGATGCACGCATGCGTTCACAACGGCGCGCATTGAAGTGCTCAATTCGCCCGAGCCTCGCACCAAGGAGAATGTGAGATGGCCCAAGCAACCCCGTCTACTGCTGCATCAGTGCCTGGTCAGACGACGAACCGAGCGACTCTAGGACTGACCGGCTTGACGATCAACGCGATGGCGCTGATCGCGCCCGGTGCGTTCCTCTGGCTGACCTACCAGATCCAGTCGCTCTATGGCGCGCCGATGTCGGCGCAGGGCATGTGGTTCGGCATTCTGGCCGCGCTGCTGCTCTGCTTCGCCACGGCGATCAGCTACGCCGAGCTCTCGAAGCTGTACCCGGGCGCCGGCTCGTCGTACTTCTTCGCCGAGCAGGCGTTCCTGAGCAAGTCGAAGGCGTTCCGCTACGCGCGCCTGTCGAAGTTCATCACCGGGTGGGCGAGCCACCTTTACTACTGGGTCTACCCCGGCTGCATGGTCGGCGTGACGGCCCTCCTGGCGGGGTACCTGCTGAATCAGTTCTTCCCCGACACGTTCAGCGGCGGGTTCAATAGCCCGCTGTTCATGTACCTGTTCTGCATCGGCTTCGCGCTGGGCGTGGCGTACATCGCCTTCCGCGGCGTCACCGGCACGACGGCGGTCAACGTCGCCATCAACGTCATCCAGATCAGCGCGCTGATCGTCTTCTCGATCATCGCCATCGCCTACCGCATGAACCACCCGGAGGGTTCGCGCGGCCTGCAGCTGGTGAACGGCGTCCCCATCGACTACGTGGTGGCGCAAGAACCGGTGCTGGAGAACGGCAAACCAAAGATGGACGCCACCGGCCAGCCGGTCACGCAGAACAAGATGGACGCCGCCGGCAATCCCGTCCCCGAGATGAAGGACGGCAAGCCGGTGCCCTTCCTGCTCAGCTATACGCCCGACCAGGCGGTCACCATGGAGCCGTCCGACGCCGATCACCCGAAGGACCTGACGCCGCACTTCAAGTTCCACGCGACCGCCGGGTCGGTGACGGCGCCGCACAGCTTCTCGTTCATGTTCATCCAGGCCTGCATCGCCATCTTGATCCTGGTCGGCTTCGAATCGGTGACGTCGATGGGTGAAGAGGCGAAGAACGCCAAGCGCGACATCCCGCGCGCGGTCTTGCTGTCCTTGGCCATCCAGGGCGCGGTCTGTTACCTGTTCGAGTACTTCGCCGCCAACTACTTCATCAATCAGGGCTACAACTCTGCGGCGGCAGCGGCGTCGGGGGCGCCCCTCGGGGACATGATGGTGATGGTCGGC
>DATKEU010000299.1:0-9759 GCA_035544495.1 Polyangia bacterium | reverse complement strand
GTGGAGCGAATCCTGCGGGGCGATGCCGGCTCCTTCGCGCTGGCGCCGGGCGACATCGTCTTCATTCCGCCCTCGGGCGTGACGTCGTGGAACGAGGCGATTCAGCTGATCTTGCCGACGCTGCAGACGGTGTCGAGCCTCCTCAACCCGTTCGTGCAGATCAAATATTTATCGCAATAGGAAACAGGAGCAGGAATTCGATGCGCACTGAGCAGTCTGGTCCAGGTGATAACGGAGAGCGGATGACGCTGACGGATGTCTGGACCGTCATGCTCCGCCAGCGGCGAACTGTCGCGGTCTGTGCGGCGGCGATCCTGGGCGTCGTCGGGGCCGTGACGCTGCTGTCACCGATGAAGTTTCGAGCCCGCGGCAGCCTTTACCTGGGCGAGTTGCAAGAGCCCCGCCCGTCTCAGAGCGCCATGCCCGAGCAGCTCGAGTTCCTGGGTGGCCGCAGCGGCGACGTCGGCACGGAGATCGAGATCCTGAGGAGCCGCACGTTGATAAAGCGTGCGGTCCTGGCTTCCGGTCTGAACGTCTGGTTGGCGCCGCGCGGTTGGAGCCCGCCACCCTACTGGCGATGGCGATTGGAGCACCGGGTCCCCCACCTGCTGGATGCCGGCCCAAGGCAGGTCCTGGCCGCCGGCGCCGAGCTGGCCGATGCCCGCGCGGGCGTCTCGGAATTCACGATCCGATTCGACGACGCCGGCTCTTATGAGATCGGAAGCGGCCAGCGCGCGCTGGGGACGGGCAGCCTGGGCGCGCCGTTCAAGGCGGGCGGGCTGTCGCTGACGTTGCTGGCGGGACCCGAAGGGCCGCCGCCGGCGGGCGCGACCTTCACGATGCAACTGACGTCGGCCGACGAGCTGGCTGACGCCGTGGCTCGAGAGCTGGGGATCACCATGCCAAGGACGGCCGCCGCGGGCGAGCCGGTGAAGGTGGTGACCATCGAATTCAAGCACCCGTCGCCGCGCGCGGCCGCCGCCTTCGTCGCGTCCCTGATGCGCGCGTACCTCGAGAGCCGGCAAAACTGGAAGATGGAGGAGGCCACGGCGGCCGAGACCTTCGTGAGCAGCCAGGCGCAGACCATCAAGCGCGAGCTCGACGCCGCCGAGGAGCGCCTGGCCGAATACAAGGCGCACTCGAACGTCGTCGCGCTGGGCGACGAGTCGCGGGGCCTGATCGATCAGCTGGGCAAGTACGAGGAGCAGCGGATCGCCGCGCGGCTGCAGGTGGATGCCTTCGATCGGATCCAGGAGGTCCTGGGTAAACCGGGCGCGGCGGTCGAGCGCTACCTGATGGGGGAGAAGGAGGATCCCGTCCTGGCGAGCCTGAGCAACAACCTGGCGCTGGCCCGTCAAGAGCTGCAACACATAGAGGAACGCTTCACCGCCGAAGCGCCCGCCACCGTCGAGCAGCGCGCCCAGGTCGACAACCAGTTGAAGATGGTCAAGGACTATGTGGTCGGTCGCTCGGCGCGCGCGCAGCGGCAGCTCGCGTCGCTGAACCAGATGATCGCCCAGTTCGAGGGCAAGCTGAAGACGGTGCCGGCCGCGGAGCTGGATCTGGCGCAGCTGACCCGCAGCGCGGAGGTCCTGGCCAAGATGTATTCCTTCCTGATCGAGCGCCAGCAGCAAGCGACGATCGCCAAGGCGTCGACGATCTCGCGCAGCCGCGTCCTGGATACGCCCGAGATCCCGTACCGCGAGGACTCGCCGGCGCTGCCGCTGCGGTTGGCGCTGGGCGCGCTGATGGGTCTGTTCGCCGGCGTGGTGGTCGTCCTGCTGCGCTGGATGCTGTCGGGCAAGCTGCAGTCCGACCGGCAGGTGCGGCGGACCCTGGGCCAGCGTCCGTTGTGGGCGGCCATCCCGCACGAGGACCTGCGGGCGAGGAAGACATTTCCCTGGGGGACGCCATCGGCCTTCGTCGAGGCCTTCCGCCACTTGCGCACCAGCATCTACTGTGACGGCGCCGAGACCGACAAGGTCGTGGTCGTCACCTCGCCCAGCGCCGGCGACGGCAAGACGCTGTGCACGATCTCCCTGGCCGCCGCGCTGGCCACCGACGGCAAGCGCGTGCTGGTCGTCGAGGCTGACATGCGAAAGCCGTCTCTGGGCGCGCTCTTGCCGGTCAGCCGCCGGGGAGATCTCGCCGAGTTGTTGACCGGGGCACAGTCGTGGTTCGACGTCGTCACCACCGTGCCGGTGGGCAGCCGGGCCTTCGACGTCATCGCCGCACGCGACGTCCGCCCCGACTCGTCCGAGCTGCTGTCGAGCGCGCGCTTCACCGATGTCCTCGATTACGCCCGGACGCAGTACGACTTCGTGCTGATCGATTCGCCTCCATTCCCGCTGCTGTCCGATGCGCTGATCCTGGCGCGACAAGCCGGCCGCCTGATCTCCGTGCTGCGCCTGGGGAACACCCCGCGGCACGCCGCCGAGAGACATCTGCAAGGCCTGGCCGTCATCGCCGCCCGGCACGGCGTCATCGTCAATGACGCCGACGCCGACGCCGCGGCCGATGCCTACTACCAGGCCAGCGCCTCTGCGCGCACGTCCCGACCGGCGCTCTCGAAAGACCAGCGCGCCAGCGCGCCGGCTGCTTGATCGTGCGTCGAGCCAAACAACAACACCGCATCAGGGCGCGTCCGGCGGGCGCCGCGGTCGCGTGCGCCATGCTGGCCAGCGCCTGCGCGGGGCAGCCGGCGTCGCCGCCACCGTCGAACAGTCACGACCTCGCGGTCGCCCGCGGCCGGCTGTCGGCCGCCAGCGCCGGGCTGGCGCGCTGGTCGCCGCTGGTCAGCTTGCCGCTGGTGCCGGTGGCGGCGGCCAACCTGCCCGACGGCAAGGTGCTGGTCTGGGCGTCCGACGATCGCTTCAACTTCGGCACGGGGCCAGGCCTGACCTACGCCGCCACCTTCGATCCGCAGACCGGCGCCGTCACGGAACGCACCGTCTCGGAGACCGGCCACGACATGTTCTGTTCCGGCACCGCTTACCTGCCCGATGGCCGCATCCTGGTCAACGGCGGTTTCAGCAGCGGCGTCACCAGCCTCTTCGATCCCGCGAGCGGCGTCTGGCAGAAGGGCGCGCTGATGAACATCCCGCGCGCGTACGAAGGGACGGCGCCGCTGGCCGACGGATCGGTGCTGACGCTGGGCGGCTCGTGGGCTGGCGGGGTCGGCAACAAGCATGGCGAGCGCTGGACCGAGACGACCGGCTGGCAGCGGCTGCCCGGCGTGCCCATCGATCCATTCTTGTCGGTGGACACCACGCGCGACTTTGGCGCCGACAGCCACCTGTGGTTGCTCGCCACCGGCAACGGTCGCGTCCTGCACCCCGGTCCCGGCGTGGCCATGCACTGGATCGACACCACAGGCGACGGCCTGGTCACCGCGATCGGACCGCGCGGCGACGATCAGTTCAGCATCAACGGCGATGCCGTCATGTTCGACGTCGGCAAGATCCTGAAGGTGGGCGGCGCCTCGGGTTACGAACACACGCCCGCCAATAACAACGCCTACGTCATCGAGGTGGGCGCCGGCGTCGCGGTCCGCAAGCTGGCGCCCCCCGCCTACCAGCGAGCCTTCGCCAACGCGGTCGTGCTGCCGAACGGACAGGTCGTGGTGGTGGGGGGCATGACCGTCGCCAACAGTTTCACCGACAGCAACGGCGTGCTGGTGCCGGAGCTCTTCGATCCCGCCACAGAGACCTTCACACCGCTGCCCCCCATCGCCGTGGCGCGCAACTATCACAGCGTGGCGCTGCTGCTTCCGGACGGCCGCGTCCTCTCGGGCGGGGGAGGCCTTTGCGGCGACGGCTGCCCCGCCAACCACGCGGACGTCCAGCTGCTCAGCCCGCCTTATCTTTTCAACGCCGATGGCAGCCCGGCGGTGCGACCCACGATCGTCGGCGCGCCCTCCTCGGCGAACCACGGCACCAGCATCACGGTGACCACGGACGGCCCCATCGCCTCCTTCGCGTTGGTCCGATTGGCGGCGGTCACACACACCATCAGCAATGATCAGCGGCGACTGTCGCTGTCGTTCCAGCAGACATCCACCAACGTGTACGCGATCGACATCCCCAGCAATCCGGGCTGGGCCTTGCCGGGGCTCTACATGCTGTTCGCGATGAGCCCGGCCGGCGTTCCATCGGTGGCGTCTCTCATCCGCGTGGGATCGACGACGATGTTGAGGCTGGCGCCCGTGCCCGACCAGGCGACGCCGCCGGGGACCGCCGCGCTCGTCGCGCTGCAGGCGACCGGAGCGGGGCCCGGCTCGCTGACGTACGCGGGCGCGGGCCTTCCGCCGGGCCTGGCCGTCGATCCGTCGACCGGCGTCATCACGGGTACGCCGTCGGTGGAAGGAACGTATCTAGCCGAGGCCAGCGTCTCTGATGGCGCACAGACCGTCAGCACGCAGTTCGCCTGGGCGGTCGGCGCCGCGACGCCACCGCCGGCGCCGGCGCCGCCGCCCGCGGGGACCGCGCGTTACGTGATGCTGGAGGCGGACTCCGAGGTGAACGGCAATCCCTGGACTTCCGCCGCCGAGATCAACCTGTTTGGCGACACCGGGCAGCCGCTTCCCCGCGCCGGGTGGCAGGTCAGCGCCGACAGCGTCGAGCTGGCCGGAGAGAACGGCGCGGCCACCAACGCCATCGACGGAAACACCCAGACCTTCTGGCACACCCAGTGGCTGGGCGGATCGCCCGGTCCACCCCACTGGTTCAAGATCGATCTCGGCGCCGAGTCGGCGCTGACCGGCCTGCGCTATCTGCCGCGTCCGCCGGGGAACACCAACGGCACCATCGCCCAATACCGCATCTACGTCAGCCACGACGGCGTGGCCTGGGGCGACCCGGTCGCGCAGGGGACGTTCGCCGGCATGGGCGCGATCAACGACGAGAAGACGGTTCCGTTCGTGACGCCGGCGCCGCCGCTGCCGCTGCCGCTGGTGGTTGCACCCGTCGAGGCGCCGATCGCCGTCAGCGGCAGCGCTGTGGTCTACACAGCCGCCGCAACCGGGACCGATCCCCTGGTCTACTCATGGAGCTTCGGCGACGGCAGCCCCGACACTGACTTTGGCAGCAGCCCGACGGTCACCCACGTGTTCGCGCGGACCGGTGTCTACTCCGCCACGCTGACTGTGCAGGCAGGCGACGGACGCAGCGACGTGCAGTCGTTCGTCCAGGGCGTGGCCGCGCCCGCCACGGCTGGAGCGCCGCGCGCGTCCGGCACCCTGGCGCTGGATGCCGGCGCCGCGGAGACGGCGCGCATCTGGGCCGTGAACATCGACAACGACAGCGTCTCCGTGTTCGACGCTGCGACGCAAACCAAGCTCGCGGAGATCCCCGTGGGCGCGGCGCCGCGAACGCTGGCCCTTGCGCCGAACGGCTCCGCATGGGTGGCCAACCAGGGCGACGCCACCTTGAGCGTGATCGATCCGGTCAGCTTGACCGTGACAAAAACGATTCCGCTGCCCCGCGCCTCGCAGCCCTACGGCGTGCTGGTCGGCGGCGACGGCAGCGTCTTCGTCGCCCTGGAAGGCACTGGCACGCTGGTCAAGCTGGACGGTAGCGGGACCACCCTGGCCACGCTGGACGTGGGGGCGCATCCCCGCCATCTCGCCCTCACGCCGGCCGGCGACCGCTTGCTGGTGTCGCGTTTCATCACCGGCCCCCAGCCCGGCGAGGACACGGCCAGCGTGCAGACCAGCGTGCAAACCGGCGCGGGCAACGTCAATCAGGGCGGCGAGGTCTTGATCCTGGACGCGGCGACGCTGGCGCTGGAGACGCGCGTGGTGCTGCAGTACAGCCAAAAGGTCGATTCGGCCACGTCGGCCCGGGGCTTGCCCAATTATCTGGGGGCGCCGGCCATCTCGCCCGACGGCGCCAGCGCCTGGGTGCCTTCAAAGCAGGACAACATCCAGCGCGGCCGCCTGCGCGATGGGCGCGATCTCGATTTTCAAACCACCGTGCGCGCCATCAGCTCGCGCATCGACCTCGCGACGCAGACAGAGGACGCCGCCGCGCGCGTCGACCACGACAACAGCGGCGTGGCCAGCGCCGCCGCCTATCATCCGCTGGGCGTGTATCTGTTCGTGGCGCTGCAGTCCAGTCGCCAGCTGGCGGTCGTCGACGCCGCCGGCGCGCGCGAGCTGTTCCGCGTGGACACCGGCCGCGCGCCCCAGGCCGTGGCCGTGTCCGCCGACGGCGCGGCCCTGTACGTTCACAACGCGCTCGATCGCACGGTCGGCGTCTACGATCTCGGCCCTCTCAACCGTGGCCAGGCGACGCTGCCCGTGCGCGCCACGCTGACCAGCGTGGACGCCGCCAGCGAGCGCCTGGCGCCGGCCGTCCTTCGCGGCAAGCAGTTTTTTTACGACGCTCGCGACACCCGTATTGCGCGCGACGGTTATTTAAGCTGCGCCGCCTGCCACGACGACGGCGGCCACGACGGACGCACCTGGGACTTCACCAGCCTGGGCGAAGGACTGCGCAACACCATCAGCCTGCGCGGGCGTGCCGGCGGGCAGGGACGCCTGCACTGGTCGGCCAACTTCGACGAGGTGCAGGACTTCGAGGGGCAGCTGCGTGGCCTGGGGCAGGGCACCGGGCTGATGAGCGATGCCGACTTCATGGCCGGCACGCGCAGCCAGCCCCTCGGCGATCCGAAGGCGAACCTCAGCGCGGATCTGGATGCGCTGGCCGCCTACGTGCAATCGCTGGGCACGTTCGCGCCGTCGCCGTATCGAGATCCGGCGGGCGCGCTGACCGCCCCCGCGGTGATCGGTCGTGGGGTGTTCGCCGATCGATGCCTCCCGTGCCACGGCCAGGACGCGTTCACCGACAGCGCCGGCCTGGTGGTTCACGACGTCGGCACGCTGAAACCCAGCAGCGGGACGCGCCTGGGCGGGCCCCTGACCGGGATCGACACGCCCACTCTGCGCGACGTCTGGGCCACTCCGCCATATCTGCACGACGGCTCGGCGCCCACCATCACGGCCGCCATCGCCGCCCATACGAGCCTTTCACCACCTCTGTCCGCCGACGAGCTGGCGAACGTCGCCGCCTTCGTCCAGCAGATCGGCGGCGACGAGCCCGGTGTGGCGCTGGCGCCAGCGCCAGCGCCAGCAACCGGTGGCCTCACCGGCGCTTACTTCGCCAACGTCACGCTCAGCGGCGCGGCGGCCTTGGTCCGCGTCGAGCCGGTCAACTTCGACTGGGGCTACGGGCCGCCCGACGCGGGATTGCCGTCGGACAATTTCTCGGTGCGCTGGACCGGAACCGTCATCGCGCGCGCCACCGGCGATCACGTCTTCGAGACGCTCTCCGACGACGGCGTCCGCCTGTGGCTGGGCGGCCAGCTCGTCATCGACCACTGGACGGATCACGGCGCGCTGACGGATGCGTCCGCGCCCATCTCGCTGGTCGCCGGACAGCGCACCGACGTCAGGCTCGAGTACTACGAGCACACCGGACGCGCCACCGTACAGCTTCTCTGGCTCCCCCCCGGCGCCGCCGCCGCGATGGCGATCTCTGGGGCCGACCTCGATGCCAACTGATCGGAGAAACCGCGGCAAGATCGGGCGTCCAGGGTTGTGGGCGGCGGTCCTGGTGTTCGGCGGCGGCGCCGGCAGCGGCATTGCCTCTTCGAATGAAGTCGCGCTGGGGCACGCGCTGTTTTCCGGCGCCCGTCCGCTGGCCGCGCACGTCGCCGGGCAGGACTTCACGCTTCCGCAGGACGCCGCCACCTGCGCCAACTGTCATCAGAGTGATCCGGCGTCGGGACCGCCGCAATCGTTCGGGCCGCCGCTGACACGCCCAACCCTGACCCGGGCGCTGGCGCGACGGGGCGGTCCCCGATCGACCTATGACGGCGTCACGCTGTGCCGCGCGCTTCGCGATGGGATCGATCCCGCCCTGGTGATCATCCCCCAGACCATGCCCCGGTATGCCTTCACTGATCAGCAGTGCCAGGCGCTGTGGGCGTTTCTATCGACGCGCTCATGACGACGCGGCCGCCAGACCCTTCTCGGCGCGCGATCCTGACGGCGGCGTCGGCGGCCGTCGCCACCGCGATCATCGACGCGGCGCCGGCGCGCGCCCACAACGGCGCCGGCGTCGTTCAACCGCCGGCACCGCCGCCCGCCGCACGGCTCACCCTCGACGATGGCCGCGCAAGCAACCTGCACGACGTTCTGGCCGGTCGGGTCACGGCGCTGCAGCTCATCTTCACGCGCTGCCGCGCCACCTGTCCCATCCAGGGAGCGATCTTTGGCCGGGCCGTTCAAGCGCTGGGCGACAGCGTCGCCGATGCGCGATGGCTGTCGGTCAGCATCGACCCGAGCTACGACGACCCGGGCGCGCTGCGCGCCTGGCTGGCGCGCTTCGGCGTCTCTCCGCGCTGGCGCGCCGCCCGACCGGACCCGGCCGACCTGCCGCCGCTGTTTGATTTCCTGAACGCCCGCGCCGGCGGCGCCGACAACCACACCGCGCAGGTCTACTTCTTTGACCGCGCCGGCAACCTGGCGATGCGCAGCCTCGACTTTCCGCCCGTCGCCACCATCGTGCGAATCATGCACGGCCTCAGCGCGCGCTGACAGAGGCTCGCAACGCGCAAACGAATCTCGCACGCAGCCGTCAGCGGATCCTGTTGCGCAACCTCTGTTCAGGCGGCGCCAGGCCAGCCTCAACAAGCAGGCCGGTGTACTTGGCGTTGTCCATACGAAGGTGACGGATCGCTTTATAGCCAGGGCTGTCGTACCACGCCTTCGCCGCCTCCATCGATGGCCACTCCGCGACGAACACCCCCAAGACGTTCTCCCCTTCGAGGACTTCGTACGGCGTGTACCCCGCGAGGAACTTGATGGCCTGACCCTGCAGCGTGGGCCCGATTGAGCTCCAATACGTCTCGAGTTGGGTTCGGTCCGAGACGCTGTGACAGAGGTAAACCATATAGACCGGGTTGCTCATTTTTGCCTCCTTGCCCCTTGGACAAGGCCGGGGGACGGCTGTGACAGCGGGGGGCTAGAAATCGGCGCCCAGGGCAGAGCGGACGCCAGGCTGGTCGAAGAGATAACGGAGCGAGAGCACCTCCTCGGGCGCGGTGAGCATCGGTTGCTCTCGAAAAAGCTCCGCGTGCTCCCGCTCGAGGGCGCCCAGCTCGCGGGCTCGGCTCGGGGTCACCGTTCGTATCTGGACGAGTCTTTCCGGCACGAACTGAAGGTTCTTCGGATCGACGTAGCCCTTCTCGATGAAGCCGCGCGTCTTGCGTGCACATCGGCACGGATTCGCCTTGTTCACGAGTCCGCACCTGTCGTTCATGAAGCTGTAGAGGTCACGTCGCGCCCTCGCGAGAACCTGGCGGAAGTTCTCCGCTGACAGCTCCGTTATCTCGGCACCCACGCGGTCGGTCACCCCCAGGATCTCGCCGAGGACGAAGACCGCGCGCTGGCGGCGGTCGAGGCACAGCAGCATCCCCAGCGTGCAGCCAATCTTCGCCTCCTCGACGAGGAGCGCGGCGGGGATCCCTCCGGGTTCGTCGGGGGTGGGGGCGTCGCCCGAATCGTCGAGACCCCGAGTGAAGGACTCGAACGGCTGTGAGGCCGACTCCAGCGGGTGCCTCTTCTTCAGGTTGATGACGTGGTTCACGACGATCCTGTAGAGCCAGGTGCGGAACGCGCTCTCGCCCCGGAACGTAGAGAGCCTCGTGATGACCTTGACGAGGACCTCTTGGGTCACGTCGGCTGCATCGTCGCGA
>DATKEU010000298.1:0-6144 GCA_035544495.1 Polyangia bacterium | reverse complement strand
TCCAGCCGCTGCCCGCGCGCGCGGAGCCCGCGATCGACCTCGGCGTGCGATCGTCCGTGGCGGGCGCGGCCGGGCGCGCGCTGGCGATGCGCACCCTGCGCGCGCGCGTGGCGCCCACGCGCACCGATCTGGCGGCGGCGTTGCTCGATCGCGCGCTCTATCTCGCCGATCCGCTGGGTCGGATCCCCGACGCCGAGCGCGACCTCGCCCGCGCGCTGGATCTCGATCCGCGCAACGTCGATCTCGTCGTCGCCCTGGAACGCATCACGGAGCGCACCGGGCGTTTCGGCGAGCTGGCGGAGGATCTGCGGCGCAAGGCCGCCGCCGCCGAGCCGCCGGTGGCGGCGCGCCTGTGGTACGGCATCGGCCGCTTGCACGAGCGGCAGGGCGAAGCCGCCGCCGCGCTGGACGCCTACCGCCAGTCGCGCGCGCTGGACGGCACGCTGATGGGGCCGGTCTCGGCCCTGCGCCGGAGCGCGCGCGCCGCCGGCGACTGGGCCGAGACGGCGCGCCTCCTGGAGATCGAGCAGACCCTGGCTCCCGGCCCGCGCGAGGCGGCGGAGATCGCCGCCGAGCTGGCTTATGTGCTGGGTGACCGCCTGGGGCAGGCCGCGCGCGCGGTGACGCTGATGGAGTCCGCCCTGTCGTTCTTCCCCGACGACATCGGCAAGCTGGACCGCCTGTTCGAATACACCCTGGCCGCCGGCGGCGCCCGCTGGGAGCAGGCCGGGCAGGCGCTGGAGACCTTGCTTGCGCACGGCGTGGGCGCCGACGAGGCGGCGGCCCGTTATTTCCGCGTCGGCGAGGCGGCGGCCGCCGCCGGCCAGCCCCATCGCGCGCTGATCTTTTACTCCCGCTGCTATGGCCGCGACAGCACCTATCGCCCCAACCTCGAGCGGCTGTCGGCGCTGTGCTTCGAGCTCGAGCAGTGGGACAACGCCTGGAAGGCGACGGAGGGGATCCTGGAGCGGCATCGCAGCGCGCTGGTCCGCGGCGCGCTGGCCGAGCTGCTGCTGCGTTCGGCGATGTGCGACGTCCACATCGCCCAGCGCGCGGCCGCCGCGGAAGAGCTGGTGCGCATGCTGGGCGACGAGGCGCGCTTCGTCGGAGACGGCGGGATCCGCGACGTCGCCGAAAGCTGGGGCGCCATGGGACCCGAGCCGCGCCTGCTGGTCGGCCTGGAGGGCGAGCGCCGCGAGCGCGTCCTGCGCCGCACCGGCGAGGCGCTGGCCTTCGCCGCCTCCGACGCCGCCACCGCCGACGTCCGCCGCGGGGCGCTGAATCTGCTGGGCGCGCTGGCGGTGGTGGAGGGGCGCTGGGCCGACGCCCTTCGCTTCCTCGGCGAGCTCTGCGGCGACGAGGGTCTTCCACCGCCAGCCCGTTGCGGCTTCCTGCTGGCCGCCGGGGACATCCACCTGCGCGAGGGCAACGATGTGGCGACCGCGCGCGGCCTTTACCAGCGCGCCGCCGCCCTGCGCCCGCACGATACACGCGTCGTCGCCCGCCAGGCGCTGATCACACGCCTCGACCGCCCGGCCCCCGATCCCCTCTTCATGGACGACGAAGAACCGACCGGGGTCGACCTGCCCCTGTCCCCGGGCGATTGATCAGCTCGCGCAGGTCACAAATCTATCGCCAGCATGCGGCCGGCGGCGGCGCCGCCGCCGCCGTTGGCGACGGCCCCGTTGCCCATCAGCGATCGCCAGCCGAACACAGCCGCCGGCGGGCGCTTCTGAACGTGGCGCGGGTGCGTCCCCTCGTAACGGCCGGCCGTTATGTTGACCCGATCGGGATAGAGGTTGAGCGCGCCCACCAGGCCCACCGACTCCGGCGGCATGGTGTACGACTGGCCGTCGTGCACGACGGTGGCGCGCGGGCCGACCACCACCGGGAAACGCAGGGCCAGGTTGTTCGGATCGATCTTCAGCGGCCGCAGCCTCTGGCGCTCCTCGGCCAGCAGGATCGCCGGCGTCTTGCCGGACAGCTCGGTCGGCGTGCGCGTGTTCAGATCGCGCAGCCAGTCGGACAGCTGCCGATCCAGATCGGCCTCGTCCTCGAAGACGCGCGACTTGAAGAACATGTGCTTGACCCAGTTTCCCAGGTTCGTGCCCGGACCGCGCTCGGCGCCGCGCCGCGCGCGCACCTCGACGCCCAGGCCCAGCTGGATCGCCGCGTAGGCGAAGGCGGGGTCCCACTCAAGCACCTGGCCGTCCTTGTCGGCGCGCAGGCCAATGGGCTTGGGCCGGTCGAACGCCGCCAGCAACGGCACGCCGCCCATCGCGTCCAGGTGGTGAATCATCGACCGGACCAGCGACTCCACGCCCTGGTCGTCGACCACCGACACCGCGATCCAGCGCGAGTACTCCAGACGCGAGGCGAAGAAATTGATCGGGCGCATCTCTCCGTTCTTGAACACGACGTCGGTTTGCCCGAAGCCGTGGCGCGAGATCTCACCCGGCACCTTGTCCTGGTGGCCGAGCGGGCGGCTGCGCCGCGGCCGCACGCTGGCGATCAGCGAGTAGAGCGCGCTCTTGCCGCCGCCATAGCCGGCCTGCCTGGCCCGGTCGACGATCTCCAGCGATCGCAACCCCGGCTGCTTGAGCAACAGGTCGACCACGAAGTTCCGGAACGGCTGCGCCTTGGAAGGACGACCCACGCTGCGCTTGAGGGGCTCCGTCAACAGTTCTTTGTCCACGTCGTCTAGATACGAACCACGCGCGCCCAGGATACGCGGACGGCGAAAAAACCTTTGCCATCGTCCGCTCCAGGATAATCTGGTTTTTTGGTCGCGGCGACAAAAAGCCGATTAATACCAGGATCTTAACCGGTCAGGCCAGCTGCCAGACTGGTTGTGCCGATTTTTCTAGCGGCCGGCAGGGCCGGTTCGCGCCAGCGCCCGTCGCGCGTCGCGGCGCTGGATTCCGAGTTCGACCAGCCGCGAAACCAGCTGGGTCTGGCTCATCCCGGCGGCCTCCCACATCTTCGGGTACATCGACATGGCGGTGAATCCGGGGATGGTGTTCACCTCGTTGACGAAGAGGTTGCCGGTCTTCCGGTCGAGAAAGAAATCGACGCGCGCCATCCCCGCCAGGTCCAGCACCTGGAAGGTCCGGATCGACAGCGCGCGCACGCGCTCGCGCACGTCCGGCGCGACGTCGGCCGGGATGCGCAGCGTGGCGCCGTCGGGATCGACGTACTTGGCGTCGTACGAATAAAAGACGTGGCGCCCGCCGACGATGATCTCGCCTGGCACGGACGCCTGCGGATCGTCGTTGCCCAGCACGGCGCATTCGATCTCGCGCGCGTCGACGGCGGCTTCCAGGATCACCTTGCGATCGAAGGCCAGCGCCCCGCGCACCGCCGGCATCAGCGCATCGGCTGTGGGCACGCGCGCCACGCCCACGGACGATCCGGTGTTGGCCGGCTTGACGAACAGCGGGTAGCCGAGCGCCTGGGCCGCGGCGGTCACCGACGCTGGCGCCGCGCCCACCTCCGTCGCCGTGAAGGTGCGGAAGTCCACGACCGGCAGCCCCGCCTCGCGCAGCAGGCGCTTGCTGACGTCCTTGTCCATGCCGATCGCCGAACCGAGCACGCCGGCGCCGACGTACCCGACGTCGAGGAACTCCAGCAGCCCCTGCACGACGCCGTCCTCGCCGGTGGTTCCGTGCATGATGGGAAACACGATGTCGTCGGGACCGGCGGCTTCGGCCCAGGCCACCGGCGGCGCGGTCGGGTCCAGCGCCAGCTTGGTTGGATCGCCCACCGCGCGCGCCAGCGTGGCGTCCGGCTCGTGCCGCCAGCGGCCCTGCTTGTCGATGCTGATCAGCGCCGGCAAGAACCGCGTGCGGTCCAGCGCCAGCCAGATGTTGCGCGCCGACAGGATCGACACCTCGTGCTCCGCCGAGCGCCCGCCAAAGAGGATCACCA
This sequence comes from Polyangia bacterium, assembly GCA_035544495.1. Classification (GTDB taxonomy): domain Bacteria; phylum Myxococcota_A; class Polyangia; order Fen-1088; family Fen-1088; genus DATKEU01. Next base: position 2,217 of record DATKEU010000298.1, on the reverse strand, counting down.
CGCGGGTCATCGCGGCGCACCCTGCGGGCCGACGGGCACGCCCAGCTCGGCGAACAGGAACGCCCACTCGTCGGCCAGCTGCGCGATCGTCGCCGCCAGCGGCTTGCCCGCGCCGTGGCCGGCCTTGCTCTCCAGGCGCAAGAGGACGGGATGGCTTCCGCTGCTGGCGGCTTGCAGGCGGGCGGTCATCTTGCGGGCGTGCAGCGGATCGACGCGCGTGTCGCTGTCCGCGGTGGTGATGAGCACGGCCGGATAGGCGACGCCGTCCTTGACCCGGTGATAGGGCGAGTAGGCGTAAAGCCACTTGAACTGGGTGGCATCGTCGGCCGAACCGTACTCCGGAATCCAGAGCTGGGCGAGGCGAAACTTGTGATAGCGAACCATGTCCAAGAGCGGCACGCCGGCGACGGCGGCGCGAAAGAGATCCGGCCGCTGCGTGATCGCGGCACCGACCAGCAGCCCGCCGTTCGAACGCCCCAGCGCGGCCAGGCGGGCCGGGCTGGTGATCTTGTTTTCGATCAGCCAGCGCGCGGCGGCGATGAAATCGTCGAAGACGTTCTGCTTCTTCTCCAGCATGCCGGCCCGGTGCCAGGTCTCGCCGTATTCGCCGCCGCCGCGCAGGGTGGCGACGGCGTAGACGCCGCCCGCCTCCAGCAAGGGGATGATCGCCGGCGACCAGGCGGGCAGGATGTCGACGTTGAAGCCGCCGTAGCCGTACAGCACCGTGGGCCGCGACTGGTCGGGCGCGCCATTTTTCGCCTGGACGAGGAACATCGGGCAGCGCGTTCCGTCGGGCGACGTGAACCAGACCTGTTCGACGGCGTAACGGCCGGCGTCGACGGGCGCGGCGATGGCTCGCCACACGGGATCGACGCCCGCGCCGGTGGCGCCGCGGCTGCTGTGACGGAACACGGTGGTTGGCGCCAGGAACGAGGTGAACGAATAGAACAGCTCGTCGCCGTCGCGGTCGGCGGTCAGCGCCGTCACCTGGCCCAGCGCCGGTAACGCGAGCTCGCGGTCTGGGCGTCCCTCCTCGGTGAAAAGCCGCAGGCGCGATGAGGCGTCGACCAGGTAGTGAGCCGCCAGATGGCCGCGCAGGTACGTCGCGCCCTGCAGGTTGTCCTTGGTCTCCGGGATCGCCACCGTCCAGCGGGCGCGCGCGGGCTGGCGCGGATCGACGCGGAAGATGCGCCCGCGCGGGGCGTCCAGATCCGACTGCAGGTAGATGCGATCGGACAGCGCCTGGACGACCGAGAATCGCGCCTCGACGCCGACCGCCACCGGGACGGGCTGGGCGTTCTGGGCGTGGCGATCGATGAGATGGATCTCGCTGCGCGACCAGCCTTGCTCGACGGTGATGACCAGCCAGCGCCCGTCCGGCGACAGATCGACGCCGGGCCAGTCCTTGAGATCGCGCCCCTGGCCGAAGATCGGGCGATCGCGCGCCGGATCGTCGCCCAGGTGGTGAAAGAACACCGACCGGTGGTAGCGCTCGTCGCCGGCTGGCACCGAGCCGGGGGCGGGATAGCGGGTGTAGTAAAAACCGGCGCCGTCGGGCAGCCAGGCCAGCGAGCAGGCGCGCGTGCGGGGAATCTCGTCGGGCCGGTCGCTCGCGCCGGCCACGTCGCGCACGCGCAAGATCGACTCCTCGCTGCCGTTCTCGGAGACGCCGTAGGCGACCAGGGCGCCGTCCTCCGACGGGAACCACCAATCGAGCGAGCGGGTTCCGTCGCTGGCCAATTGATTGACGTCGACCACGACGTGGTCGGTCCCGCTCACGCCGTCGCGCGCGTACAGCACGGGCTGGTTCTGCTTGCCGTCGCGGCGGGCGTAGAAATACCGGCGCGCGCCGCCGGTCCGCCGCCGCACCACCGGCGCCCCCAGCGATCCGATCTCGAACAGCGACCACAGGCGCCGCTCGATCGCCGGCCGCGCCGGCACCGCGTCCAGGGTGGCGCGCGTGAGGGCGTTCTGGCGCTCGGTCCAGGCGCGCACCTCGGGCGCGTCGGCGTCTTCCAGCCAGCGATAGGGATCGGCGACGTCGACGCCGTGAATGCGCTCGACCAGCGGGTGCTGCTGGGTCGGGACGGGAGGTTCCTTCGCGAAGCTCATCGCCGACCACAATACGGCCAGGGCTGCCCAGGGGAAGCACCGCCGCGGGCGGACGCACTTTGCGCGCGGCGAACGGTTCATCGAGGGGCGCCGGCCGGCGCCGGG
>DATKEU010000297.1:0-25302 GCA_035544495.1 Polyangia bacterium | reverse complement strand
AAACCAAAGGTCAACAGCGACGCGCTGGCCACCGCCTCCAGATCGGCGACGCGGTCGCGGCAGTCTCCGCACAGATCCAGGTGGCAGGCCACCGGCAGGCCCAGCGGCTCCCTGGCGTTGCCGGCCGAGTAGTCGAGCAGGATCTCGTCCGAAAAATGATGCTGGGGGACGGCGAGCTCCATGGTATTTCCATCTTGTCGGGGGCACCCGGTGGACGCCACCGGAAGTTCGCCCGCCTGCGGCAACGGAGGCGGTGCCACCGCGCGCGAGCGCCCTTGCCCCAGCAGCGGTACGAGCCGCGCGCCGCACTGGATCGCCATTTCGCGGCGCGGTCAGATCATTTTTTCCGGGTTGGAGATACTCTTGTCTGTACCCAAAGCGTGTCCGGCCCGTCCAATCGCGGCGGCCGGCAAGACGGAGGTAGCACCATGAAGTGCGAAGGCGCCCGTGCCTTGACCGTTTCCGCTCTTTTTCTCGCCGCCGCGTGCTCGTCCGGATCGGGCGGCAGCATCCCACCCGGCGGCGGCCAGACCGGCACCGGCGGCGCGGGTCAGTCCGCCACCGGCGGCGCGCAGGCGGGCGGCGGTGGCGCCGGCGGCGCAGCGACCGCCGGCACCGGCGGCCAGACCATGTCCGGAACCGGTGGCGCGAACGCCGGCTCCGGTGGCGCGAACGCCGCGGCCAGCGACGGGGGCGGCGCCGACGCGGCGGCCAGCGCCTGGCCCGCCATCACCGACTACGCCGCCAAGGGTCCCTTTCCCACCCAGCGCGACACCAACGTCGGCCCGAACGCCGGGTACGACGTGTTCCGCCCGATGGAGCTCGGCGCGGGCGGGCGCCAGCACCCCATCATCAGCTGGAACAACGGCACGATGTACGCGCTGGATCAGTACGCGCCGCTGCTGGACCATCTGGCGTCGCACGGCTTCGTCGTCGTCGCCGCGCACACCAACACCACCGCGGGCGGCGCCGTTCACAAGGCCGGCATCGACTGGGCGGTGGCACAGAACGCCGCCGCGCAGGGGATCTACGCGGGCAAGCTGGACATCACGAAGATCGGCGCGGCGGGCCACTCCCAGGGGGGCGGCGCCACGCTGGCGGCCGCCGCCGACAAACCAGGGCCGACTGGCATCATCGCCACCATGCCGCTCATGCCGATCATGTCGTTCGAGAAGGATCAAACCATCCTCGGCAAGCAGACAGCCCCGCTGCTGATCGTCAGCGCCACCATGGACGACCGGTCGACCGCCGTCGCCAATGACACCTTCACCGCCATCACGACCGAGTACATCAACGCGCAATTCAAGGGCGTCCACGCGGACGCCATGAACGCCGCCATGCACGCCCCCGCCCTGGCCTGGTTTCGCTTCCTCTTGATGGGCGACCAGACCGCCAAGGCGTTCTTCTATCCCGCCATGACCTGCGGCCTGTGCAAGGACCCGGGCTGGATGATGGTCCGTTACAAGAACACGCCTTAGCGGCGACGACGACGACCGCGCCGCGCCACCAACGCCAGCGCGAAGATCGACCCGGCGGCGGATGCCGGCGAGGTGCCCGCCGTCGAGCAGCCGTGCGCCTTGGTCGGATCGTCGCCCGGGGCGGCCATGGACTGCGTCACGCCCGCCGTGACAGTGATGCTGGTCGACGAGCTGTGCCCCGCGCCGTCCATGGCGGTGACGGTGATGGTCTGCTGGCCGCTGATGTTGGTCAGGTCCCACTGGAAGGGACCCGACGACATCGACGCGCTCAGCTTCTGCGGCGAAACGTTGACCGACACCATGGTCAGGGCGCACTCGTCGCTGGCCTCGACGCGCAAGGAAAAGTCCGAGCCCACCATCGCGCCGTCACCGGGCTCGGTGATGGCGACCATCGGCCCTTGCGAATCGCTCTTGCAGCCGAACACCTGCGGCTTGGCGCCGCCGGTCCAGGGGCCGAGGCGCTCCTTGATCAGCTGATACGAGTTCTGTGTCGGCCGCGCGCAGCGATCGCCGCTCACGGTGTTGTCCGCATCCTCGAACCCGTCGCAGTTGTGGCAGATGGTGGGCAGCATCAGATCGTTGTCGCTGTTCGTGTGCTCGAGGCCAACCAGGTGCGCCTGCTCCTGGGCGATGATGGTGGCGGTCTGCTTGGCGTTGTCGCCGCCCATGAACGTGTATGCCACGCCGCCGTAGATGTCCTTGCACAGGAACGGCGCCACGCCGGCCACGCGCGCGTCGACGTTGCACCAGGCGCCGCCCCCCGACGAGACGACCTCGGTGTAATAACGGCCGCTGGTGGGGCGGGTCAGCGTGAAGACGACGTTCAGATCGGCGTACCACTTGTCCAGGTACGTCTGGATCTGCCGCTGACAGTCCTCCAGCGTGGGGGCGAAGTTGCAGACGAACTTCGGCGCCGTGCTGCCGTTGCAGGCATCGACGTCGGTCTTCGGAAGCGCCTTTCCGTCGGCGTAGACGAGATAGATCACCCGCGGCGCCGCGGTGCTGTCGCCGCTGAGCGCGTCGACGGCCGGATCGTCCGGCACCGGCACGTCGACCAGCCGGCTGCCCAGCGTGCCCGCCGTCGAATTCGGCTCGGCGCTGGTGATCGGCGCGATGCCTGCGTCTGACGGGCTGCCGCCGCAAGCGACCAGCGCGATGAGAGCGAGGCCCAGCGTTGCGCGAAGGAGGATGTGGGATGGTGACAAGGAACCGTCTCCTGTTGGCGATCTGCCGAGCCGGTGGCGGTGAACCACGACCTGTGGCAGGGTCTCCTTGCGGCATCGTCATTCTCGGGCCGGAGCTTGACGCCGCGCCGCATCCACGCCAAAACCTGCATCCCCCACAGGATTCCATGACTGCCGCCGAGACCTTCGTGACCGAGATGGACGCCAAGAACCAGACGTCGATCGAACGTCTGGTGGGGGCGCTGTCGGCCGCCATCTCCAAGGAAGGGTTCGAGGTCCCCGACGTTCTGCGCCTTCTGCTGAAGGCCGCCGTCGAAGGGGCCGAGGTGGCGGCGCTCTGGGTGACCGATTGCGATGATCTATCCGCCAAGCTGCTGCTGGCCGAGCAGTGCGGCGAGGGCGCCAAGCACTATCATCTGATCGCCGCCCGCCTCGCCGCGATCGGCGTCGATCTCACCAGCTACAATCCGCGCGACGGGGGCTATTCGAAGCTGTTCGCGTTCCTGCGCTCGCTGCAGACGCCCGAGGAGCGATCGTCCGCCGGCCACCTGACGCTGAAGGCGATGGCGATCGCGCGGCTCAAGGCGCTGGCCGCCTACTGCCAGGACAAAGGCGACGGCGAGACCGCGCGCCTCTTCCGCGATGTGCTGACGCCCGACGAGTCCCGCTACTACGACGAAGGCCGCCGGACGCTGGCGATCCTGGCCACCAACGAGGAGAGCCAGGCCCGCGCGCGCCGCGCCGCGTACCGCGCCCTCGAGCTGGTGGGCGAGTCGCAGGATCCGTTGCAGCTGCGCCGAGCGATGCTGAAGCGTCGCTGAACCGGGCGCCGTCGTCTCTCACTGGCGGGCTTTCAACCGTGAGGTCGGCCACACCTGCTATAGTGATTGACACATGGCGACCGAGGGACCGGCATCGATGCCCTCGCAGTTCGGTCGCTACACGCTGCTGCAGCGCCTGGCCGTCGGCGGCATGGCGGAAGTCTTCCGCGCGAAGATCGTTTCGTCGCACGGCTTCGAGAAGATCCTCGTCATCAAGCGGATCCTGCCGCACCTGGCGTCGGACAAGACGTTCATGTCGATGTTCATCGACGAGGCCAAGCTGACGGCGCAGCTGACGCACCCGAAGATCGTGCAGATCCTCGACTTCGGAGAGGTGGCCGGCCGGTACTTCATCGCCCTGGAGTTCATCGACGGATTCGACGGGCTGGCGCTGCTGCGCACCTGCGCGCAGAAGCTGGTGCGCCTGCCGCTGACGCTGGCCTGCTTCATCGCCGTCGAGCTGCTGGAAGCGCTGGACTACGCCCACAACGCCCGGGACATGGACGGCAGCCCCATGAACCTGGTCCACCGCGACATCTCGCCGTCGAACGTCTTCATCTCGAGGGGCGGCGACGTGAAGCTAGGCGACTTCGGCATCGCCCGCGCCGAGGAGCGCGAATCGAAGACCCAGGTCGGCACGCTGAAGGGCAAGTACGGCTACATGTCGCCCGAGCAGGTGGCGGGCACGTCGCTGGACGCGCGCAGCGATCTGTTCGCCGTCGGCGTCGTGCTGGCGGAGATGTTCATGGGGCGGCGACTGTTCATCGCGCCCAACGACCTCGACGTGCTGCTGATGGTGCGCGACGCGCACCTCGATCGGCTCGAGCGGTTTTCTCACGATCTGCCGCCGGCGCTGGATCGCATCGTGCGGCGGGCGCTGAAGAAGGAACCCGAGCAGCGCTATCAAAACGCCGCCGCGTTCCGCGACGATCTCGCCGAGTACATGTTCGGCGTCGGCCGGCGCGTCGGCACCGGCGATCTGCGGCACTTCATCACGGACCTCTTCGACAGCCGCCCGGAAGCGGCGGCGCGCCTGGCCCAGCAAGCGCGCAAGCTGGTGGAACCGCGGGCAGCCAGCGGGCGCCCGCTGCCCACGGCCGCCGACGGCCGGCGGTCCGGCGCGGCGAACGCCGCCGGGCCGCGCGCGGCGGCCAGCCCCAGCGCGCTGCCGGCGCAGCGACTGTCTTCCGAGGAGTCCACCGCCGATCTCCGCATCGACGTCGAGCCGGCGCGCCCCGATTCGGGCGCGCGCAACGGCGCCGCGGCGGCGGAGGCGACCCGCCGGACGGCGGGCGGCACGCTGCTGGGGCAGGTGCTGGCGCAACCGCTGGCCGTCGTCGATCTCGATCAGTGGGCCAGCGAGACCGACCGCTCGCAGGCGCGCGGCACCGGGTGGACGCCGCTGCCGGTGGGCGCGGAAGGCGCCGCTCGTCGGGCCAGCGCCACGCGCAGCGACGTCGGCCGCTTCGTCTCGGGCGCGCCCCGGCGCCCCCCCGACAGCGCCGGCGATCTCAGCATCATCACGCCGATGCGCATCCTGTCGGATCTGGCGGTCGCGCGCGAGACCGGCCTTCTGCGCTTCGAGCTCAGCGGCGCGATCAAGGAGGTCTATCTGGCGACCGGCGCGCCCGAGTCGGTCGCCTCGAACCTGCCCGGCGATCGCTTCGGTGAATACCTGGTCGGCAAGGGCGTGCTGGCGGCCGCCGATCTCGAGCGGGCGCTGGGCGCGTTGCCCGAGTACGCCGGCAAGCTGGGCGACACGCTGGTGGGCCTCGGGCTCCTGAAGCCGCTCGACGTCTTTCGCCTGCTGTCGCAGCAGGTGCGCGAGCGGGTGATCGACGTCTTCACCTGGACCGAGGGGACCTTCGCTTTCTTCCGCGGCGTCAGCAACGCGCAGGAGAGCTTCCCGCTGGGCCTCGACACCTTCGAGATGCTCGGCGCGGGCGTGCTCAATCTGCCGTACGAGCTCCTGGAGCGCCGCTTCGCCGGCGTGCTGGACTGCCACGTCGCCAAGAGCGAGCGCCCGCGCGTTCCGCCCGAGGCCTTTCGCCTGGGACCGACGCCGGGCGAAGTGCTCGCGATGCTCGACGGACGGCGCACGCTGCGCGCCTGGATGAGCCACTTCCTGGCGCCCGAGGAGCTCCTCACCTTCTTGCGCGCGCTCTACCTGCTGACCGAGACCGGCCTCGCCGAGTTCGACTGAGCGGCTCGCCAGCCGTCACCGGAATGGATTCAGCGTCAGCGCCGACGGCGCCACGCGCGCCGCCGCGCGCTTGGCGGGCCGTGCCCGGGGCGCGGTTCGCGCGATCGTTCTCGCCGTCCCCAGCGACGGCGCCGGCGCAGGTGGCGGTGCCGTCGCCTGTCGCGGTGCCCTGACGGGCGCCGCGGGCAGTGGCGCCGCGGGCAGCGGGCGCGCCGCCACGATGGCCGGCGACGGCGGAGGGGTTGGCGCTCGCGTCGCCCGCCAGCTCACCACCGCCGCCGCTGCGAACGCCAACACCCCCACCGCCACCGCAACCTGTCCGCGCCCCGCACGCCGCCGCCGCCGCGCGATCGCCGTCAGCTCCGGCACCGGCGGCGGCTCGCTCAACACGACGCTCATCGACACCTCGCCGTCGAGCCCGACCGAACCCAGCCCCTGCGGGATTTGTCGATCGCTCGAATCGCCGCGGGACCGGTCGCTGCTGCCGCCCGTGCGTCGCGCCGACAGCAGCCCGGACGGCGTCGGCGTCACCGCAGAGACGCTGCGATCGTCGCCGAACAAGGCCTGGATCAGCTGCGGGATGGCGTGGGCCGCGAACCTCTCGCTGTGCACCACCGCCTCCAGATCGGTCGCCATCTCCGCCGCCGTGCCGTAACGATTCTCGCGCTCGCGCGCGAGCGCGCGCATGATCACGGCGTCCAGCGCGGCCGGCACGCCCGGGCGCACCGAAGACGGCGCCGGCACCGGCTGCATGAGGACGTTCCGCATGGTCTGGAACTCGCTTTCGGCGGAGAACAGCCGCTGTCCAGTCGCCATCTCCCACAGCACGACGCCCAGCGCGAACAGATCGGCGCGCCCGTCGAGCGGCAGATTGCGCACCTGCTCGGGCGCCAGATACGCCAGCTTGCCCTTGACCTGACCGGCCTCGGTCTCGACGGTCTCGGCCTCCTCCTGACCGACGTCCTTGGCGATGCCGAAGTCCAGCACCTTCACGCCCCCGGAGCGCAGCAGCATGATGTTCGATGGCGTGACGTCGCGGTGAACGATCCGCACGGGCTGGCCATTGCCGTCGACCAGCGTGTGCGCGTGATGCAACCCCAGCGCCGTCTGGTGCGCGATGAAAGCCGCCACGCCCGGGGCGAAAGCGCCTCCGCCGGCCCGCAGCGCGCGCAGCACCGTCGAGAGATCCTTGCCGCGCAGATACTCCATGGCCAGAAAATAGCTGCCGTCGATCTGGCCGAAGTCGTACACCTGCACGATGTTCGGGTGGTGCAAGAGCGCGCACAGGCGCGCCTCCTCGCAGAACATGCGGATGAACTCGCGCGACCCGGACTTCTCCGGGCGGATGCGCTTGACCACGAACTGCCGTGACCAGCCCTCCGCCCCGCCAGCGACGGCGCGGAAGATCTCCGCCATGCCGCCCTTGCCGATCTGCTCCAGCAGGTGGTAGCGGCCGTAGATCTCGCCCAGCACGCCCGGCGTAACGGCCGGCGCTGGCGACGCGACCGCGGGCGCGGCGGCGTCAGACACGCGAACACACCCCGCGCGTCAGAAACAAGACCTGCCCCCCATCGCGGTCGATATCGGATGCGACCCGCCCCAGCTTGAGCCCCAAACCGCGTCCTCCCCGTCTGGAGAACGGGGTGCGCCCGCGAAGTTCCCGAACTATGCCGGCACGCCCCGGCGCGACCGCTACGCCGGTTCTTGCTGGGTCATGCAGTGGAGTGTGCCCAGCCCCCACACCAGATCCAGCGCGTGGATCCCGACCACCTTCCGCGCCGGGAAGAGTCCCGCCAGGATCTCCAGCGCGCGCCGGTCGTGCGGGTCGTTGAATGTGGGCACCAGCACCGCCGCGTTGCCGATGTAGAAATTCGCGTAGCTGGCCGGCAGGCGAACGCCGTCGAGAAAAACCGGCGCCGGCATGGGCAGCGGCACCACGCGCAGCGCCCGCCCCTGCGCGTCGGTCATCGACGCGAGGCGCCGGCGATTGTCACGCAGCTTCTCGAAGTTGGCGTCGGCGGGCTCCGACTCCTCGGCGATCACCACCGTCGCCTCGGCGACGAAACGGGCGAGATCGTCGACGTGCCCGTGCGTGTCGTCGCCGGCGATGCCGTCGCCCAGCCACAGCACCTTGCGCACGCCCAGGTGCGCGCCCAGGATCGCCTCCAGCTCGACGCGCGACAGTCCGGGATTGCGCGCCTGCACCGGCGACAGCAGACACTCCTCCGTCGTCAGCAGCGTACCCCGCCCGTCGACGTCGATGCTGCCCCCCTCCAGCACCACGCGCTGCGGTTTCCCGCCGGCGCCCGGTACCTGCGGCGTCCAGTGCGGCCTTCGGAGGCGCGCCGCCAGCCGGTCGCCGACGGCGTCGTCCTTCTTGTGGTTGGGATACTTCGCCCAGCCGTTGAAGCGCCAGTTGGTCAACCCGACGCGCCCGTCGCCGTGCTTGATGAACAGCGGACAGAAATCGCGCGTCCAGCTGCGGTCGGTCGGGACGCGAAAGAAATCGACCCGCCCGAGATCGACGCCCACGCGCCCGAGCAGCGCGCGCGCCCGGCGCTCCATCGCCGCGTCGGCGACCAGGATGCGCACGCGCTCGCCCGGCGTCAGGTGGCGCACCACCTCGCCGTAAACCCACGGGATGGGCGCCAGCTTCCCGGGCCAGTCGCGCCGTTCGTGGGGCCAGGCCAGCCACGTCGCCGCGTGCGGCTCCCACTCGGCGGGCATGCGAAAGCCCAGCGCCGACGGTGTCTCGTCCTTCATTCGTCGATGAGACGCCGGGTGATGGGGCCGTAGGCGTCGATGCGGCGGTCGCGCAGGAACGGCCAGTGCCGGCGAACGGTCTCCTGATGCGCGCGATCGACCGGCACGATCAGCACCTCCTCGCGATCGCGCGGGCCCTCTTGCAGCATGACCCCGAACGGATCGGCGACGAAGCTGCCGCCCCAGAACTCGATGCCGGCGCCGCCCACGGGCGCCTCGTGCCCGACACGGTTGACGGCGACGACGTAGACACCGTTGGCGATGGCGTGGGCGCGCTGGATCGTCCGCCAGGCGTCGGCCTGGACGGCGCCGAACTCGGCCTTCTCGGCCGGATGCCACCCGATCGCCGTCGGGTAGAACAGCACGTCCGCGCCTCCGAGCGCGGTCAGGCGCGCGCCCTCCGGATACCACTGATCCCAGCACACCAGCGTCCCCAGGCGCCCGTACGCGGTGTCGAAGGCGCGGAACCCGAGATCGCCCGGCGTGAAATAGAACTTCTCGTAATAGAGGGGATCGTCCGGGATGTGCATCTTGCGATAGACGCCGCACAGCGCGCCGTCGGCGTCGATGATCACGGCCGTGTTGTGGTAGACGCCGGCCGCGCGCCGTTCGAACAGCGAGGCGACGATCACCACCCGCAGCTCGCGCGCCAGCGCGCCCAGCGCCGCTGTCGTCGGGCCCGGGATCGCCTCCGCCAGATCGAAGTTGGCGTGGTCCTCCGTCTGGCAGAAGTACTGCGTCCGAAAGAGCTCGGGCAGGCAGATCACCTGCGCGCCCCGCCCGGCCGCCGCGCGGACGTGCGCCACCGCGCGCGCGACGTTGTCGTCGGGCGACGGCGAGCAGCGCATCTGCACCAGCCCCAGCGTGAATGTCCGCGGCGAAGCCATGCGGCCGTTTACTATTCTCGGCCGGCCGGCAATTGCAAGAGCACGTCGACGATGTTGCGCAAAAGTTGATCCCACACCGGGCTCGCCTCGGTGAACAGCGCCGCCGTCTCGGCGGTGATGCGGCGCCCGCCACCCGGACCGTTCGCCAGCTGCACGAATGCGGCGTCCTCGCGCGCCCACATCTCGATCGTGTCGGCGTCCAGCTCGCAGTGAAACTGCAGCCCGAACTGGCGCGTCCCCAGCCGGAACGCCTGGTGCGGGCACTCTGGCGTCGACGCCAGGAGCGCCGCGCCGGCCGGCAGGTCGAACGTGTCGCCGTGCCAGTGCAGGACCCACTCCTGCGGCCGCAATCCCGCCAGCGCCGGTTCGCGCTCGACGCCGATGAAGTCGGCCTTGCCCCAGCCCACCTCGCGCACGACGCGCGCGTTGCCCCACCGGTCACGGCGGAGGTTGGGGTAGACGCGCGCCGCGCCGCCCGCCGCCAGCAGCTGCGCCCCCAGGCAGATCCCCAGCACCGGACGATCGGCCGCGATCAACCGGCCGAGGAGCGCGATCTCGTGGCCCAGGAATCCGAACCGGCGATCGCCCGCGTCGCCGACGCCCATCGGCCCGCCCATCACGATCAGGATCTCGTCGGGTTCGAGATCGCCCGGCACGCGCTCGCCGGCGAACACATGACGGCACGAGACGCCCACCCCGCGCTCTTCGAGCAACGCGCGCAGTCGCCCTGGCCCCTCGGTTGGCGTGTGCTGGAGGACGACGGCGGTCTTGATGGCGGGCGCGCTCACCGGCGCATCATCGATCGGCGCCGCCGCCGGTGGCAGCAAAATCGGCGGCCCACGCCGGCAGCGGCGCGGCGATCGTCAGCGGTGCGCCGGTCGTTGGGTGGCGCAGGCGCACCGATTCGGCGTGCAGGCGCAGCCCGCCGACACCCAGCGCCAGCGCCAGCGCCCGCGCGGCGTCGTCGCCGTAGAGCGCGTCGCCCAGGATCGGATGGCCCGCCGCCGCGAGGTGCGCGCGCACCTGGTGGGCGCGCCCGGCGTGCAGGCGCGCCCGCACCAGCGCCGACGGACCGGCCCCCGCGGCCAGGACCTCCCAGGCCGTGCGCGCTGGCAGCGGGTGTCGGCCGCCGTCGACGGCGACGCGGGCGCCATGGCGGCCCACGCGGCCGATGCTGCCCGCGAAGTCCGCCTGCGCGGGCGGCGATCCGGCGACGTGCGCGACATACGTCTTCTCGCAAGCCGGCTCGGCCAGCGCCGCCCGCAACGCCTCCCAGGCCGGCCGCGAGCGCGCCGCCAGCAAGACGCCGCTGGTCTCGCGATCGAGACGATGCCCGAGCCCGCCTTCGCGCGGGTCGTGGCTGGCGCTCGCGCACTCGGGACAGAGCGCCACGATCCCGTTGGCCGCGGTCCCGCGTTCGCTGGCGCGCAGCGGGTGCGACGGGATCCCGGCCGGCTTGTCGACCGCGAGCAGCGCCGCGTCTTCGAACAGCACGGGCAGGACCACGCCCGGATCCGGAACGACGGCCGCCGCGGCGACGCCCTCTTCCTCGACGGTGATCGCCTGGCCGGCCGTCACGCGCTCGCCCTTCTTGCCGGCGCGGCGCCCGTCGGCGCGCACGCGGCCGGCGGCGATCAAGCGCCGCGCGGCGTGGACGCTCCACCCGCCGCCCAGCGCACGCGCGAGAAACTGATCCAGCCGCAGCCCGGCGGACGCGGCGTCGACGGCGAACGTCGGCAAACCTACTTCTTCTTGGTCGCGCCGGGAGCGGACGGCGGCGCTTTCGCCAGCGGGGAACCCTTCGCGCTCACCTTCGGCGGCGGCGGCGCGGCCTTGGCTTTCGCCGCCTGCGACGACGACGCCGTCACCGGGTGCCCGCTGGCCGCCGGGCGCGCCGCCGGCGCCTTGATGGGAGCGACTGCTGCGACCACCGGCTTGGCGCGCTTGTTCGCCGCCGACATTCCCATGCTCACCTCGCGCGGCGGCTCGCCGACCGGGGAATAGACGACGATGCGCTGGCCGTCGCGCAGCTCGCTGTTGTACGAAAATCGGTTGATGCGGGCCAGGTCGCCCGGCGTCAGGCCATACCGCCGCCCCACCCGGGCCAGCGTGTCGCCCGTCTTGCACTGATAGAACAGGCGCTTCTTTCCCCGGCGGGCGGCCTCGAGCTCCAGGAACTCGTCCGACCCCAGCGTCACCACGCGAACGCGGGCCGCGTCCAGCAGGACCACGCCCGTCGGGTCGAAGTCCCTCCGCACGAACATCTGCAGCACCATGTTCGGGTGCAGCTTGGCCCCCCCGTCCAGGTTGTTCCACTCCAGCAGATCGTCCACGCGCACGCCGAACACCTCGCCGATCTCTTCCAGCGAATCGCCGTCGCGCGTCCGATAAAACACCCGCTCGCGCCCCTCGTACGAAAACACCCGATCGGGAACCGCCACGATCACGGGCTCGTCGACGGCCAGGGGCGACGCCTCCGCCGGCTGCTCGCCCGGACCCGGCGAACCAGAGCCCGCCGGCGGCGTCGTTCCCCTCCTCGGCACCAGCACGGTGACGCCGGCGCGCAGCTCGCCGCCGTCCTTGACGCCGTTCAGGCGCCGCAGCTCGCGCGGGGCGATCCGCCGCGCCCGCGCCACGTCGTCGATTGTTTCGCCAAAACGAAGGACCACGGTGTCCATCCGATCGCCCGGACCGCTCGCCGCCTCCAGCGCCTCTGCATAACCCGCCGCCGTCCCGGGCGGCACGCGCACCGGCTCGACCGTCCGTCCGGGCGGAACGCGATCACGCACCAGATGCGGGTTGAGCGCCTGGATGACGTCCAGCTTGGTTCCCGCCGCGCGCGCCACGGTCGCCAGCGCCGTTCCGGCCGGCGCCGTCACGGCGTCGTAAGCGAAGGGCGGATCCAACACGACGTCGCCGAACCCGAACGCCTCGGGGTTGTGCCCGACGATCGCCGCCGCCATGATCTTCGGAACGTAGATGCTCGATTCCCAGGGCAGGCCCGCCTCGTGCCGGCACAGCTCCCAAAAATCGTTCGTGTTGTAACGCGTGATCGACTTCAGCACCGCCCCGTAGCCGGCGTTGTAGGCCGCCAGCACCAGCGGCCAGGAGCCAAAGCGGACGTACAGGTCCTTGAGGTAGCGCGCCGCCGCGTCGACGGAGCGTTCCGGATCGCGCCGCCCATCGACCCAATAGCCAATCTCGACGCCGTAAGCCCGCGCGGCGCCGGGCATGAACTGCCAGACGCCGCCTGCGCCGACGCGCGAACGCGCGCTGGTGTCGAACCCGCTCTCGACCATGGCGACGTAGAACAGATCCCTGGGTAGGCCGTACTGCTCCAGCGTCTTGTCGAACAGGGCACGAAAGCGCCCGGCCCGTCGCAGCCAGTTCCCCATCACCAGATGCCCCTTGGGGTCGTTCTTGAAGTAATCGAGATACCGCAGCACCTGCGGATCCCAGCGCACGGGGATGTCGGGCAGCTTCAGCGAACGCAGCCACTCCGAATCCGGATCGGGCGCGGGCGCCTGCGCCCGGGGCGTGCTGTCGGGCGAGCGCAGCTCCGGCGGGATGTCGCCCGAACCGCGCCACTGCCCTGGTAGGGGCTGCGCCGATCCGTCGCCGCCGACGACGTCACCGTCGGGGCGTGGAACGGCTGGACCACGTGGGAAGGCCTGCTGCTCGAATCGGCGCAGCTCGCGCAGCTCCGGACTCTCGGCGCCGTCGTCGAGGGCGCTGCCGCGCACCGCGCGCCGCTCGGAGGCGCTCTCCTCGATCGGCGGCGTCCTCCGCGGCGGCCCCGAGGCCGCGCTCGCCTCGGCGGCGGTCGCCGCGAACAGCGCCGGCAGCAGGGCGATCACGCATCGGGACAAACCAACCGGCTTCATCACCAAGAGGTCGATCGTATCGGATTGTCCGCCCGGCGCCAAAAAACGTCCGGGCTTGGTTGATTGTTTTGGGGAGACTGCTATAGATGGCCGAAGGAGCTCAGCACATGCCCTTCGGAATGGGTTTCGGCGAACTCGTCCTCATCCTGCTCATCGTCGTGGTCGTCTTCGGCGCCACGAAGCTGCCGCAACTGGGTGATGGCCTGGGCAAGGCGATCAAGAACTTCAAGCGCTCCGTGAACGCGCAAAACGAGATCGAGGTTTCCCCCGAGGGCAAGGCCAGCAAGAAGCTCGACGAGGACGAGGCCGAGAAGCGCAAGTAGCGACCGGCTCCCTCGACGAGAACAGTCGACGGCAAGGGTCGTCGAGATAGTCGCGGGAACGGACGATCCAGCCGCCGTTGCGGCCCGCGCGCGACGCGGACCTTCCGTCGGCGCACGAACCAGAGCCGCCGCGCAACGCGAAGCACGGGGCGACTGCGTCGCAATCTCCGACGGGAAAACGCCGCGCCGAAGTCACGTCCGCGACGCGATCATCTCTCGCTCCCGGTTCGTGGGCTGCCATCCGCCCGCGCCAGGCGCTGATGCTCCGGCAACGAAAGTGACGCGCAAAAACCGCTGCGACGTGATGGTCGGGCGTGCCGGCGCGACGCGAGCCACTCTCACTTAGCGGATCGGTGATTTTCCAAGATATTGAAATCATACGGTGATTTTGGAACAAAAAATTTTGTTTTGTTCGTTGCATTACATGATTGACGCAGGCAATTGGCCATGACACCCTAGGACAATGAACACTGCACGCACGATCAAACGGTACGCGAATCGGAAGCTCTACGACACGCGCGACAGCCGCTATGTGACCTTGGACCACATAGCAGCTATGGTGCGTGCGGGAGATGATGTTCGCGTCGTCGACAACACGACCCGATCGGATCTGACGACGGCCACGCTCGCCCAGATCATCTTCGAGGAGGAAAAAAAGACGCCACGGCTGTCCGTGGCGGGCCTCCGGAAGATCATCCAGGGCGGGATGCAGGCATTACCAGTCGCCTGACACCAATCGGATGTTGTCGCGTGAACGCCGGCGGTCACCCGGCGGCGTTCACGGCGCGAGGGCAAGGCGGACTCTCACCGGTTCGCTCCCCTCGACCGGACGGTTTCTGATCGCCGCGGCGCAGCCGCGAGGCCGCGCCGCGGCGTTCAGTTCCGTCGAAAGCCCGTAGGCGCCGCGAGGGGGGCGGCGCCGAGAAAAATTCCACCGTGCGATCGGCACCGCCGTCTGGCTGGACCTGCCGAGGATCAATCGCTAGAAGTCGAACCCGGCGGACAGCGAGAAGCCTTGCTGGCTTCCACTCTGGTCGCGGGCGCCGTTCGACTCGCGCTCGTCGTTGCTTCGACCGGCCGGGGTGATCTCGTATGCCGCGGCCATGAACAGGACCGCCAGCTTCAGCTTGAACCCGCCCGAGATCCGCTGCCGCACGATGACGTCCTGGCGTGGAAACGAGAAGTTGGCGGCGAGATCGTCCGAGGTGCCCGCACCCTTGGACGGGCAGTTGGGGAGGGTCGCGCCCATCGGCAGGTTCTTGAGCGCATAGGCGTCGCACAACGGCGTGGCGTCGATGACCCCGCTGCGCGCGTCGATGAACAGGATGTTCCAGCCGGCGAACGGCTCGAAGCGCGCCGTGCCGCCCACGCTGAACGCCTTCGAGATGACGACGTCCAGGCTGCCGATGGTCATGTCGACCTGGTCGGTCCCCACGAGGTGCGACACCGCGCCGCGCACGGCGAGCGACGGCAGCGCCCAGCCGTGAAAGCCCTCGTGCAGTCCGACCTTGGCGTAGGCCTGCAGGGCAAACATCTCCGACCCCAGGACGTTGACGAATCCAGCGCCGATCTCCACGGCCGGAACCGGCAACCAGAAACCCTTTCGGGCAAAGCCCCCCACCGTCGTCAGGTAGTTCGGGGGGCGCGACGCAGTCGGCGCGTCCGGATCGACGCCCTGGACACCGTCCCAGTACGGCTGCGAGGCATTGATCTGCGTGATGCCCAGCTCGGCCGAGAACTGAAATCCCGCGAAGCCCAGCGTGTCGGCCGGCGTGACGAGCCGCGGAGCCAGGACAACCCCCAGCTCGGACATCAGGCTGCGGAACCGCGACGTCGCCGCGATCTGCGTTCGCGGCCCCGATTCGTTGGCGAAGACGATGCCGCGGGTGGCGCCGGTCTGCGGGTCGCGGCTGATCCACTCGCATTCGCGCTGGCCGCTTTGCCCCAGCACGCCGGCGGCCGGCGTATAGCGAGGGCAGAGATTCAGGAGACGGAGATCGTTGCTGCCGGCGCGCGCCGGACGAGCCGCGGACGCCAGCCCGGCGACGGTGGCGAGCGCGAGCGCGAAAGGCGCGATCGATTTCGAGCAGCGCCGTGACAGCGCTCGCGGAAACGCCATTGCGGTGTACGGTACGGTCCGGCGTCGAAGAGTGTCAAGGACGGCCACGGCCGCGGCGTTCTGCTAACGTCGGCGATCATGCTTCGCTGGGTGGTCCGCGTGGCCTTGCTGGCGCTGGCGGCGACGGCGGGCGCGGCCGCCCTGCTGCGCCCGCCGCAATTCGCCGCGTGGGTGGCGGTCGCGGTGGGCGCCCTGGCGGCGCTGGGCCTGCGCGAGCTCTACGCCCTCGGCCTCGAGCGTTTCGTCGGCCTGCGCTATCTGCACCGCGCCCGGCCGCCGCGCTCGGCGCGCGTGATGTTGCTGGTCGCGCTGGCGCTCTCGGCGGCGGCGTGGGCTGGGTTTCTGGCCTCGCGCGGGCACTCGCGCGCCCTGGAGACCGCAGCGGTGATCGCCGTGCTGCTCGGCGGGCTGGCGGCGCTGACCGCCATCCTGCTGCGACTGTTCTCGGTCTTCACCACGGTCTCGACCATGGGCGTGGTGCTGGGCGTGGCGTCGCTGATCGTCGTCATGGCCGTGACCAGCGGCTTCGAGCGCGAATTCCAGGACAAGGTCCTCGCGCTGAACGCGCACCTCATCGTCATCCCTTACGGCAACGTCGACATCGATTCGCCGGAGGCCGACCGCATCCAGGAGAAGCTGCGCGGCGTGCCGGGCGTGGTGCGCATGGCGAAGTTTCTCTTCTCCGCCGGCGAGGTGATGGTGGGCCAGGTGGGGGCCAACCTGAAAGGCATCGACCTTCGACAAGGGGCGGACGATCTGCGGCGGTCGTTGCTGGAGGGATCGATCGAGGCGCTGGAAGAGCCCGCGGCCTGTTCCGGTCAAACCAAGGACGTCGGCCGCATCATCCTGGGCATCGAGCTGGCGCACCGCCTGCACCTCAAGGTCGGGCAGTGCGTGCCGGTGATGGTCCCCTTCTCGAACCAGGAAGGGATGGCGCCGCCGTCCTTTCTCTTCAAGGTGGTCGGCATCTTCCGCATGGGGTTCAACGAGTACGACACGCGGCTGGCCTACGTCAGCCTGCACGACGCGCGCATGATCGCCAGCGCGCGCGGGTCGGTGTTCGGCGTCGAGCTGCGCTTTTCCGACCCGCGCCAGGCGCTGACCATGGGCAAGGAGATCAAGCAGCGGCTGGACGAACCGTATCGGGTCATCGACTGGAAAGAGCTGAACCACAACCTGTTCATGGCGCTGACCATGCAGAAGGTGATCATCTCGCTGTTGCTGGTGCTGATCATCGTGGTGGCGGCGTTCAACATCATCGCGTCGCTGACGATGATCGTGCTGTCGAAGGTGCGCGAGATCGCCATCCTGAAATCGATGGGCGCCCGATCGACGATGGTGGCGCGCGTGTTCCTGGTCGGCGGCGCCACCGTCGGGGCGATCGGCACCGGATTCGGGATCGTGTACGGCCTGCTGGTCTGTCTGGTGGCGCGTCTTTACGGCTATCCGCTGGATCCGAAGGTCTATCTCATCGGCGAGCTGCCGGTGCAGATCGCTGGCAGCGAGATCGCGCTGGTGGCGGCGGCGACGCTGCTGATCTGCTTTCTGGCCACGCTTTACCCGTCGCTGCGCGCCAGCCGCCTCAAGGCCGTCGACGGCCTCCGGCACACGTGATCGCGCCGGCTATCGCAGCGCGGAGGGCGCGCTGGCCGCGCCGGGGAGGGCCGGGCTCTTGGGAGCGCCGACATCGTACTTCGAAGGGCACTTGGCCATGATGCCGTCGGGGGCGACGTCCAACTTGTCGTCGGCGGTCAGCGAGCCGGTGGCGACGACCTCGGCGCCCGACTTGAACGTGTCGGGGACCAGGCCGCTGTAGTTGGCGGCGATGACCGCGTGCGGACGCGGATCGCGGCTTTCGATCTTGAAGCGGTATTGCAGCGTGCCCCGCGCCTGTTCGATGGAACCGTCGACGACGTGGCCGTGCACCTGCAACCGCTTGCCGCGCCAGGCGCCCATGTTGGCCATGACCTCGTCGACGTGCCGGTAATACGCGGCGCCCTCCTTCATCGAGGACATCAGCATGTATCCGACGGCGCCCGTGACCACCACGACGGAGGCGACGATCTTCCAGGCAGACCCGCGGCTAACCGGAGGCGTCGTGGTTGCGCTCATGAGGTGATCCTAGCCGGCCATCCCGCCGTTTCAAGCACGGGTTTTCCGCCCCGGCGCGGGCGCCGGCCGGCTGCCCATCGCCGCGATCTTGTGAAAATAGCGGCAGAACATCTCCATGCCGCCCGACGCCTGGCCCCAATCATAGTTCTCGTCGACGGCATGATAGCCGTGCTCGGGCAGCGACAGGCCCAGGAACAGGACGGGGGCCGCCAGCAGCCGCTGCATCGTCAGCACCGCGCCGATCGAACCGCCCTCGCGCGTGAAGCCCGGCTCCTTGCCGAAGGTTTCGCGCATGGCGGCGGCGGCGGCCTCGTTGTACGGGCCGCCGAGCGGGGCCAGATACGGCTCCAGCGACGCCTCGTGCGTGACGACGGCGTCGGGGCAGCGCTGCTTGATGAAGCGCTGGATCAGCTTGAAGACCTTGGCGGGCTTCTGATCCGGCACCAGGCGCGTCGACAGCTTGGCCTCGGCGCGATGGGGAACGATGGTCTTGATGCCGGGACCGCTGTAGCCACCGACGATGCCGTGCACCTCGAACGTCGGCTGCGCCATGATCGCTTCCATCAGCTGCTGGTCGGTCTTGCCGGGACGCAGGCTCGTGAGCTCGTGCGCCGCCTTGAACCGCTTCGCCGAGAAGCCCGCTCGCACGAAGCCCTGCCGCTCGGCGGCGCCCAGCTTGCGAACGTCGTCGTAAAAGCCCGGAATCTTCACCCGGCCGGTGCGCGCGTCGGTGCAGGCGGCGATCAGCGCCGCCAGCTCGGCGATGGGGTTGCGGGCGGCGCCACCCGTCGTGCCCGAGTGCACGTCTTTCTTGCCCGTGGTCAGCGCCACCGTGAACCCCATCAAGCCGCGCAGGCCGTACGGGATGGCCGGCTTGCCGGCGGCGATCCAGATGGTGTCGGAGACGACGACCGATTCGGTGGCGAAGGGGGCGCGCCCGGCGGCGGCGTCGCCCGCGATCGCGGCGGCGAGGCCGCGCTCGAAGTGGGGGCTGCCGATCTCTTCCTCCAGCTCCCAGAGAAATTGAATGTTGGCCCGCACGTCGGTGTCCAGGGCCAGCTTGGCGCCGTACAGCGCCGTCAGCGCCGGGCCCTTGTCGTCGGTGGTCCCGCGCGCGATCCAGCGGTCGCCGTCGCGCGTGAACGAGAACGGCGGCGTCTTCCACTCCGCCGGATCGGCCGGCTGCACGTCCAGGTGGTTGTAGACGGTGACGGTGGGAAACGAGGGGTCGCGCTGGATGCGCCCGACGACCAGCGGGTTGCCGCCGGTGTCGATGCGGTCGACGCGCGCGCCAGCGTCGCGCAGCATCTGCTCGGCCAGCGTCGCGCAAGCGTCGACGGCGGGGCGGCGAGCGGGATCCATGCTGACGGTGGGCAGCTCGACCAGCGCCGCCAGCTCTGCTTCGAACGCCGCGCGCAGGGTGGGGATGCGGGCGCGGACTTGCGAGGCCTGGGTGTCGTTCACCCGCCGATCTGTATCATCGCCTTGCGCGGGCCTCCAAGGCCCAGCAGCCCGAAGCGGTGGCCATCGCGCTTCTGCGCCACGGCGGCGCGAATGGCGGCGATGACGGCGTCGGGACCGCCGGCGCGCAGCTGGCATCGCAGGTCGACGGCGTCGTCGTAGCCGAGGCAGCTGTGCAGCGCCCCGGCGGCGGACAGGCGCACGCGGTTGCAGGTGTCGCAGAAGTGCTCGGTCATCGGCGAGATGATCCCGAAGCGGCGCCCCCGCCCGCGGCGATCGCCACCGTCGAGCCGCCAGTAGCGGGCCGGACCGGCGCCCCGGGCGGACCCGCCGTCGTCGGGTATCAGCGCGGCGCCCGCGAAGTGCGCGCCGACCGCGGCCCGGATCTCCGCCGCCGACAAGAGCTCGCCGGGAATGAACGTGCGCCCGCCCGCCATCGGCATCTGCTCGATGAAGCGCGGGACCAGATCGCGCTCCCAGGCGTAGGCGCACAGCGCGCCCAGCTCGCCGTCGTTGAACCCCTTGACGGCCACGGTGTTGATCTTGATCGAGGCGAAACCGGCCGCGCGCGCCGCCTCGATGCCGCCGAGAACGCGCGCAAGCTGGCCACGGCGGGTGATGGCGGAAAAGCGCGCGGCGTCCAGCGTGTCCAGGCTGACGTTCAGGCGATCGACCCCCGCCGCGCGCAACGGCGCCGCCAGCTCGCCGAGGAGGTGGCCGTTCGTCGACAGCGCGATCTCGTCGATGCCGCCCACGGCGCGCACCATGCGCACCAGCGCCGCCAGATCGCGCCGCACCGTCGGCTCGCCGCCCGTCAAGCGGACGCGCCGGACGCCGACAGCGGCGAAGCAGCGCAGGAGATCGCACAGCTCCTCGAAGGAGAGGATGTCGGCGCGGTCGACGTGCTCGACGCCATCCTCGGGCAGGCAGTAGGTGCAGCGGTAGTTGCAGCGGTCGGTGACGGAGACGCGCAGGTAGTTGATCGTGCGGCGCTGGCGATCGACCAGCGGCAGGGCGCGCGCCGCCGCGTCAACCGGTCCCATGACGGTGGCCCTTGTCGTGATGATGGTGACCGCCGGCGTGATCGTCACGCCGGCGCAACTGGCCCAGCACGTGCGGCAACTCGGGAATGATCAGCCGTTCCATCGCCAGGCGCACGCCGGCGGGCGAGCCGGGCATGGCGAAGATCGCGACCGCCCCCCGCGTGCCGGCGCAGGCCCGCGACAGCATGGCGGCGCCGCCGATCTCGGCGAACGAGAGCATGCGAAACAGCTCGCCGAAGCCGGGCAGTGTCTTTTCCATTAGCGGCGCCAGCGCCTCGACGGTGCCGTCGCGCCCCGCGAGCCCCGTGCCGCCGGTGACCAGCACAGCGTCGGCGCTCCCGCCCTCGATCAGCTCGGCGACCGTCCTTCGGATGAGCCCGGGATCCTCGCGAACGATGGCGGTCGTGGTCACGCGAAAGCCGGCCTGCTCGGCCAGCGCCCGCACCAGGCGGCCGCCTTCGTCGGTGTCGGTGGTCCGGCTATCGGACGCGGTGACGACGGCGATGCGAAGGTCCGCGCCCGCGGGCGCATAGCTCTTGTGCTCGTCGACGGACACGGCTGCCGCCGTCAGAGGACCAGAATGCCCGCCAGGAGCAGGCACACGCCCAGGACCAGGAAACGGACCGACAGGCCGCCCCAGCCCCGGCTGAAAAGCCGGCCCGCGGTTCGCGTGACCAGGATTCCCGAGACGACCGGGATCAGCATGAAGGCGGCATGGCCGGCGCCGCCGAACATGCTCCAGCGGGGCACGTGCGACAGGTTCCAGGCCTTGAGGACCATCGCCAGACCCAGCAGCCAGCCGAGGGCGAACGACGCCGTCACGACAGACAAGAAATTCCATGCGCCGCTGCGGTTGATTCCGGCCGCCACGAATCCAGCATGCCGCCCGTCACGCGTTGACGCAAGTCAGGTCGCGTGGCAAAAGTCGACCATGTCCGTCTTGAACTCGGTCAAGGACGCCCTGATGGGCCAGGCCATGCGGCTGATGAGCGACCCGCGCCTGTCGAAAGTGATGGGCAATCCCAAGGTCGTCAACGCCGCCATGAAGGCGATGAACCTGGGCGGCAGCGTCAAGGCGGAGGTGGACAAGGCCACGCGATTTGCCGCGGGGGTGTTCGGTTTTGCCACACAAGAAGAGGTCTCCGCCCTTCGCTCGACGGTCCAGACGCTGGAAGACACCATCGCGATGATGCAGGCCAAGTCCGCGCCGTTCGGGCCGGGCAACGGCGGTCGACCACCCGGAGGCTAGCGATCGCGCGAAGCGCGCGAGGGAGCAGGGTCGGACGGGCAGGTCCGCGGACAGGCTTTCAGCGGGACAGACGATGCGCCTAACCGGTGCCTTCAATGCCGGGTCATGAGATCGTTGACGGAGCCACCATGCAGGCGCCCCCCATTCGCCGATCTTTCGCCATGCCCCCTTCGCAAGAGGCCTCAGAAGAAGAAGCGCTGGTGCAGCGCGCTCAGCGCGGCGATCGCCCCGCGCTGACCGAGCTGGTGCGCCGCTACCAGAAGCCGGTGTACGCGCTGTGCCTGCGGTACGTGCACGATCAGGACGAGGCCGCGGATCTGCTGCAACGGACGTTCGTACGCGTGATGACCAAGCTCGGCGATCTGCGCAGCGCCGATCTGTTTCGCGGCTGGCTGTTCCGCATCGCCGCCAACCTGGCGCTGAACCACATCCGCGATCACGCGCGCTTCGTGTCCGAGGAGGCCACCGCCGCCGGCCCCAGCACGGCCCCTGTCAAAGCGATCGGCAGCGATCGCCTGGAGGCGGGCCAGCTGGCGGCGGCTCTGCGCGGGATCGTCAGCCAGCTGCCGACGAAGCAGCGGATGACGTTGGAGCTGCGCGTCTACGAGGATCTTTCTTTCCGCGAGATCGGAGAGGCGCTGGGCACCAGCGAGGGCGCCGCCAAGGTGAACTTTCATTACGCCATCCGCGCGCTGCGCGGCCGCATCGGCGCCGCAGACGAGCTTTACGGCTCGAAGGAGCGCGGCCGATGAGTGACCGGATGACGATCTGCGAGGCGGTGGAGGATCGCCTGCTGGAGGGCGACAGGCTGACCGGGCATCCGGAGCTGGTCGAGCACGCCGGATCCTGCCTGGAGTGTTTCCGGACGCTGAGCGAGCTGCGCGAGCTGCCCCGCCTGGCCGAGGCGCTGCGCACCGGCGCCGCCATGGCCGCCGAGGAGAGCGACCCCGGCCCCGCGTTCTGGAAGGTCATGCCCGAGCGCATCGCCGACGAGGTGCTGGGGGCGCCGAAGGCGCCGGCCACGCCAGTCGTGCGACCGGCGCGGCGCTGGTGGGCGCCGGCTCTTTTGGGCAGCCTGGGCGTCTGGGCAGCCGCGGCGGCGGTGCTGGTGCTCGGGACGCGCGGTGAAAGCGGTCCCGCGCCCTCGGCGCTGGCGACGGCCCCGGCCCCGGTGACGGCGACGCTGGCGGCCGGCTCGGAAAGCGACGAAAATCTCCCCATGGGAAAGCTGGCCAGCCTGGACACACCGGAGCTGCGCGCGCTGAACAGTCGGCTGACCGAAGATGGAAGCGCGACGCTGCGGCTGCTGGAGGATCCGGCCGCTGATGTCGCCGCCGAGGATGATGGCGATGCGACGGCGCTGGAGCAGCTGGCCCGCCTCGACGGCGTGCAGCTGCGACAGCTGACGCATCGGCTGGGCCTGGAGCTGGAATGATCGGCGGGCGCCCGGCGCGAGGCGCTGCTTTCGTGTTGGGCCTGGCGATGGCCCTCACCGTCGGGGAGGCGCGGGCCGAGACGCCCGCCCGGCCCGGCTCGCCCGCGCCCGCGGCCGGTGGGACGCCCATTCCGGGCGATGGACGCACGCCCGATCAGCTGCGCGGCGAAGTGCTGGAACGGATGCGCACCTTGCGCGCCTGGAAGATCGTCGACGAGCTGAAGCTGGATCAGGCGACGGCGGCCCGCCTGCTCCCCATTCTTTCGAAGTACGACGATCGCGAGCTGGCGCTGATGAAGGAGCATCAGGGTCTGGTTCGCGATCTGCGCGCCGAGACGGAGGCGGCGACGCCGAGCAACGCCAAGCTGACCGCGTCGCTGGATCGCCTGCTCGCGTGGCGCGGCAAGATGCAGGCGACGATGGACGAGAAGATCCGCGAGCTGCGCAAGGTGCTGAACCCGATGCAGCAGGCAAAGCTGGTGCTGTTGCTGCCCCGCATCGAGCGCGGGTTCATTCACCGCATCCGAGAGGCATCCGAGGAGCAGCGGCGGCCCGGCGACAAGCGCCGCGACGACGACCTCGATTTTTGAGCCCTCCCCGCGCGCGCCGCGAGGGTGGCCGCGACGGGAACCGCGCCGCCCTCCGCCGGGTGGGAGATCCTAGTTAGGCCTTCCCGAGGCCTTTGTTCGTGTTATTGCATGGGGGGCGGTCCCCCCGGTGAAGTGGTTCATTGCCCAACTGTCCGTCATGACGCCGCTGGGGGCGTATCTGTGGCTGGCGGGCATCCTGCTGCTGTGCGGGCTGGGGCTGCCCATCCCCGAGGACATCTCGCTGATCGCGGCCGGGTATTTCTCGTACAAGGGGGTCTTGCAAGTGCACCGGGCGACGGCGCTGTGCCTGGCCGCGGTGCTGGCGGGCGACTCGCTGGCGTTCTTCATGGGCCGGTTCTTCGGGCGGCGCGTGCTGGCCAGCCGGCTGGCGCAGCAATATTTCACGCCCCGCCGCCAGCTGCGCGTGCGCGCCTATTTCCGCAAGTTCGGCAGCAAGGTGGTGCTGGTGGGACGGTTCACGCCGGGGCTGCGTTTCACGATCTTCTTCACCGCCGGAACTCTGCACCTGCGCCCGCCCGTGTTTCTGATCTACGACTTTTCGGCCGCGGTGTTTTCCGTGCCGGTGCTGGTGTACTCGGCGTGGTGGTTCGGTAGCCAGATCGATTATGTCGTCAAGTACGCTCGCCGCACCGAGCACGGCATCTTGATCGCCGTCCTGGTGGCGGCGATGTTCCTGTTCGTGAAGGCCTGGCGGCGGCACAAGCGCAGGCTCGCCCAGACGACCACGATCGCGGACCCGCCGTGAACGGGGCGGGTGTACAATCGCGCCGCTGGCTTACACCTACGGAGGACGTCCAATGAAGCGCACGCGCACGCTGCCGGCGGCGACGCTCGCGGTCACCCTGGTTTCGCTGCAGGCGGGCGCGCTGCTTGCCCAGACGACGGCGCCCGCTCCCACTCCTCCCGAGCCGCCGCCGTCCGTCCCGCTGCCGGCGCCCGGGCCGTCAATGCCCCCGCCCACCCCCGCCGCGCCGGAGGCGATGCCGCCGCCCACCGCCGCCACCCCGCCCATCCCGGCGCCGGATGCCGTGCCGCCGCCGGCGCTGGCTCCCGAGACGCTGGTTCGCAGCCCGAGCTATCCCCGTCCGACCGATCTCTCGTACGGCGTGGCCGTGCGATTTCGTTGGGTGTCGGTCCCGGCCTTCATGCTCAATGTTTTTACTCGCAAGAACGTCCCCCTCGGGTTCGGCGCCCTGCCCGGCGCCTGGGCGCTGGAACTGTTCCGCCGCAAGGACAACTTCGACATCGGCATCTCGGTGGGGTACCAGGACATGTCACCCGCCGACGGTAACTGGCTGGGAACCGGCAAGAAGGCTGACGTGGACACCGATTTCGTTCAGTTCCGCAGCTTCGGCTTCGTCAACATCGACGTGTCGTTCGTCTGGCACGCCATGTTCACCGACTGGATCGGCATGCACTACGGCGCCGGCCTGGGCGTGGGCGTCAAGCACGGCGACATCCTTCGCACCAGCAACTATGGCGGCACGCCACCCGGCCTTCAGTCCACCCAATGCACCGACAGCAACTTCGGCGATCTCACTCAATGTCACCCGCTGCACGTGTCATGCACGGCGACCAGTTGCAACGAGCAGCAGCTGGCGCAGACGCAGATCACCCCGGGCAAGGACGACCCCGGTGACCCGCACCGCTTCTCCGAGGGCAGCGTCCCCGGCGCCATCCCCATCATCAACGCCGTCATCGGGATCGATTTTCGCGTGCCCAGCCTCCG
>DATKEU010000296.1:0-14039 GCA_035544495.1 Polyangia bacterium | reverse complement strand
TCCTGGGTGACGTGCCACTCCTCGCGCTCCTGCTTCTCGTCGCCGCCGGGCGCGGCGCCCCGGTGCTCCCAGATCCACAGACCGCTCACGTCGGCGGGCGGCGAGGCGGACACCGTGCTCGCGCTCTCCTCGGATTCCTCGGCGGGCTTCAGGCTCGGGAAAGACGACTGCGCCTGCTCCGCCGGCGCCTCGCCCAGCGTGCTGTCGACGTCGCTGGAAGTCCGGCCGCCGTCCTTGCTGCGGTAAAGAGTCTGCCGGTGCTCGCCCACGGTCAGCGTCAGCACGTCACCCTGCAGGCTGCCCTGATAGCTGGCCAGGCGCCGGCTGCCGGCGTCGCACAGTCCCTGACCGGATTTTTGCGCGATCTCCTGCAGCTCGACGGCGCCGCCCTTGACGCGGCCGCTGACGTCATAGCGCTGGACGGTCGAGAACTGCGGTTCGCGGTTGCACACGTACGGGCGCCCATCGCCCGAGACGAAGGTCACCGCCGCGATGTAGTAGCCGCTCACCGTCTCGCCGGTCTGGGAAAGGTGCCACTCCTGCTTCTCGATCCGCGTGTCGCCGCTGCCGGCGCCGTCGCTCATCACCGCTCGGATGAATCCGTCCCAGATGCCGCTGACGACGATGGCCGGCGAAGCGGCGGTGGCCAGTCCCGGTCTCCGCCCGGCGCAGCTGGCGGCGGTGATGGAAACAGCGAAGAAAAAACCAACGCGGCGAGAAAACATCGCGAACCCCCCGAATCGCGGGCATCGCCCACGAACCGAAGCCCGAGGTCAATTGTGGCACAGGGAAGTCAACCGACAATCCCCGCCCACTTTTTTGGCATCGGTAGGCAGGCGAGCTGTCTTTAGACCCTAACCTCAGACCCTAACCTCGCGGTTCGTCGCACGCTCGCAGCGCGTCGCTGGCGGCTGCCCATTCGCTCATGCGGCGGGCCAGCAGCGCGTCCAGCTCGCGCTCGCGGTCGGCCAGGGTGTGCAGCTTCTGCCAGTCGCCGGCGTGATCGCCGCCCAGCTGGGCGCGGACGCCGGCCAGCTCCGCCTCCAGCTTACCCACATCCGCCTCCAGGGTCTCCACCCGCCGCTCCAGGCGCCGGCGCTCGCGCTCGCGATCCTTGCCGGCGGCGCGCGCCCCGCTGGACTCCGAAGGCGGGGCCGGCGCCAGCTTCTCGGGCGGCGGTGTCGCCTTCCGCTCGCCCGCCGCCGCGCTCGCCTGTTCGCGCTGGCGGCGCCGCCAGTCGCTGTAGTTGCCCACATGCAGCTCGACCGCGGCGCCCTCGATCACCACCAGCCGCGTGCACAGCTTGTCGAGGAAGTAGCGATCGTGGCTGACGACCAGCAGCGTCCCCTCGTAACCCCGCAGCGCGCCTTCCAGCGTCTCGCGCGCCGGGATGTCCAGGTGGTTGGTCGGCTCGTCCAGCACCAGCACGTTGCGCGGGAACAGCATGATCTTCGCCATCGCCAGCCGGCTGCGCTCGCCGCCCGACAGGCCGCGCACGGTGCGGAACGGGTCGTCGCCGAAGAAGCGGAACTTGGCCAGGTACTGCCGGACGTACTCGGGAGAGAGATCGGCGCGCACCGATCGGATCTCGTCGATCAGCGTCAGCTCCTCGGACAGCGTGCCCAGCTTCTGATCGAAGTAGCCGATGCGCACGCCGCTGCCGATCTCGACCTTGCCGTCCAGCGGCGGCAACTCGCCTATCAATGTCCGCAGCAGCGTCGACTTGCCGCTGCCGTTCGGCCCCACGATCCCCAGCCGATCGCCGCGATAGACGTTGACGGTCACGTCTTGCAGCAACGGCGCGCCCGGATACCCGACGGTCAGGTGGGGCGCGCGGATCGTCTCCTTGCTGCCCAGATCCCCGCCGGTCGAGAACGAAAGGCCGATGTTGCCGGCGAACTGCCAGTGGTCTTCCGGCCGCTCCAGGCGCTCCAGCTTCTCCAGCATCTTGCGCCGGCTCTGCGCCTGCTTGGTCTTCTGGCCGGCCAGGTTGCGGCGGATGAAGTCCTCGGTCTTGTCGACGTGCTCTTTCTGCCGGTCGTACTCGGCGCGCGCCCGTTCCAGGCGGGCGTCGCGCTCGACGACGTACTTGTCGTATCCGAACGGATAGCGGACGAACTTGCCGCCTTCCAGTTCGACGATCTCGCGCGCCACCGCGCGCACGAAGGCGCGATCGTGCGACACCAGCACGAAGGCGCCCGGGTAATCGGCCAGGAACGTCTCCAGCCGCTCGATGGCCACCAGATCCAGGTGGTTGGTCGGCTCGTCCATCAGCAGCAGATCCGGCTGGCGCACCAGCACCTTCGCCAGCTCCAGCCGCCCGCGCTCGCCGCCCGACAGCGTCTCGACCGAGCGTCCGAGATCGCTCTCGGCGAAGCCGATGTCGCTGGTCAGGCGGCGGACGCGCGACTCGAGCTCGTAGCCGCCGTCGCGCTGATAACGCTCCTGCAGCTCGCCGTAACGGGTCAGGTCCGCCGCGTCACCGCCGTGGAGTTGGTGCTCGAGCGCCGTCAGCTCGTCGTGCAGCTTTTGCAGGGCGGCGAACGGCTCCAGCAGCGCGTCCATCAGCGTGCCGTGTCCGGAGAATTCCTGCGACTGGCGCAGATAGGCCACGCTGGCCCGCCCCAGAACACGCACGTCGCCCGCGTCCGGTCGCAGGTCGCCTGCCAGGAGGCGCAGCGCGGTCGACTTGCCGGTGCCGTTCGGACCGAGCAGCGCCAGCCGGTCGCCGGGGCGGATCAGCAGCGACGCGCCGGTCAGGATCTCCGTGCCCGGATAACCGAAGTGCGCGTCGGAAAATTGAGCCAACGACATGGTTGAATTTTGCCAACGGTTGATTACAACGACCTTGGACTAACGGCCAACTTGTACTAGAACCAGCCTCGATCTCTCGCCAGGCTGACACGACGCCAAACCAGTCCAGAATCGAAGCATGAAGGAGTACCTGCTCACCGCCGGGCCGACGCCCGTTCCCGACCGCGTTCGGTTGGCGATCGCGCGCCCGGTCCTCTATCACCGGGCACCCGCCTTCATGGAGTGCATGAAGGAGACGCAGGAGGGCCTGCGCTGGCTGTTCCAGACCAAGCAGCTGGTGTTGCAGCTGACCGGATCGGGAACGCTGGGTATGGAGGCGGCGGTCACGAACTTCCTGCGAACCGGCGACCGCGCGCTGGTGATCCGCGGCGGCAAGTTCGGCGAGCGCTGGGGCAAGATCGCGCAGGCCTACGGCATCGAATGCGTCTTCGTCGACGTCGAGTGGGGCAAGAGCGTCGATCCGGCGGCGGTGGCGGCGGCGCTGGACAAGGATCCGGGCATCCGGGCCGTGTACGCCACCGCGTCCGAGACCTCGACCGGCGTCAAGCACGACGTGGAAGGCCTGGCCAAGGTGGTGCGCAACCGCCCGGACGTCCTCCTGTGCGTCGACGCCATCACCGCCATCGGCGTCTTCGACGTGCCGATGGACAAGTGGGGCCTGGACGTCGTCGTGCTCGGCTCGCAGAAGGCGTTGATGCTGCCGCCGGGGCTGGTCACCGTCGCCGTCTCGGAGAAGGCGTGGAAGGCCAACGAGCGCTGCAACCTGCCGCGCTTTTATGCCGACCTGGCGCGCGAACGAAAGAGTCAGGACAAGGGCGAGAGCGCCTTCACGCCCGCGGTGTCGCTGATCGTCGGCCTGCAGGAATCGCTGCGCATGCTGAAGGAGGAGACGCTGGAAGGCGTCTTTGCCCGCCACGATCGACTGGCTCGCGCCACGCGCGCCGCGGCCGGAGGTCTCGGCCTCGAGCTGTTCGCTTCGACGCCCACCAACGCCGTCACCGCCATCCGCGTTCCGTCGGGGATCGACGGCACGGCGGTGGTGCGCCAGCTGCGCGTCCGCTACGGCATCACCATCGCGGGCGGGCAGGAGCACTTGAAGGGCAAGATCGTGCGCATCGCGCACATCTGCTACTTCAGCGAGTTCGACATCATCACGGCGATCTCGGGCCTGGAGATGACGCTGTCCGATCTCGGGTACAACGTTCGACCGGGCTCGGGCGTGGCCGCCGCGCAGGCGACGTTCGCCCAGTTCAGAAAACCCTAGGGCCGCACCACCCACCGTTCACTTCGATCCGAGGAGCCCCGCAATGTCAGAACCGATCCGAGTCCTCATCGCCGACGACATGTCCAAGAAGGCGGTCGAGATCCTGCAGCAAGCGGGCTTCTCGATCGACTACAAGGTCGGGCTGCCGCCCGCCGAGCTGGCGTCGATCATCGGCGGCTACCACGGCCTCGGCATTCGGTCGGCGACGAAGGTGACGGCGGCGATCCTGGCCAACCCTGGAAAGCTGAAGATCATCGGCCGCGCCGGCGTCGGCGTCGACAACATCGACGTCAAGGCCGCCACCGAGAAGAAGGTGCTGGTCATCAACACGCCGCAGGGGAACGCCGCCGCCGCCGCCGAGCTGTCGGTGGGGCTGATCTTCGCGCTGGCCCGCAAGCTCCCGCAGGCCGCGCAGAGCATGCGGCAGGGGATCTGGGAGAAGAAGAAGTACATGGGGATCGAGATCGCCGGGAAGACCCTGGGCGTGATCGGCCTCGGCAACATCGGCCGCCAGGTGGCGGAGCGCGCGCTGGGCCTGAAGATGAACGTGCTCGGCTATGACCCGTACATCGCGGCCGGCACGCCGGCGCCGGCGGGCGTGAAAGCGGTGGCGCTGGCCGAGCTGATCGAGAAGTCGGACTTCATCACGCTGCACGTGCCGCTGCTGCCCGAGACCAAGGACCTCTTCAACGCGGCCACCATCGCCAAGATGAAGAAGGGGGCGTTCCTGATCAACGTCGCGCGCGGCGGGGTGGTCGACGAGAACGCCGTGCTGGAGGCGCTGAAGTCGGGGCACCTCGGCGGCGCCGCGCTGGACGTGTTCGGCAAGGAGCCGCCCGAGCCCTCGCCGCTGTTCGCGGAGGAGAACCTGATCGCGCTGCCGCACCTGGGCGCTTCGACGAAAGAGGCGCAGGAGAAGGTCGCCATCGAGCTGGCCGAGGTGTTCGTCGGCTACCTCAAAGACGGCGTGGTCAAGAACGCTGTCAACAAAGTGTGAGCGCGGGAGGGCGGGGCCCTCCACGTGATCGTTCCATGAACAATGGTCCCGAGCTTCGGTTGCCGACAGGCATGCGCGATTTCGCGCCGGCGGCGGCGGCCTCGCGGCGGCGCATCGCCGAGACGCTGCTGGGCGTCTTCGAGCGCTGGGGCTTTGCCCGCGTCATCACGCCGGCCTTCGAGTACGAGGACGTGCTGGCGCTGGGCCTGGGCGGGGCGGGGCGGGCGGCCGCCATCCGCTTCGTCGAGCCGAGCTCGGGCCAGGTGGTGGCGTTGCGGCCGGACATCACGCCCCAGATCGCCCGCCTGATCGCCACGCGCTTTCGCGACGAGGCCGGGGCGATCCGGCTCTGCTACGAGGGGACCGTCGTGCGTCTCGAGCGCGG
Organism: Polyangia bacterium; assembly: GCA_035544495.1. Classification (GTDB taxonomy): domain Bacteria; phylum Myxococcota_A; class Polyangia; order Fen-1088; family Fen-1088; genus DATKEU01. The sequence goes on along the minus strand of DATKEU010000296.1, from coordinate 8,579 downwards.
CGCGCGCGGCCAGCGCGAGCTGATCCAGGCCGGCGTCGAGCTGGCGGGCGTGAGCAGCCCGCACGGCGACGCCGAGGTGATCGCCCTCGGCGTCGCGGCGCTCGCGGCGGCGGGGCTGGGCGCGCCGACGATCGATCTCGGCCACCTGGGCCTGGCGCGCGAGGTGCTGGACGCGCTGGACCTGCCGGACGGCGAGCGCGAGGAGGCACGCCTGGCCATCGGCAAGCGCGACGGATCGACGCTGGAGGCGATCCTGCGCCACGCGCGCGGCCCCAAGCCGGCGACGGCTTTCGCCGCGCTCCTCCCGTCGCTGTCGGGGCCGCCGTCCATCCTCGCCGACGCGCGCAAGCGCGCGCCCACGACGGGGATCAAGCGCGCGCTCGCCGATCTGCAGGCCATCGTCGACGCCGTCGCCGCCCGCAACGTCGGCGCGCGCGTGCGCGTCGACCTCGGTGAGGTGCGCGGCTTCGACTATTACACCGGCGTGCGCGTGCAGGGCTTCGTCGCGGGCGCGCCCGACGCGGTGCTGGCCGGCGGCCGCTATGACGATCTGCTGGGGCGCTACGGCCGCCCCAGCCCGGCGGTGGGCTTCGCCATCGACGTCGAGGCCGCGGCCGGCGCGCTGGACGCGCGCGCGCAGGAGGCGGAGAGGGTTGGCGGTGCGGGCGCGGCCGCGCCGGCGAACGGCAATGGCGCCGTGCTGGTGGTGGGCCCGCCGGCGGCGGCGCAGCGTCTGGCCGATGAGCTGCGCGCGCAGGGCAAGCGCGCGGTCGCGGAGCTGTCCGGCTTGCCCGAGGGCGAGCTCTCCGCGTACGCGGCGCGCTGGGGGTTCGGATCGATTGTCCGGGCGGGCGACCGCGCGGGCGCCAACATCAAGCAAGGGAAGAGGAAGCGATAGCATGCCGGTCGTCGTGGTCGTCGGCGCTCAGTGGGGCGACGAGGGAAAAGGCAAGATCGTCGATCTCCTGACCGGGAACGTCTCCGCCGTCGTGCGCTGGGCTGGCGGCGCCAACGCCGGTCACACGCTGGTCGTCGACGGCAAGAAATACGTCACCCATCTCATCCCCTCGGGCATCCTGCGTCCGGGCCTGACGTGCGTCCTCGGCGAAGGGATGGCCATCGATCCCAGCGTCCTCGTCGAGGAGATCCGCGCTTTTCGCGCCCAGGGTCTGCTCACGCGCGACGAGGATCTGGTGGTCGCCGACCGCGCCCACCTGACCATGCCCTATCACAAGGAGCTCGACCGGCTGCGCGAGGAGGGCCCGGGCAAGATCGGCACCACCAAGCGCGGCATCGGCCCCACCTACGAGAGCAAGGCCGCGCGGTCGGGGATTCGCGTCGGCGATCTGTTCCGCCCGCAGCGCTTTCGCGAGGCGGTCGCCCGCAACGTCGCCGCCATCGGCCCGGTGATGGGTCAGCTGGGCGGCGGCCGCCCCGACGCCGAGGCGATCGCGTCGTCGTACCTGGCGCTGGCGGAGAAGATTCGACCGTTCGTGCGCGACGCCTCGCGCTTCGTCGACGATCAGATCCGCGCGGGCCGCAACGTCATGCTTGAAGGCGGGCAGGGCGTGCTGCTGGACATCGACCACGGCACGTACCCGTTCGTCACGTCGTCATCGACGACGGCCGGCGGCGCCTGCGCCGGCTGCGGCATCGGCCCGCGGCGGATCAGCGCCGTCCTCGGCATCGCCAAGGGCTACACGACGCGCGTGGGCCTGGGTCCGTTCCCCACCGAGTTGCTGGACGCCACTGGCGAGCTGCTGCGCGCGCGCGGGAACGAATTCGGGTCGACCACGGGCCGCCCGCGCCGGTGCGGCTGGCTGGACGTCCCGGCGCTGCGACTGGCGATCCGACTTTCGGGAATGGACGCACTGGCCATCACCAAGCTCGACGTCCTGGCCGGTTTGCCTACGGTGAAGGTTTGCGTGGCATACCAGCTGCGCGGCCAGATCATGGACGAGATGCCGCTGGATCCCGACGATCTCGGCGCCGCCAGGCCGGTCTACGAAGACCTGCCCGGCTGGCCCGAGACCACCGACGGACAGCCCCTGCCGGAGGCGGCCGCGCGCTTCGTGGCCCGCATCAGCGCGCTTTGCGCGGTTCCGATCTGGGCGACGTCGACCGGGCCCGGCCGGACCCAGACCGTCGTCGCTCACGACCCATTCGCCGCTTGATTTACCCGTCCCACTCGTGTCGGATACCGCCTCCACAGTGCCGCATTTACCGCCAAGCTAAATTGCGAAAATGCCTTGAGAACTGCGGCCGGTCTCGCTTGCGCCTCTCTGGCGCCTCCATATAATCTGTCACCCTGATCTGGTGTGGCCCGGGCAACCGGCTTCCACCTCGACATTGAGGCGTCAATGAAGATCGTCTGCGATTCCTGCGCGACCAAATATTCGATTTCCGACGACAAGGTGCGCGGGAAAGTATTCAAAATCCGCTGCAAAAAGTGCAGCCACATCATCGTCGTGCGCGGCACCCAGAACGACGGTGCCGCGGCCGGCGCGGCCGCGCCCGCCAGCGAGGGCGGCTGGCACCTGGTCGTCAACGGCGATCAGGTCGGTCCCTTGCCCGAGACCGACGTGCGCGAGCGCATCGCGCGGGGCGAGGTGAACGCCGAGACCTACGTCTGGAAGGATGGCTTCGCCGACTGGGTCAAGCTGTCTGCGGTCGACGAGTTCGCCGACGATCTGTCGGCCATCCACGCGGTGCCGACCTCCTCCGACGCCTTCGCGGATCACTCCGGCAGCAACGGCGCGTCCCAGGCGACGGACTCCTCGACGGGCGACGTGCTGGCGCCGGCCAGCAGCGCGCAGAGCGGCGGGCTCTTCGGCAGCATCTCGGTGGCGCCGGCGGTCGCCGGCTCGGACCTGGGTGGGCGCGCCAGTCTGTCGTCGTCGTCGCCGGCACCCTCCGACCTCGGCGGGGGCGATCTCTTCGCGGCCCCGGCGGCTGCGCCAGCGGCCGACGAGAACCGATGGGGCAACAACTCGGGTGGTCTGGCGGCGGCCGGCCACGACGGCGGTCGCATCGAGAACCTGACCGCTCAGCGGCACGAGAACTCGGTGCTGTTCTCCCTGTCCAATCTGCAGTCGCTGGCGTCGCCGGGCGCTCCCGCCAGGCCCAGCGGCACGTCGGGCCCGACGCCCGCCCCGGGCTCGGAGGGCTCGGGGCTGATCGACATCCGCGCCATGGCGGCTTCGACGCTGGGTGCTCCCGCCGAAGGTCACGGCGGCGGCGGCGAGGATCTCCCGTCGTTCGGCGCGTTCTCGCCGGCGGCGCCGGTGCTGCTGTCCCTGCCGACGCGCAGCGGACCGCCGAAGTGGATCTATCCCGCCATCGGCTTGATCCTGGTCCTGGTCGGCACCATCGGCGTCATGGCGTGGAAGCTGCTAGCAGAGAAGCCAGCGCCCGTCGTCGAGGCCCCCCCGCCGGCCTCGGCGCCCATCGCCGCCGCGCCGGCGCCCGCCAAGGCGGCCACCGAACCTGCCGCCGCCGCGCCGTCCACCCCGTCGTCGCCGCCGCCAGCGGCGCAACCGGCGATTCCCGACGACAAGCTGCCGCCGCGCGAACCGCCGAAGACCGAGGCGGCCGCCGCGGCGCCGGCCCGTCCGGATCGAGCCGGCAAGAAGGGCAAGGGCAAAGGCTCGCGCCTCCTCGCGGCGTCGGACGCCGGCGACCGGCGCACCAGCGCGGCGCCCACGGCCGCGGCGCCCGCCCCGTCGGCGCCCGAGCCGGAGAAGCGACCGGCCAAGGGCTCGCTCGACGATCTGCTCGAGAGCGCCATCTCCGGCAAGTCGAAGCCGGCAAAATCCCGCGCCGACGACGAGCTGAAGAAGCCCGTCGCCGACCCCGCCACCGCCGGGCCGCTGTCGAAGAACGCGGTCGTCGCCGGAATGAACGGCGTCAAGGGCAGGATCGGCGACTGCTACAACCAGTACAAGGTGCCGGGCATGGTGATGGTCAACGTCATCATCGGCAAGAACGGCAAGGTGTCGTCGGCGACCGCGCAGGGCAAGTTCGCCGGCACGCCGACCGGCACCTGCGTGGAGAAGGCGGTCAAGACCGCCTCGTTCCCGCCGTCGGATGGCTTGACGACGCCGTATCCGTTCGTCTTGAAGTAGTCGCCGCCACGCTGAATCCCGCGCTCACCGCCACCGCCCTCGCCCAGCTGCGCCATCGCCTGGCGGCCGCTGGTCTCAACATCGTGCTGCCCATCGGACGGGAAGCGTTCGACGAAGCGTGCGCGGCGGTGGGTCCGCTGCGCATGCGCGATCTGCGGCCCGGCGCCGCCGGGGCGCTGCTCGTCGGTTCGGGCGGGCGGCTGTTCTTCGATCGCTTCGTCGCGGCGACCGGCGGCGCCGACGGCGCTCCGCACCCGCTGGATCGCTTCACGCGCGCCGAGGTCGAGGCCGCCGCGGCCACGACTCTCGGCGCCGGCGCGCAGCCGATCGGCCACGCGATCTATTACCCGTTCTCCGGTGCGACGCCGCTCTTGCCGTTTCAGCGCCTGGGACGCGCGGCGGGCCTGGGCGCGCCCGGTCCGCTCGGAATCCAGATCCACCCGACGTACGGACCCTGGTGGGCGTACCGCGCGCTCTTGCTCTGGGATCTGGAAGCGCCCGATGAACCGCCCGTCGGCGACGGCTGCGCCGGTTGCGACGCGCCCTGCGTGGCGGCGTGCCCGGCCGGGGCCGTCGCTCGTGATGGCTTCGTCTATCAGCTCTGCCGCGCCCGCCGTCTTGCCGATCCGGCCTGTCACCTGGCGTGCGCCGCCCGCAGCCGCTGCGTGCGCGGGCCCGAGCAGCGTTACAGCGAGCGCCAGCTGGCCTTTCACATGGCGGCTTCGATGCCCAAACCTTGACCGCCCCGCCGCGACGGTTTCTACTCGCCGCCCATGGCGACCAGCGTGAACGCGCATATCACCGGCACCGTCTGGAAGATCGAGGTCAAGATCGGTGACGCCGTCGCCGAAGGCCAGACGGTCGTCATCCTCGAGTCGATGAAGATGGAGATGCCGGTCGAGTCGCCCGTCGCGGGCAAGGTCAGCGCGGTCCTGGTGAAGGAGGGCGCCGCCGTCGAGGAGGGGGCGCCGCTCGTCGAGCTAGCGTGACGGCTCGGCCGCGATCACGTCGGCGAAGATCTCCGCCGCCTGCTCGCACTGGGCGCGCGAAACGTCGAGGTGCGTGACCAGCCGCAGCCGGCGCGCGCCGAAGGGAAAGCAGAGGACGCCGCGCGCGCCCAGCCGCTCCGACAGCGCGGCGGCGCCCGGCAGGTGCGCGCCGAGATCGACCATCACGATGTTGCTGGGCGGCGGCTCGACGGAGAGCCCGAGCAGCGTGGCGAGGCGGTCGGCGAGGAGGCGGGCGTTGGCGTGATCCTCGGGCAGGCGGCCGACGTTGTGCTCGAGCGCGAAGAGCGCGGCGGCGGCGAGGATCCCCGCCTGGCGCATGCCGCCCCCGAACATCTTGCGGAAGCGGTGCGCGCGCTCGACCAGCGGGCGCGCGCCGGCGATCACCGAGCCGACCGGCGCGCCCAGGCCTTTCGAGAAGGCGAGCGAGACGGTGTCGAAGCCGGCGGCCAGCGCGGCGGGGGACTCACCCGACGCGGCGCAAGCGTTGAGCAGCCGCGCCCCGTCGAGGTGCAGGCGCAGGCCCAGGCGGCGCGACGCCGCGATCACCCCGTCCAGCGCCGCTCGCGGCCAGACGATCCCGCCCGCGCGGTTGTGCGTGTTCTCGACGCACACCAGACGCGTCGGCGACTGCAGCGTCGTGGCGGGACGGAACGCGCCCTCCACGTCGGCGGCGGAGAAGAGGCCGCCCCGGCCGACCGCCGTCAGCTGCACGCCGGCCAGCGCGGCGCCGCCGCCCATCTCGTGCCAGACCACGTGCGCGCCGTCGCTGACGATCACCTCGTCGCTGGGCTCGCAGTGAACCTTGAGCGCGATCTGGTTGGCCATCGTCCCCGACGGCACGAACAGAGCCGCCTCCACGCCCAGCAGCGCGGCGGCGCGCGCCTGCAGCCGCAGCACCGTCGGATCCTCGCCGAGGACGTCGTCGCCGACCTCGGCCGCCGCCATCGCCGCCCGCATGCCGGGCGACGGCTTGGTGACGGTGTCGCTGCGTAGATCGACCGGCAGCGGCGCGCTGGTGCTCATCGCACCTCCGGTCCCCAGACGGGCGGCCTGGGCACCCCGCTCGGATCGGTCGTCGGCGGCCGGGCTGGTGGCGCGTCGGGGTTCCCGCCCGGCGGGACCGGCGCGGGCGCGGGCCGCTTCGGCAACGACGTCGGCGGTGGCGGGCCGCGCTCGTCGCGCAGCTTGACAGACAGCTTGTCCAGCAGCGCCGTCTCGTAGTGCCGCGGCAGCTCGCCCAGCGTGACCACCAGCTGCGTGCCGGCGCGTCCCTCGCGATCGGTCGCCGCCACCAGCTCCAGGGTGCCCCGATAGGTCTTCTTGTTCTCGACCACGTCGAAGATGACGTAGCCCGCGGTCTCGTCCTTCTCCTTGATGGCGTAGTCGCGATCGACGCGCAGAAACCGGATCGCGGTCGGCCAGACGTCGGCGGCGGGATAGGGGACGATGCTGGTCGCGCGCGCCTGCGCCCCCGGCGACGCGCCGACCAGCGCGGCCGCCAGCACGGTCGCGGCGGCGCCCCTCACGACACCTCCAGGTTGGGCGCCTCGGCGGCGCGGTTCGACGCGCGCACCGCCGCCGCCAGCGACGGCGCACGCCCCCCCGCCGACAGCGCCAGCATCGCCAGCATCCCGACCACGACGTACCAGATCGTCTGCACGCCGTGGAGCACGATCGCGTAGGCGACGCCGCGCCCGTTCACCACCGCGGCCGGCAGATAGGCCAGCAGGCCCATCTTGATGGCGGCGTGGAACTGCCCGACCAGACCAGGCGCGTTCGGCAGCGTCAGCACGACACCGGTGAACGCCATGGTCGCGAAGGCGGCGGCGGCGGAGATCGGCAGGTTCATCTGGCGAGCCAGGTACCACATGCCGAGGCCATTGCTGCCCCAGTAGATGATCGACTGCAACAGGAATGCACAGAGGTTGCGGGGATCGCGCAGCACGCGAAACCCCGTGATCACGGCGCGCACGCGCTCGGCGGCGGCCGCCGCCTGCTTTGGCGCCAGCCACTGCAGCAGCGACAGGCGAAGCGCGATCCGGATGGTGGCCTCCGTCCACAGCTGCGCCAGCGCCAGGAAGGCCCCCAGCCCGAGAAAGCCCAGCAGCGACAGCCAGGCGGCCACGCGCAGCTCGCGCGGGAAGCTGTCGCCCGCCGAGGCGAGGTAAGAGACGAAGAACAGGATCGAGATCAAGAGCCCGTCGACGATCCGCTCCACCGCCACCGTGCCGAGAGCGGTGCTCATCCGCGTGTGCCGCTCGCGGGCCACCAGGTAGGGACGCACGAACTCGCCCAGCCGCACGGGCAGCGTGAGGATCGCCATGAACCCGACCGACGAAACCGCCAGCAGCCGGCCCGGCGGCAGCGCCACTCCCAGCGGCCGCAACAGGAACTCCCAGCGCCAGGTGCGGAACAGATGCGTCACCGCCAGGATCAGGACGTAGACGCCGATGGACGACAGGGGCAGCTCCCGCAGCGCCTGCACCACCTCGCGTCCATTGACTCCGGCCAGCGCGTACGCCACGCAGACCGCGCCCACCGCCAGGGACGCGCACAGCTTCAACCAGAATCGAGACTTCATCGCCAGCGTCGTGGATTCTTTCGTGGGCGGGGATTGTTGGGCGCTTCTTCGCGCCGGCGGCCCTTGATCCGGGTGTGGGATCAGGGTGTGGGCGGCTCAGGCAGCTCGCCGGCCAAGATACGACGCGGGTTCTCGTCCAGCAATCGATCGAGGATGGCCTGGCCGCACTGCTTGCGGATCCAGTCCATCCCGGCGGCTACCGGCGCGGCGTCGTCGGGGCGATGCAGATCGGAGGCGGCGGCGTGGGCCAGCCCGTCCAGAATCAGACGGCGGGCCGTCTTCATCTCCTGCTTGCCGTGCGCGCCGTCCAGCGCGCCGAGATCGATCAGCAGCGCCGCCGTCCGCCCCAGCTTTTCCGCCACCGCCGGATCGCGCTGGACAGCCATGTAACGCTCCGGGTGCGCCAGCACCGGCAGGCGCCCCGCGGTGCGAAAATCGAACAGCTGATGCTCGATGCCCGGCGGCATCATCTGCGGGTTGACCTCGAACAGAAATGCCGGGCCCCCGTCGTAGCTGGGCATCGCGTTTTGCCTGGCGCGCGCATGGAAGACGTCGTCCCAGAAATTCTCGGCGCCCAGGCCCAGGCGCACCGGCGATCCCGACTCCGCCAGTGTGCGCTCGAGCAGGCGGTGGGCACTGTCGATCGCCGCTCGCTCCGGCATGTAAAGGTCCAGGCGCTGGTGGGGCGTCGCGAAGAGATCGGAGAATCCGAGGCTCGCCACCGCCTTGACCATCGTCACCGACATCGCCAGCTCCGTCGCCCCGTCGTCGAGCGCGGGGAGGTAATGCGCGTGGAGATCGACGTAATGAGCCATCGCAGTCAGTTCGCCCGGCGACCATAGCTCGGAAAAACCGACCCCGCCA
>DATKEU010000295.1:0-24703 GCA_035544495.1 Polyangia bacterium | reverse complement strand
TTCTGCTGCCTCGCCTGGTGGAGGGGCCTCTCTGGTCCCTCCACCAAATTGTATCCCGCGAAAATGCCTGAAACGGCGCCGGCGCGCGTATTCGGAAGAAATCGCTTTACCGACGGGGGAAGCGTCGATACGTTCCCGCCCCACAAACGACCAAGGAGGAGAAGATGCGCTTTTACTTGGCAGTGGGCGCGGCTGTTGCCGCTCTCTCGTCCGTTCCGGCGTTGGCTCAGACTCCGCCCCCGGCGCCTCCGCCGGCGGCGCCCGCGAAGTCGTGGAAGGATCTGATCGCGGTCGAGGGGTTGGCGGATGCGTACGGATCGTTCCGTCCCGGCGGCTCCGCGACCGCTCCGGCCACGTTCCGGGTCTTCGACGCGCCGACGGACACCTTCTCGCTCGCCTTCGCCAAGCTGGCCATCGGCATCAAGCCCGAGCCGGTTGGCCTGCGGATCGATCTCGGCTTCGGGCCGGTCGCGGATATCACGGCGTCCTCGCCCGGCGTCGAAATCTGGAAAAACATCCTGCAGGCGTACGCCAGCTTCGCCATCGGCGGCACGACGCCGATGACCCTGGACGTCGGCAAGTTCGTCACTGCGGCCGGCGCCGAGGTGATCGAGGCGCACGCCAACTGGAACTATTCGCGCTCGTTCCTGTTCGGCTACGCCATCCCCTTCACGCACACCGGCCTGCGGCTGACGGTGCCGCTGTCCAGCGCCCTGACGTTGCAGCTGATGCTGGCCAACGGGTGGGACAACGCGATCGACAACAACGCCGGCAAGACGTTGGGTCTTTCCGGCACGTACGCGGCGTCTTTCGGGACGACGTTCATTTTGAACTTCCTGGCCGGCCCCGAACCGCTGGGGATGACCAACCCGTGGCGCATCCTGATCGACGCCGTTGCCTCGCAAACGCTGGCCAACAACCTGTCGCTGAACGTGAACTTCGACTACGGCCACGAAGACGGGGCCACCTGGTGGGGGCTGGCCGGCTATGCCCGCATGCCCGTGACGGCGATGATGAACCTCAGCGCGCGGGCCGAGGTGTTTCAGGATCTCGAGGGGTTCCGCCTGTCGCGACCAGACAATGGCATGCCGATCGGCAAGCGAACGACGGTGGAAGAGCTGACCGTCACGGCTGGCTTCCCGATGGGCAACAACGCCGAGCTGCGCGCCGAGGTGCGCGGCGACTTCTCCGGAAGCGCCGTCTACGCTTACGAGCCGGGGTACATGGACCTCAAGAAGTTCCAGGTCACGCTCACCGGCGCCGCGCTGGTCTGGTTCTGAGGCGCGCGCCGCCAGGGCGCGATAGAATGAGCGCCTTTCTCGATGAGCTGGCCGACTGCCTGAGGACGGTCTGACGGCCGTCAACCGCGCAGTCCCAGGATGTCGTTCAACACGCCCGCGGCCGTGACCGCCGGTCCGGCGCCGGGGCCGGTGATGACCAGAGGGTTGTCGCGGTAGCGGGTGGTGGTGAACGCGATCTGGTTGGCCGTCCCTTTCAGCGCGTGAAACGGGCTCTTGCCGTCGACGGTGGCCAGGCCGACGGCGATCTTGCTCTTGGTGACGGAGGCGATGTAGCGCAGCTGCATGCCCTTGGCGCGGGCGTCGGCGGCGCGCCGCTCCCACTCCGCGTCCAGCTTCTCCAGCGAGGCGAGGAAGTCCTTCAGCGCCAGCGCGCGGAACTTCTCCGGCACCAGCGACTCGACGACGACATCGGCGGGCTCGCCGGGGAATCCCAGCAGCCGGCCCAGGATCAGCGCCTTGCGCCCGACGTCGGCGCCCGACAGGTCGTCGCGCGGATCGGGCTCGGTGAATCCTTTCTCCATCGCCTTGCGCAGCGCCTGCGAGAACGGCCGCCCGCGCCCGATCTCCGTCAGCAGAAAGCCCAGCGTCCCCGACAGGCAGCCTTCGATCTTGAGAACGCGGTCGCCCGACTCGTCCAGCTTGCGGTACGTGTCCAGGATCGGCAGCCCGGCGCCGACGGTGGCTTCGAACAGGACGCGCCGCCCGTGCAGCTTGGCCAACGCCTCCAGCTCGTCGCGCTCCTTGCGCGAACCCGACAGCGGGCGCTTGTTCGCCATCACCACGTCCATGCCGGCGCCCAGCGCCAGCTTGACCAGCGGGCCGGTCTCGTCGGCGGTGACGTCGACCAGCACGGGATCGGCCAGCGCGTGCCGCGCCAGGAAGGTCACCGCGTCCTCGGGCGCCGCCGGCCGGCCGGCCGGCGCGTCGGCGAACGACTTGCCGTCCTTCTTCCAGGTCGACAGCGCCCCCACCGCGCGCGGCGAGATCCCTTTCGGGTCGAACACGAAGCCGCTGCGATCCAGCGCCGCGACGACGCGCACCTTGCCGGCGCCGTTCTTCCTCTTCGCGATGATGGTCGCCAGCGAGCGTCCGATCTGACCGAACCCCAGCAGCACGACGTCGGTGTGGTCCGCGCGCTCGGCACCCCCGCCGCCGATCTTCGACAGCTGAAACGCGTCGTGGATGGCCCGCTGGGCCGCGCCGGCGTCCTTGGCGTCGACGACGAACGAGATGTTCAGCTCTGACGAGCCCTGGGCGATGGCGACGATGTTGATCCCGGCGGCCGCCAGCGCGCCGAACACCCGCGCCGCGATGCCCCGGTGGCCGGCCATGCCGATGCCGACGACGGCCAGCGTGGCCAGCCCGGTCCGCACCTCGACGCCGTCGATGTCCTGGCGGGCTATCTCCTCGCGAAACACCTCCAGCAGGCGCTCGCGCGCCTTGCGCGCCGCCGTCTCGGGCACGCCCAGGCAGATCGACTGCTCCGACGACGATTGCGAGATCAGCGCCACCGAGACGCCGATGCGGAACAGCGCTTCGAAGGTGCGCGCGGCGATCCCCGGCACGCCCTGCATGCCGCTGCCGGTGACGGTCAGCAGCGCCTGCCCGGACGCCGCCGACAGCGCCTTGACCGGATACTTGTCCAGCGTCCGGCGCGCCGAGATCTCCGTCCCCGCCGCCCGCGGATCGGCGAACGGGCGCACGTAGACCGGGATCGACTTGCCGACGATCGGGATCAGCGCGCGCGGGTGCAGCACCTTGGCGCCGAAATAGGCCAGCTCGGCCGCCTCGCGCACGTGCAGCTGCGGGATCACGCGCGCGTTCGAGACCACGCGCGGATCGGCTGTCAGCAGGCCCGGCACGTCCTTCCACAGCGAGACCTGCGCCGCGCCCAGCGCCCGCCCGAGCAGCGTCGCCGTCAGATCGGAGCCGCCGCGCCCCAGCGTCGCCACGCCGGGCGGCCGGCCCTTGGCCGCGGCGCCGTCCTCCTCGTCGCGCGGCGCCGCGCCCAGGAAGCCCGGCACCACCGGCACCACGCCGCCGTCGATCAGCGGCCGCAGCACCCGGCGCGCCGCCGCGTCGGTGAGCGCCAGGTTCGGCGACGCCCCGCCGTACGGGCCGTTGGTGAACACCACCTCCAGCGCGTCGACGTAGCGGGCCTTGACGCCCGACCCGGCCAGCGCCGCGACGAACAGCTGCGCCGACAGTCGCTCCCCGCGCGACACCACCAGATCGCTCGTGCGCGCGGTCAGCTCGCGCAGGAAGGTCAGGCTCTGCAGAAGGCCCAGCAGCTCTTCGGTCGATTGATCGATCACCTTGCCGATCTGCGCGTGCGCGGCCTCGCCCGCCGGACAGACGGCGTCCAGGATGGCGCGATAGCGCGTGCGCAGCGTCTCGGCGTCGCGGCCGAGGTGGGCATCGCCGCCGGCGGTGGCGCGATTCGCCAGGCCCAGGAGCGCGTCGGTGATGCCGGCCAGCGCCGACACGACGATCGCCCGCGGCGCCGTCCGCTTCTGCATGATGCCGACCGCGTGCCGGAACGCCTCGGCATCGCCCAGCGACGCCCCCCCGAACTTGTGCACCTCGGGTGCCGCCTTCTTGCCTGCCATCAGGCGGCAAGGTTTATCACGACCGCGCGTGGGGCGCAGACGCCCTGGCCGTCGCAGCCCATCGCGGGCGAGCTCGGGATCCTCGCTAGCGCATCCCCAGCCGGACGCGCTGATCGGCGGCGACCTGGCAGACGGTGTAGAGGCTTCCCGCGGGCTTGCAATCGGCCACCCCTGGCTGCTGGGCGGCGGTGCAGATCGGATCCGGACTGCCTCCGCCGGTCAGGCAGGCGACGCGCAGGGGCTGACCGGCGCGCAGGATGTTCTGGGACAGATCGTCCAGGGCCGCCTGACCCACGGCATAGCCGCCATTGGTCTTGATCTTGTGGCCGTCGACCGCGCTCGGCGGGCCCGCCATCATCGTCGCGTGACATCCGACCCACGTCGTGATGCGACGGCGGTCCACATAAGTGGGAACCGCGCGTTCACCCAGCCGGGTGCCGGTCAGCGCGCGACAATCGAGTCCGTACAGATTCTCCGCCGCCGCGGGCAGGGCCCGCCGCATGCGCGCGCCGAGACCGCTCACCATCCAGTCGACCGTGCAAGCCATGGCCAGTCCATTCGAAACATAGATGACCATCGCGACGACGGTGGCGGTCCGGCGCGTGGCCGGGCTGGTCGGGTTGGGCTCGACCAGCAGGAACGCTCCCACCAGGGGCGCCAGCAGGAAAGCGGCGGTGACCCAGCGATGGTTCTCGACCGGCCGGTGATTGAAATCCAGGCAGGTGAGGGCAATGATCGCGCTCGCCGCCAGCGCGATGAACGCCAGCGCCAGCGTCCGGGTTTCGCGCTGGCCTGGACGCACGACGAAGAACAGCGCCGCCAGCAGCACGCCCAGGATCGAGAAGAGATCCTCGACCACCCGGCTGCGTCCAACGACGCTGGTCAGTGGTATCGAAGCAACATCCCAACCAGGGGACCGCGGCGCGACCAAGCCGATGGGATAGCGTTCGGCGTGCAGGCCCAGCGGTCCCCCGAAGATCAGGATGGGCGCTGCGATGGCCGCGACCAGCAGGGCCAGCTTCAGGACGCCGCGCCGGCGGGTCGGCGCCAGACAGGCCGGGTCGTGCAGCCAGGCCACGCCCAGGAAAATCCCCAGCAGGACCAGCGTGGACTCGTCAGTCAGCGCCAGCAGGCCGGTCGCCACCAGCAGCGAAGGATAAAGACGCGACGGCACGCCGCCGCGCTGCCGGAACACGCTGCCCACGATCGCCGTGACAAACCCGATGGTCAGGACGAAGGCCAGGCAGGAGTGCGGGCGATAGCTGAGCGAGAACATGTTCCCGACCGAGTAGCCGCCGTCGCTCCTGGGCGACTGGGCCAGGGTCATCGGTCCGGCGAGCAGGATCGCCGCGAAGATGGCCACCTGCAGGGCGGGCCGGCGGATGCCCATCGCGCCCGCTGCCAGGCCGACGACGGCGCCCAGCAGGGCGAACATCAGGTCGTGCGCCAGTGAAATTGCCAGGGCAGCATGCAGCGAGACCGCGCTGTAGGTCTGGAGCATCGCCGCCTGGACGTCGCCCGTGAAGTGATAGGCCAGGTCCAGCTGCGGCTGGTACATGCTGACGAAGGGAATCTTCTGGCCGCGCAGCGACGCCACCATCGGAATGTGAAAGTCGCGGTCCCAGGCCAGGCTGGTGCGTGACAGCGTCATGCTGAGGGCGGCGCCGGCCACCATCAGGACCACGATGCCCGCCGTCAGCGACCGGTCCAGCGCGGCGGGCCAGCGAGGACGGTCGCCAGCCCGGACCCGGATCGCCGCGGCGGCGCCCAGGGCCAGCAGCCAGAGGATCCGGCTGACTATCGCCGCCGCTTCCAGCCGCATGAACCGGGTCAACAGCAGAACGCCCAGCAGGTCCGCGGCGACGGCCAGCACCACGTCCGCTGCCAGGTCCCAAAGCGTCCGGTCACGGCGGCTGCGAACGACCAGCAAGCCCACGACCGGCAACAAATAAACAGCAGCGGCGAAGAGTGAGGCTGGAATCATTCGTCGGTCGGCGAACGCCGCGGCACGATGGTGGTTGTCGCGATCAGGGAGCGTATCTGTTCATGAACCGATGTCTAGCTGGTTCATGAGTGTGCGCAACCGGTGCCGCTGGACAGGCGGAGTCTTATTTCCTGATCGGAATGTCGCGATCGCGTCGCCCGATCGTGGCGGGCGTTCGGCGATCGCTGCGAGATTGTCTCCAATCGGCGCGCCTCGCCAGTCTGGGCACGAGTGTTGCTGTTGTCTGTTGTCGTCTGCTATGTCCACTCGTCTTTCAGGAAAATCTGGTGCCGTCGCGCTGGCGGTCTTGGTCGGGTGCGCCGGCGGTTGCGGCGGAAGCCCCTTCCAGAACGCGAGCGCGCCCCGAACAGGCCCGACGTCGCCTGGGACCGCCGGCAGCGGCACCGGCGAACCCGATGGCGGGGGCGCTGCCGGGCCGCCAGGAATCTGCAGTTCGGTCGACAATGACTTGACCGCGCCGGTCGCGCCTGAATGCAACGCAACCTGCGGCACACCCGCGGGCGAGGTCCAGCCCTTGAGCTCGATAGACGCCGCCTACGCCGTCATGCAGGGCCGCTGGCAATTCTGCGACGACGCCTGGCAAAAAAATGCCGGCGCGCCAGCCGATGCGATCGGGGTCGAATGGGCACCTGCCTCGCGCGATCTGAACGGCAACGGGTCGACGGGCGGAGGCAAGATGTACTACCTGGTCGCGGGAGCCTCCGGCGCCGAGCGCGGCTCTGGTTTCGCCTATCAGCTCGACTATGACATCTCGCCCGAAGGCGAAAGCAGCTACCAGATCAACATTCACCCGCAGCCGAACAGCGGTTTCTGGATCCGGCTGCGCTACTCGCCCTGTCCCAGCGAGCTCGAGGTATCTGTCTTCTACGCGCCAGGGCCAACAACCATGGTGCGCTTCTCCTCCTGCCCGGCGCCGTGAAGGACGGTGGGGTCTGCCCGTAACGCGCCGGTCGCGCGCGACGGGCCGACCAACCACCGCCCGCATGCGCTAAATTGGCGGCCATGGCCTCCCGATCCACTTTCCGCTGCATCGCCGGCTGTCACGGCGAGTATCCACTGGACGAGATCATCTACCGCTGCCCCAAGTGCGGCGATCTCCTCGAGGTCGTGCACGACCTCGAGGCGTTGAAGTCGCGCAGCGCCGCCGCCTGGATCAAGCTGTTCGACGAGCGTTACCTGCGCACGCAGTGGCCGTACGGTTCGGGCGTGTGGGGCAAGAAGGAGTGGGTGCAGCCGCACGTCCACGACGAGAACGTCGTCTCGATGCTGGAAGGGGGGACCAACCTGCTGTGGGCCGAGCGCTATGGCCGGGAGCTCGGCCTGACCGATCTCTGGGTCAAGCAGTGCGGCGTCTCCCACACCGGGTCCTTCAAGGATCTGGGCATGACCGTGCTGGTCTCGACGGTGAAACAGATGATCGCCGACGGCAAGGCCATCCGGGCCGTGGCCTGCGCGTCGACGGGCGACACGTCGGCGGCGCTGGCGGCGTACGCGGCGGCGGCCGGCATCCGGGCCATGGTCATCCTCCCGCGCGGCAAGGTCTCGACGGCGCAGCTCGTCCAGCCGCTGGCCAACGGCGCCACCGTGCTGGCCATCGACGGCGACTTCGACGCCTGCATGCGCATCGTGCAAGAGCTGGCGGAGAAGGAGGGCGTCTATCTCGCGAACAGCATGAACAGCCTGCGCATCGAGGGGCAGAAGACCGTCGCCATCGAGATGGTGCAGCAGTTCGACTGGGCGGTGCCCGACTGGGTGCTGATCCCGGGGGGGAACCTGGGCAACGTCAGCGCTCTCGGCGCTGGCTTCCTGATGATGAGGGACCTGGGCGTGATCCAGAAGCTGCCGCGCATCTGCGTGGCCCAGGCCCAGGCCGCCAACCCGCTGTACCTGGCGTACAAGGAGGGCTTCGACAAGTTCCACGCCGTCGTCGCCAAGCCGACGCTGGCCTCGGCGATCCAGATCGGCAACCCGGTCAGCGTGCGCAAGGCGATCCGCACGCTGCAGAAGTTCGAGGGCGTGGTCGAGCAAGCGTCGGAGGCCGAGCTGGCCGACGCGGCGGCGCGCGCCGATCGCACGGGCCTGTTCAACTGCCCGCACACCGGCGTGGCCCTGGCGGCGCTGGAGAAGCTGGTCGGGCGCGGCGACATCACCAGCCAGCACCGGGTCGTCGTCGTCAGCACCGCCAACGGCCTGAAGTTCACCGACTTCAAGACGCAGTACCACGAGGGCACGCTGGCCGACGTGCCGAAGCCCCGCTACGCGAATCAACCGGTCCTGCTGCCGAACGCGTACGGCGCCGTGCGCGACACCGTCCGCCGCATCCTCGATCAGTAGCGGTCGATAGCGGCGGCGAGGCCGGCGGTCGGCGATTCAGCTTCGACTGGTCACGGGAACGCGCCCGTGGCGATGAGCAGGTCCAGGCGGGCCTGGCGCGCGCCGTCCTCGGCCAGCGCGGCCTGCGATTCGGCGTCGCGCGCCTGCCGTTGGGCGTCGACGACCTCGATGTTGGTGGTGGCGCCGGCGCGGTACGACTTGTCCGCCAGCGCGGCCGCCCGCAGCGCCGCGTTCACGGCGGCGCGCGCGGAGACCAGGCTCTCGTCGGCCGTGCGCAGCACCGCGAAGGTGGCGCGCACCTCGACGCTGACCTGGCGCAGAAGACCGTCGAGCTGCGCGCGCGCTTCCTCGTCCAGCGCCCGGCGCTCGCGCTGCACGCCGTAGCGAAACCCGCCGTCGAACAGCGGGATCGACAGCACCAGCGTCGCCTCCCAGCCCTTGCCCAGCTGCAGCGATGTCTTGGTCTGGTCGAACGCCTGCGCCTGGGCCAGCAGCGTCGGCGCGTAGTAGACCCAGTCGTCGCGGCGCAGGTGCTCCGTCGCCAGGCGGCGTGTCTGCGCCACCCGCACGTCGCTGCGCTGCCCGCTGGCGGCGGCCATCGCCTGCTCGACGGTGGGCGGCGACGCCAGCGCGACCTCGTCCGCGATGTCGACCAGGGTCGCCTCCGACAGCAAGATGGCCAGCGCGCTCTGCGCGCGCACCAGCGCCGACTGCGCGTTCTTGAGGGTCACCTCGGTCGTGCGCAGCTCCTGCTCGGCGCGCGCGTCGTCGATCCCGTTGCCGATCCCGTGCTCGAGGCGGGTGTGCGCGTAGTCGTAATGCGCCGCCGCGGTCTCGCGCGCGCGGTCGGCGACCTCGACCTGGCGATGTTGCAGCAGCACGGCCAGATAGGCGCGCCCGGCGGCGGCGGCCAGCTGCCGGCCGATGTCGGTGGCGTTCGATCGGACGACCTCGCGGTTGTCGCCGGCATGCGAATCGTTCATCCAGGCCGTCGGCGCCACGATCGGAACCGTCAGCTGGAGGTTGGCGCCCTTGATGTCGGGCGTGATCCCGTCCGCGTGCACGTGCGTGTAGCTGCCGTTCGCGCTCAGCGTCGGCAGCCAGCTGGCGCGCGCCTCGCGCACCAGGGCGCTGGCTCGTTCGATCTCCTGCGCCGCCACCACTGCCGTCGGGTTGCGTGTCAGCACGCGCTCGATCGCCTGCTGCCACGTCACCTTGACCAACGGCTCCTGGGCCCGCGCCGTTGTGCCGCCGACCAGCAGCGCCTCGACAACGACCAGCGCCGCCGCCCGAAACAGCCGCGCGCCCGTCACTCCGCCCTCTCGCCGTGCAGCGACGCGTGCGCGACGGAGGAGACGGGCGCGGCGGCGGCGGCGTGGCCATGCCCGCGCCCCGCCACCCGTTCGATGAAGACGAACAGCGCCGGCACGAAGAAGATCCCCAGCAGCGTCGCCGCCGTCATGCCGGAGACGACGGTCGTCCCCAGCATGCGCCGCGCCGCCGAGCCGGCGCCGGACGCGGCCCACAGCGGCAGGCAGCCGAAGATGAAGGCGAACGACGTCATCAGGATCGGACGCAGCCGCAACCGCGCCCCTTCCAGCGCGGCGTCGATCAGCGGGCGCCCGCTATCCAGGCGTTCTTTCGCGAACTCGACGATCAGGATGGCGTTCTTCGCTGTCAGGCCCACCAGCATGACGAGGCCGATCTGCGCGTAGATGTTGCTGTCGAACCGCCGCGCCAAGAGGCCCAGGAAGGCCCCCAGCACCGCCACCGGCGTGCTGAGCAGAACGCTGAACGGCAGCGACCAGCTTTCATACAAAGCCGCCAGGATCAGAAAGACGAAGATCAGCGACAGGCCCAGCACCTTCACCGTCCCGCCCTGCGCGACCTTCTCCTGATACGAAAGTGCGTTCCAGGCGTAGCCCATCTCCGCCGGCAGCGTCTCGGCGGCCACCTCCTCCAGCGCCGCCAGCGCCTGCCCCGAGCTGTACCCGGGCGCGGGGGCGCCGATGACCTCGGCGGCGCGGAACAGGTTGAAGCGCACCGTGTACTCGGGTCCGGTCGTGGTCCGCACGCGGACGAACGACGACAGCGGCGCCATCTCGCCCTTGGCGTTGCGCACGTAGAAGTCCTTCAGGTTGTCGGCGTTCTTGCGGAACGCCGGCTCGGACTGCACGAACACCTTCCACTGGCGCGAGAAGCGCGTGAAGTCGTTGACGTACGATCCGCCCAGGAACGCCTGCAGGGCCGCGTACACGTCGGCGATCGGCACGCCCTGCTTCATCACCTTCTCCTTGTCGATCTCGGCGAAGACCTGCGGCACCGACGGGGAGAAGTTGGGGTTCACGTTCTGCAGCTCGGGCCGCTTGCGGGCGGCGTCGACGAACTTCTTCACGTTCTCGGCCAGGAAGCCGACGCTGGCGCCGCTGCGGTCCTGCAGGAACATGCTGAAGCCGCCGGCGGCGCTGATGCCCGGGATGGCCGGCGGCAACAGCGCGAACACGCGGGCGTCGGGGATCTTGCCGAACTCGGCGTTCAGCCGGGCGATGATCGCCTTCGCCGTCAGGTCGGGGCGATCGCGCTCGGCCCACGGCTTGAAGCCCATGAACCCGGTGCCGGCATAGCTGGCGGCCGAGCGCGTGAAGAAGCTGTAACCGGCGATGGTGTTGTACGCCTGCACGCCCTCGGCCTGGGCCAGCACGGCCTCGACCTTCTTCAGCACGGCCCGGGTCCGCTGCAGCGACGCCGCGTCCGGCAGCTGGATGCCGATGACCGCGTACCCGTTGTCCTCGTCGGGCAGGAAGCCCGAGGGCAGCTTGCGCCCGATCGCCGCCGACGAAGCGGCGACCAAAGCTAAAAGCCCGAGCGGCAGCACCAGCTTGCGCACCAGGCGCGCGTTCGCGCCGATGTAGCCGTCAGTGGCGCGCGCGAACAGCCGGTTGAAGCGCGCGCCCAGGCGTCCGAGCGGCCCCTTGGGCTCGCCGCGCGGGCGCAGCAGCAGCGCCGACAGCGCCGGGCTCAGCGTCAGCGCGTTGAAGGCGGAGATCAGCACCGAGATGGCGATGGTCAGCGCGAACTGCTGGTACAGGCGCCCGGTGATGCCGGCCATGAACGCCACCGGGATGAACACCGACGCCAGGATCAGCGCGATGCCGATGACCGGGCCCTGCACCTCCGACATCGCCTTCAGCGTGGCCTCGCGCGGCGCCATCCCCTCCTCGATGTGACGTTCGACCGCCTCGACCACGACGATGGCGTCGTCGACGACCAGGCCGATGGCCAGCACCAGCGCGAACAGCGACAGCGTGTTGATGGAGAAGCCCAGGAACGGGAACACCGCGAAGACGCCGACCAGCGACACCGGCACGGTCAAAAGCGGGATCAGCGTGGCGCGCCAGCTCTGCAGGAAGATGAAGACCACCAGCACCACCAGGCCGATGGCCTCGCCCAGCGTCACCAGGATCTCCTCGATGCCCGCCTTGACCGGCGCCGTGGTGTCCAGCGTGATCTTGTAGTCCATCCCCGGCGGGAAGCGCTTCTTGAGGTCGTCCATCGTCGACCGGATCGACGACGCCACGTCCAGCGCGTTCGACCCCGGCAGCTGAAACGCCGCGATGACGCCCGCCGGCTGGCCGTTGAAGGCGCCGACCTGCGCGTAGTTCAGCGAGCCCATCTCGACCCGCGCCACGTCGCTCACGCGCACCAGCGACCCGTCGGGGTTGGCGCGCACGATGACGTCGGCGAACTCCTCGGGGGTCACCAGGCGGCCCTGCGCGCGTACGGTGTACGTGAACTGCTGGCCGGGCAGCGCCGGTTCAGCGCCCACCTGGCCGGCGGGGTTGACCACGTTCTGGGCGCGCACGGCGTTCTGCACGTCGCTGACCGTCAGGCCCAGGCGCGCCAGCACGTCGGGCCGCAGCCAGATGCGGATGGCGTAATCCGACGCGCCGAGGTTGCGGATGTCGCCCACGCCGCGAATGCGCAGCAGGGCGTCGATGATGTTGATGATGCCGTAGTTGGTGAGGAACGAGGCGTCGTAGCGCTGGTCCGGCGAGTAGAGCGAGATGACGATGAGGGGAAAGTTCAGCGACTTCTTGATCGTGACGCCGAAGTTCTTCACGTCCTGGGGAAGGAACGTCTGCGCCTGCGAGAAGCGGTTCTGCACCAGCACGTTGTCGATGTCGATATTGGTGCCGACGTCGAACGTCACCTGCTGGGTCATGGTGCCGTCGTTGGCGTTCGTCGACTGGATGTAGAGCATGTTGTCGACGCCGTTGACCTGCTGCTCGATCGGCGTCGCCACCGACTGCTCGATGGTCTGGGCGTCCGCGCCCGTGAACGCCGTGGTCATGACGATCTGGGGCGGGATGATCTGCGGGAACTGCGCGATGGGCAGACCGATCAGCGCCACCGCGCCCAGCATGACGGTGAGGATCGCGATGACGATGGCGACGATGGGGCGGCGAACGAAGAAGGCGGAGATCACGGCGGCACCTCCTCAGCGCGCCGCGCTCGGCGACGCGGCGCCGGCGGGCGCGGTCGCGGTCGCCGGCACCGGCACCGGCGCAGTGGCGGGCGCCGCGCTGGCGATGACGGTCGCGCCGTCGGTGACCTTCTGCACGCCATCGACGACGACGCGCTCGCCGTCCTGCAAGCCCGCCGTTATCATGCGCCAGCCGTCGGCGGATGGCCCCACCTCGACGCGGCGAAGCTGGACCTTCTCCCCCGGGCCGACGACGGCCAGCGACGACGTGCCTTGCACCTGGATCACCGCTCGCTCGGGCACGACCAGCGCGTTGCTGCCCAGGTCGGTCCGGTGCAGGCGCACGCGTCCGAACTGGCCCGGGCGCAGCAGGCCGTCCGGGTTCGGGAACAGCGCCTGCAGCTGGATGGTGCCGGTGCTGGGATCGACCTGGCGGTTGACGGCGACGATCACGCCCCGGTACGGAAAGACCGAACCGTCGGACAGCACCAGCTCGACGCTGTCGTCGGCGCCGCCGGGCGCGGCGTCCTTGCCGCCGCCGGCCGGCGCGCGCGCCGTCGTCCTCGTCGTCGTTCCCGTCGTTCCCGTCTTGCCCATCTTGCCCATTTTGGCAAACTGAGCCTCCGCCCAGGCGCGGTCGCGGCCGTCCAGGCGCTTGAGCCGCTCGGCCGCGCGAACGTAATCGATCTCGCTCATCGGGAAGGTGGCGCGGATGGGGTTGACCTCGCTGACCGTGGTCAGCATCGTGGGCCCGTCTTGCCCGACCAGGTTGCCGACGCGCACGTTGGCCATCCCGGCGATGCCCGTCACCGGCGAGCGGATCTCCGTGTACGAGAGGTTGAGCTCCGCTTGCCGGAGCTGCGCCTGGGCCGCGCGCACTTGATCCCCGGCGTCGCGGTCCGCCGCCTCGGCGTCCTCCAGCTCCTGCTGGCTGACGACGCGCGAGGCGCCCAGCTCCTGCCGGCGGGCGAGCTGCGCGTGGTTGTGCGCCGCCGCCGTCTGCGCGCGCGCCAGCGCCGCCCGCGCCGAATCCAGCGCCGCCTGGAACTCCGCGCGATCGATGGTGAACAGCAGCTGCCCTTCCTTGACCGTGGCGCCGTCCTTGTAGCGCTGGGCCTGCAGGACGCCGCGCACGCGCGCCCGGATGTCGGCGTTCACGTATCCGTCCAGCGCGCTCACCGCCTCGACGGTGAGGGCCATGTCGCGGCGGCTGGCCGTGGCCACCACCACCCGCGGCGTCGGGGGCGCCGTCTTGGCCTTCCCTTCCTGGCAGGCGGGCAGCGCCAGAGTCGCCGCGACCGACCACCACAACAACGAGGCACCGAGCGGGATCGACTTTCTGAGCCTGGTCGTCACTGCAACACCCTCACTGCGATATGTGTCTTGCGATCGGAGGTCCGCGGGCGCACCCCGACATCCGGAGGCGAGACTATCACCCAAATCCATTGACAACGCAACGATTGTTTTTATCATCGATCCAATGTCATGTCCGGTCGAATGACCGATCGAACGCCTTCCGGGCAGCAGGGCGCCTACCAGCTGGCCTGTCTGCTCAAGAAGGTCCGCCGCCGGATCGCCACCAGCATCCGCGCCGAGCTGGAGCCCATCGGCCTGTCGTGGCCGGTGGTCCAGATCATCAAGCGCCTCTCGTCGGGCGGCGATCCGAACCAGCTGCAGCTAGCCCAGGACATCGAGCTGGAACCGGCCGCGCTCTCGCGCCTGCTGGCGGAGCTGGAACTGCAGAAACTGGTCACCCGGCGGCGCGATCCCGGCGACAAGCGGCGCGTGCTGATCACCGTCGCCCCCGCCGGCGCCGCCCTCCTCGTCCGGGCGCAGCCGCGCATCCACGCCGGCGTCGACGCCCTGTTTTCGCGGCTCTCCCGCGCGGAGCAGGGCCAGCTCTGCCGGCTGCTGGAGAAGCTGACGGACGACGAGGAAGAGGTGTCTCGCGCCGCGCCGGCTCGCGCGGCCGGCGCCCGTCGCTGAGCTCGGCGATCCTCGATCGACCCGCCCGGCCGTCCCACCCGACACACGGTTGTTACGAGGCGGATACAAAAAGCTGGCTACACTGCGGGGCCATGCGACCGCAGACCCGCGAGGACCGTGTTCTCGACACCCACGCCAAGGCCCTTCAGATCAACCTCGACGCCCGCCGGTACGGAACCTTCGCCGAGATCGGCGCCGGCCAGGAGGTCGTCCGCTGGTTCTTCCGCGTGGGCGGGGCCGCCGGTACGGTGGCGAAGAGCATGTCCGCCTACGACATGACGGTCAGCGACGCGATCTACGGCCGGGCCGACCGCTACGTCTGCCGTCCCCGCTTGCAGGCGATGCTGGACCACGAGCACCAGCTGAACCGCGAGCGCCTCGACGACACGCGCGGCGCCGACACGGCGTTCTTCGTCTTCGCCGACACGGTGTCGGCGCGCAACTATTCCGGCACCAACGAGTGCCACGGCTGGATGGGCGTGAAGTTCCAGTCGCGGCCGCGCGACCAGGACAGCCAGATCATCATTCACGTGCGCATGCTGGACGGCACGAACGCCCTGCAGCAGGAGGCGCTGGGCATCGTGGGCGTCAACCTGCTGCACGGCGCGTTCTGCCTCTACCCCGATCCGGAGCTGCTCATCGAATCGCTGCTGGACGGCCTGACGACCAAGCGAGTGGCCATCGACATGATCGAGTTTTCGGGCATCGAGTTCCGGCAGGTCGACAACCGGCTGATGAGCATGAAGCTGGTGCAGATGGGCCTGTCGGGCACGGCGATGTTCGCGCCGTCGGGGCAGGTGCTGCAGCCGTCGGAGGTGCTGTACAAGCGGAACGTGCTGGTCGAGCGCGGCAGCTTCCGCCCCGTCTGTCACGTCAACATCGACATGCTGCGGGCCGCCCGCGAGGCCTTCGAGCAGGATCTGGCCGCCCCGCGCCCCGCCGCCGAATCCGCGCGCCCCGACGAGCACGTCGTCGAGCTGATGGAGCTGACCATGCGCAACCTGCGCGAGGAGGGGGGGAAGATCGACCGCGCCGACTTCCTGGCGCGCGCCGACATGCTGGCGGCGTCGGGCAAGACCGTCCTCATCTCCGACTACTTCGAGTACTACCGGCTGGCCGCCTACCTGGGCCAGTACACCAAGCGGCGCATCGCCATCACCATGGGCGCGGCCAGCCTGCGCGATCTCTTCGAGGAGAAGTACTACACCGAGCTGGAGGGCGGCATCCTCGAGTCGTTCGGTCGCCTGTTCAAGAACGACCTCAAGCTTTACATCTACCCGCTGCTGGACAAGACGTCGGGGAAGCTGGTGACGGTGCAGAACCTGGAGGTGGCGCCCGGGCTGCGCAAGCTCTACGGCTACCTGGTCGATCGCGGGTACATCGTGCAGCTGGAGAAGATCAACCACGACTACCTCCAGATCTTCTCGCGCGACGCGCTGGAGAAGATCCGGCACGGTGACCACGCCTGGGAGGAGATGGTCCCGCGCGAGGTGGCGGAGATCATCAAGAGCCGGAAGTACCTCGGTTACCGCTCGCCCGATATCAGCCGCAATTGAGCCGAGGGTGCGTCGCACCCCGCGCCGGGCCGGATCGCGCAAGCCATGTGTAGGGCAACCAAATGTTTCCAGCGTATTTCGGTTCCGAGCATTTCGTTGCTTGCGGCGACCGCGGGCTTTACAGCTCCGGCCCAAACTGGATAGCGTCACGGGAATTTGGAGAGGGGACGTTCACACACTGTGGTAGATTCGTCGTCTTTGCGCATTGGGACGTTTTCGATAGCAAGTTCGTGATGATGCCGATCGCGGCGCGTGAGCGGAGGCCCGGATTCGGGGTTGGCCACCGCGGAGGAAAAGGGTCGTCGAGATGAAAACGCATCAGGGACCGGGGCGGCAGGGTCTTTATCTACCCGAGCAAGAGCATGACGCCTGCGGGGTCGGCTTCGTCGTCGATCTCAAGGGGCGCAAGTCGTCGAGCATCGTCCAGAACGCCATCCAGGTTCTCCTGAATCTGCAGCACCGCGGCGCCTGCGGTTGCGAGAAGAACACGGGCGACGGCGCCGGCATCCTGCTGCAGATCCCGCACGGTTTCCTGGCCGAGGAGTGCGAGAAGCTTTCCATCAAGCTGCCGGCGGCCGGCCAGTACGGCGCCGGCGTGGTCTTCCTGCCCACTGACCGGGACAGCCGCGAAGCGTGCGAGCGCATCTTCGAACAGGCCGTGCGCGAAGAAGGACAGACCTTTCTCGGCTGGCGGACAGTCCCCACCGACAACCGCCTGCTCGGCCCCACCGCGCAGGCGTCGCAGCCGGTGATCCGGCAGATCTTCATCGGCAGCACGCTGGGGCAGAGCGCCGGCCCCGACGACATGGCGTTCGAGCGCAAGCTGTACGTCATCCGCCGCAAGGCCCGCCACGCTGTGCGCCGGTCGGCCATCCCCGAGCGCGGGCACTTCTACATCCCGTGCTTGTCCAGCCGGACCATCGTTTACAAGGGGATGCTGAACTCCGACCAGCTGGGCGCGTTCTATCCCGATCTCACCAGCGACAAGGTCGAGTCGGCGCTGGCCATGGTGCACTCGCGCTTCTCGACCAACACCTTCCCAAGCTGGTCGCGCGCCCACCCCTACCGCCTGATCGCCCACAACGGCGAGATCAACACCCTGCGCGGCAACGTCAACTGGATGCACGCCCGCGAGAGCATGTTCGAGTCGAAGCTGTTCGGCGACGACCTCAAGAAGTGCATCCCCGTCATCGACACCGACGGCAGCGACAGCGGCATGTTCGACAACGTGCTGGAGCTGCTGATGCTGTCGGGGCGATCGCTGCCGCACGCGATGATGATGATGATCCCCGAGCCGTGGTCGAACCACGAGTCGATGTCGCAGGTGAAGAAGGATTTCTACGAGTTCCACGGCTGCCTGATGGAGCCCTGGGACGGCCCGGCGTCGGTGGCCTTCACCGACGGCACCCGCATCGGCGCCGTGCTGGATCGCAACGGCCTGCGTCCGTCCCGTTATTACGTCACGAAGGACGATCTCGTGGTGATGGCGTCCGAGGTCGGCGTGCTGCCGATCCCGCCCGAACGCGTGCTGGAGAAAGGCCGCCTGCAGCCGGGGCGCATGTTCCTGGTCGACACCGCCGCCGGCCGCATCATCGGCGACGACGAGCTCAAGACGGCGATCGCCACCGCCCAGCCGTATGGCCTGTGGCTGAAGGAGTACCTGGTTGCGCTGGACGACCTACCGCGGCCACCGACGGTGATCGAGCCCGGCCACGAGACCGTGCTGCGCCGGCAGGAGGCGTTCGGCTACACCACCGAGGATCTCAAGGTGCTGGTGGCGCCCATGGCCACCGACGGCGTGGAGGCGATGGGGTCGATGGGGACCGACACGCCGCTGGCGGTGCTCTCCGACAAGCCGCAGCTCCTGTACAACTACTTCAAGCAGCTCTTTGCCCAGGTGACCAACCCGCCCGTCGACGCCATCCGCGAGGAGCTGATCATGGCGGTCGACACGGCGATCGGTCCGGAGGGGAACCTGCTGGAACCGACGCCGGCCTCGGCGCGCCAGATCGGCCTGCACACGCCGGTCCTGCGCAACGACGAGCTGGCGAAGCTGCGCCACCTCGACGGTAAGAACGGCTCGCACGGGTTCTCCGCCGTCACCGTGCCCATGCTGTTCCGGATCGCCGAGGGCGGCGAGGGGCTCCGGCGCGGCATCGACGAGATGCGCCGCAAGTGCAGCGAGGCGATCGCCGCCGGCCACAACATCATCATCATCTCGGACCGCGGCCACGACCACGATCTGGCGCCCATCCCGGCGCTGCTGGCGGTCTCGTCGGTGCAGCACCACCTCTTGCGCGAGGGCTCGCGCACGCGCGTCGGCCTGGTGCTCGAGAGCGGCGAGCCGCGCGAGGTGCATCACTTCTGTCTGCTGCTCGGTTATGGCGCCAGCGCCATCAACCCCTATCTCGCCTTCGAGACCATCCGCGACATGGTCGGCCAGGGGACGCTGCCGGGCGGCGACGCCGAGAAGGCGGAGCAGAAGTTCGTCAAGGCGGTCGGCAAGGGGATCGTCAAGGTCTGCTCGAAGATGGGGATCTCGACCATCCAGAGCTATCACGGCGCCCAGGTGTTCGAGGCCATCGGCCTCAACCAGGAGCTGATCGACGAGTACTTCACCTGGACGGCGTCGCGCATCGCCGGCATCGGCCTTCCCGAGATCGCCGAGGAGGTGCGCCAGCGCCACCTGCGCGCGTTCCCCGATCGCCCGCTGCCGACGCACACGCTGGATCCGGGCGGTCAGTACCAGTACCGGCGCGGCGGCGAGTACCACCTCTTCAACCCGGAGAGCATCCACAAGCTGCAGTACGCCTGCCGCAGCGGCAACTACAGCGTGTTCAAGGAATACTCGAAGCTGATCGACGACCAGTCGCAGCACCTGTGCACGCTGCGCGGTCTGATGGACCTGCAGTCGACGCGGCCGCCGGTGCCCATCGACGAGGTCGAGTCCGTCGAGGCGATCGTCAAGCGGTTCAAGACCGGCGCCATGTCGTACGGATCCATCAGCAAGGAAGCGCACGAGACGCTGGCCATCGCCATGAACCGCATCGGCGGCAAGAGCAACACCGGCGAGGGGGGCGAGGACCCGGCGCGCTATGTCCTGGACGCGAACGGCGACTCGCGCAACAGCGCCATCAAGCAGGTGGCGTCGGGGCGCTTCGGCGTGACCAGCCAGTACCTGGTCAACGCGCAGGAGCTTCAGATCAAGATGGCCCAGGGGGCCAAGCCCGGCGAGGGCGGCCAGCTGCCGGGGTCGAAGGTCTACCCGTGGATCGCCAAGGTCCGCAACGCCACGCCGGGCGTCGGCCTCATCTCGCCGCCGCCTCACCACGACATCTATTCGATCGAGGATCTGGCGCAGCTGATTCATGATCTCAAGAACGCCAACACGCGCGCCCGCATCAGCGTCAAGCTGGTGGCCGAGGTGGGCGTGGGCACGGTGGCGGCGGGGGTGGCCAAGGCGCACGCCGACGTCGTGCTCATCAGTGGCCACGACGGCGGCACCGGCGCCTCGCCGCTGACCAGCATCAAGCACGCCGGCGCGCCCTGGGAGCTGGGGCTGGCGGAGACGCACCAGGTGCTGGTGCTGAACAACCTGCGCTCGCGCATCACCGTCGAGACCGACGGCCAGCTCAAGACCGGGCGCGACGTCGTCGTGGCGGCCCTGCTGGGCGCCGAGGAGTACGGGTTCTCGACGGCGCCGCTGGTCACCGTCGGCTGCATCCTGATGCGCGTCTGCCACCTCAACACCTGCCCGGTGGGCGTGGCCACCCAGGATCCCAAGCTGCGCCAGAAGTTCACCGGCGACGCCGCCCACGTCGTCAACTTCATGCGCTTCGTCGCGCAGGAGGTGCGCGAGCTGATGGCCAAGCTCGGCTTTCGCACCGTGAGCGAGATGGTCGGCCACAGCGAGTGCCTGGCGATGTCGAAGGCCATCGGCCACTGGAAGGCGCGCGGGCTGGATCTGTCGAAGATCTTCTACCAGCCGGACATGGGCCCCGACGTCGGGCGCTTCTGCCAGATCCCGCAGGACCACGGCCTGGACGCGGCGCTGGACAACACGACGCTGCTGCCGCTGTGCCGGCCGGCGCTGGACGACGGCCAGCCGGTGCAGGCGATGCTGCCGATCCGCAACGTCAACCGCGTGGTCGGCACCATCGTCGGCAGCGAGCTGACGCGGCGGTATGGCCCGGCCGGCTTGCCCGACGACACCATCTCGCTGCATTTCCAGGGCTCGGCCGGCCAGAGCTTCGGCGCCTTCGTTCCCCGCGGAATGACGCTGACGCTGGAGGGCGACTCCAACGACTACGTCGGCAAGGGGCTGTCGGGCGGCAAGATCGTCGTCTACCCGCCGAGAGACGCGACGTTCGTCGCCGAGGACAACGTCATCATCGGCAACGTGGCGTTCTACGGCGCCACCGGCGGCGAGGCGTACGTGCGCGGCGCCGCCGGCGAGCGGTTCTGCGTGCGCAACAGCGGCGTCAACGCCGTGGTCGAGGCGGTGGGCGATC
The DNA here is from genome assembly GCA_035544495.1 of Polyangia bacterium. Taxonomy (GTDB): domain Bacteria; phylum Myxococcota_A; class Polyangia; order Fen-1088; family Fen-1088; genus DATKEU01. The sequence goes on along the minus strand of DATKEU010000295.1, from coordinate 3,918 downwards.
ACGGCTGCGAGTACATGACCGGCGGGCGCGTCGTGGTGCTGGGCCCGACAGGGCGCAACTTCGCCGCCGGCATGTCGGGCGGCGTGGCCTACGTGCTGGACGAAGGCGGGCGCTTCGCCGCCCACTGCAACAAGGAGATGGTCAGCCTGTCCAAGCTGGACGACGCCGAGGAGATCAAGCTGCTTCACGGGATGATCTTCCGGCACCACCAGCTGACCGGCAGCAAGCGCGCCGAGGAGGTGCTGGCCACCTGGCAAAGCTGGGTGCCGTACTTCGTGCGCGTGATGCCGAACGACTACAAGCGCGTCCTCGACGCCCAGAAGCGCATGCGCGAATCGGGCCTGACACAAGAACAGGCGGAGATGGCGGCGTTCGAACAGAACTCGCACGATCTCGCGCGCCTCGGCGGCAAGTAAGCGAGCGGCAGGCAAATGGGAAAGCTCACCGGATTCATGGAGTACAACCGTGTCCTGCCGGGGTCGCGCGACCCCGCGGCGCGCGTCGCCGACTGGCACGAGTTTCACGATCACCTGCCGGAGAAGACCCTGCGCGAGCAGGGGGCGCGCTGCATGGACTGCGGCGTCCCCTTCTGTCACACCGGCCAGTTGATGGTGGGGGGCGCCTCCGGCTGCCCCATCAACAACCTCATCCCGGAGTGGAACGATCTCGTCTACCGGGGCCAGTGGCGCGAGGCGCTTGCCCGGCTGCACAAGACCAACAACTTTCCCGAGTTCACCGGGCGCGTCTGCCCGGCGCCTTGCGAGGGTTCGTGCGTGCTCGGCATCAGCGAGCCGGCCGTCACCATCAAGAGCATCGAGTGCGCGATCATCGACAAGGCCTTCGACGAAGGCTGGGTCGTGCCCGAGCCGCCGGCCTCGCGCACCGGCAAGACCGTGGCGGTGGTGGGATCGGGGCCGGCGGGCCTGGCCTGCGCGGCGCAGCTGAACAAGGCCGGGCACACCGTCACCGTCTTCGAGCGCGACGATCGCATCGGCGGCCTGCTGATGTACGGCATCCCGCCCATGAAGCTGGAGAAGTCGGTCATCGACCGGCGCGTGAAGCTGATGTCAGAGGAGGGGATCACCTTCGTCACCAACACCTTCGTCGGGAAGAATTATCCGACCGAGAAGCTGCGCCAGGGCTTCGACGCCGTCGTTCTTTGCGGCGGGGCGACGAAGGCGCGGGACCTGCCGGTCGAGGGGCGGAACCTGGGCGGCATCCACTTCGCGATGGAGTACCTGCTCAAGAGCTGCAAGAGCTTCCTCGACAGCGACTTCGGCGACGGGCGGTACATCTCGGCGCGGGACAAGCACGTCGTCGTCATCGGCGGCGGCGACACCGGCACCGACTGCGTCGGCACGGCCATGCGCCACGGCTGCCGCAGCCTGGTGCAGTTCGAGATCCTGCCCCGCCCGCCCGACGAGCGCGCGCCCGACAACCCCTGGCCGCAGTGGCCGCGCGTCTACAAGATGGACTACGGCCAGGAAGAGGCGGCCGCCCGCTTCGGCGCCGACCCGCGCGCCTACCGCACCGTCACCAAGCGCTTCGTCGGCGACAAGAACGGCGTCGTCAAGGAGCTGCACACCGTCGAGATCGAGTGGGTCAAGGGCGCCGACGGCCGCCTCGCGATGAAGGAGGTTGCCGGCACCGAGAAGGTCTGGCCCGCCGATCTCGTCCTGCTGGCGATGGGCTTCCTCGGCCCCGAGAAGGAGGGCCTCCTGGCCGAGCTCGGCGTCAAGCTGGACGAGCGCACCAACGTCGCCGTCGGCCCCGACAAGGAGACCAGCGTCCCCGGCGTGTTCGCCGCCGGCGACATGTCGCGCGGCCAGTCGCTGATCGTGTGGGCCATCCAGGAGGGGCGCGCCGCCGCCCGCGGCGTCGACAAGTTCCTGATGGGCGAGACGCTGCTGCCGTAAGGATCGCGCGGCCGCCGGCGGCGTCCCGGGCAGGGCGCGCCCGCGCTGCGCTGCGCTCCGGCCATATTGACTTCAATTCAATATGGACGCAGGCTCGTGGGATGTGGCTCGCTGCCCGGCAGACTTGGCGGTTCGCGCTCGGGGCGCTGCCTCTCGCGCTCGGTTGCGCCGGAGCTGGCGGATCGCCGTCCGGCGCGCCCGCGAGCTCGATCACGAGCACGCCCTGCGTGCCCGACGAGTCCGCGCCCGCTCCGGATCATGGGCTCTTGACCGGGCTATGGCAGAAGGTCGAGCTGCCCGGCACGGTCTGTGGCAACGGCAGCCAGTACAAGTTCTTCGTCAACTACGCGCCGTCCAGCAACAACCTGATCGTGACCTTCGAGGGAGGCGGCGCGTGCTGGGACTACGACAGCTGCTCCGGCAACGGCGGTGCGCGCGGAGCGGCGAACCCGAATGGCATTCCGGACGATCACATGGTGAAGCTGGAATTTCTGCCGCTCAACCGTCGTGACGCGAGCAATCCGCTGGGCGACTGGAACATGGTGTTCCTGCCCTACTGCACCGGGGACCTGCACTCGGGTAATCGAGAGGCCACCTACCCCAATCCCGATCCCAACGGGGCGCCCCTCGTCTTCCAGCACCGCGGCCACGACAACATGGTGCGCGTCATCCAGTGGCTGGCTGGCAACTTCCCCACCGTGCCTCGAATGCTGGTCACCGGGTACAGCGCCGGCGGCAGCGGGGCTCTCATCAATTATCACTACATTCGCAAGGGAATGACCGGCGTCCAGTGCAGCTACCTCCTCGATGACTCGGGCCCCATCTTCCCGAGCGGCGGCTACTCCGGACCGCTCCACCAGAAGGTCCGCGAGGCGTGGAACCTCGATCCGCTGATCGACGGGGTCGCCCCGGATTTTTCCAGGTTCGATCCCGCCGCGATCAAGGCCGATCTCGGGCTCATCACGACGGCGCTGGCCGACAAGTATCCGCGCGACCGTCTGGCGACCGCGCTCTTTCGGCTCGACTTCGACTTCTCGCTCTACTCCTACGAGAGGTTCTACAACCACCCGCCTCAAGCGGAGATCCACCGGATGTGGTGGGAGGACATCCAGCTGCTCCTGGGTCAATACGCGTCGCGGACGAACCTCGCCAGCTTCATTCCCTATTACCGCTACGACAACTGCAGCCACTGCCTGATCATCCCGCCCATCGACTCGGGCGTGCTCGCGATCCTCGGCGAGCCGTACAGCGGCACCGAGATTCAGGAGCGCATGGTCGACATGCGGGACTTCGTCCGCCTGCTCGTCGACGACTCTCGCAAGCTCGAGAGCTTCCTCGAGAGCGTGCAGCCGGGCGAGGGCCTCTCCCCGGAGCGCGCGGCGCAATGCGAGGTGCTGTGATAGGCCGCGGGCTGCGGGAGCTGTTGCGGCGGCCTTACGGAATGACGATGCCGGGGCAGCCGAAGATCGCCTGGACGTCTCCGAGAGACTTGTCCTTGGCCTTGTCGCAGTAGCTGCCGTACAGGTTGATCGACATCTGGCCCGGCCCGTAATCCCAGCCGCTGGCGTGGGCCGGGTCCTTCGGAATCTTCATCCCACCGGCGCTGACCGCGATGTTGTCCGGATCGGGGGGCCGCTGGCCGAACCCAAAAGTGCACGACGCGATCTGCCCGCCGATGGTCCCCAGCGCGGCGACCAGGTCGTTGCCGTTGGCGACGGGATAGTAGGGCGGAGTGCCGGCGCGCGGCCGCCCGCCGGCGGTGGCCACCATCGACAGGACCGCGTCGGCGGGACCGGAGGTCGCGATGCCGATGACGAACACCGGGACTCCCATCGCGGCGATCGCGGTGACGGCGGCGACAGTGCCGGCGCCGGCGGTCGCGTTGCCTCCGGGCCCGGGGTTGCAGTTCGGTTCTCCGTCGGTGGCCAGCAGGATGTACTTCGCGTTTGGCTCCTGCAGGCCGGCGACGTAGGCGGCCGCCGTCATCATTGCCACCTGCGTC
>DATKEU010000294.1:0-17850 GCA_035544495.1 Polyangia bacterium | reverse complement strand
CGGCGGCGCGGCGATGACGCCGGCGGCAGCGCTGATCGCCGTCGCGATGGCCGTCGGGCCGGCGCTGGCCGGCCCGCGCGACACGCCGCCGACGCTGATCGAGAAGCGCGGCGCGGTCACGATCGATTGGGCCGCGGGGACCGTCGCCGCGCAGGCGGGCGCGGCGGCCGACCTGCGCATGCCTTCCGCCGACCTCGCGCGCCCCGGCGCCGAGCGGCGCGCTCGCGCCGTGGCGCTGGACAGGTTGCGCGCGGCGCTGGGGACGCTGCCCCTGGGCGGCGATCGCACGCTGTCGCCGGAGGCCGTCGAACGGGCCCTCGGCCGCGCGCGCACCGTCTCCGTCGACTACCAATCGAACGGTGGCGTGCTGCTGCGCGTGGAGGTGCGTTTCGCCGACTGGCTGGCGATCCCGGTCTCGGAAGCCGCCACCGCCACGGCGCCACCGCCCGCCGCCGCCATCACCGTTCCCGCCGCCCACCTGGCGGCTTCGCCGGTGGCCAGGGTCGGCAAGCAAGAGGTGGTCGTCGGCGCCGCCACGTATCGGCTGGGCAGCGCGCCTTCCTCGGCGCGCGCCATCGCCGCCCGCGCCGACCGCGCCGGTCGGCTGAGCATGGCGGGCGACGCCCGCCTCGCCGAGAAGCTCGCCGGCGCGCTGGTGGTGATCTACGTTGAGAGGGTCAACAGCCGATGATCCCGCGTCCGCCTGCCTCTTCGAGGACCTTTGTTCGCCGCTGTCTCTGGGCGCGCGCCGTCCTGCTGGCCGCGGCCAGCGCCACCGCGCAGGCCCAGCAGTCGCCGGCGCCGCCGCCGCCGCCGCCGCCGGGCGGGGCGGCGCCCGCGCCGGGCACGCTCGCGACGACGCCGGGCATGCGGGTCGGGTCGGCGCAGATCGCGGTCGTGGGCGGCAACTCGGCTGGCGCCCGCGAGCGCGCCCTGGACGAAGCCTTGCGCCAGACCGTCGAGCTGGCGCTGGACGAGATCCTGGACGCCGACGCGCGCGTCGCGCAGGTCCGCGCCATTCGCACGCTGCTCGCCCGCTCGCGCGGCTACGTCAAGCGCTACCGCACGCTGGAGGAGGGTGAAGCGGGCGGGAACTACCTCATCCGCGTCGAGGCCGAGGTCGACGAGCCGGCGTTGCGGCGCGCGACCGAGCGCTGGTCGGCGCCGGCCGCGCCGCCGGTCGCGGCGGCTCCGACGCGCGCGCCGGCCCTGTCGCTGCTGGTGGTGTCGAGCGGCGTCCCCGAAGCCGCGCCCGCGCTGGGGGCGGCGCTGGGCGCGGCCGGCGTCGCCGCCCAGGCTGGCGAGGCGGGCAACGCAGGTGACTCGACGCGCGCGCTGGCGGCGGCGGCGCGCGCCGGTCAGGGGGCGGTCGCCTTCGTTTCGGCGTCGCTGACCGACGAGGGCGCCGTGCGCGGACCGGGCAAGGAGTCGGTGGTCTGTCGCCTGGCCGCGCGGGTCGTGACGGCGCCCGCCGGCCAGATGCTCGGCGAGCACGAGGCCAGCCCCCGCGTCTTCGCCGATCGCGCGGCGGCCGCCCGCGCCGAGTGCCTGGCGCGCGCCTCGTCGGAGATCGCCGGCCGCCTGGCGCCGCTGGCGGCCCCGACCAGCAGCGCGCCCTCGGGCGCCGATCTGCGCGCCGTCACCGTCGACGCCGCCGCGGCCGAGCCGGCCGCCGTTCCGGCGCTGCTGCGCGCGCTGCGGGGCCTGGGGGCCGTCTCCGCCGCCGAGCTGCGGCGCCTGGTCGCCGGCCGCGTGGAGATCAAGGTGCAGACTCGCCTTGGCGGCGGCGCGCTGGCGGCCGCACTGGGACGCGAGGCGACCGCCCTCGAGCTGACCAGCGTCGAGGCCGGCGCCGACAGCGTTCGACTGCGCGTCGCCTTGCGTGCGGCGCCGCCCCCCGCCGCCAGCGCCGGCGAAGGCGCTCCGCCCGGCCCACCCCGATCGCCGTGAAGCGCGTCGTCTTCCTCGCCCTCGCTTTCGTGCTGCTGGCCTCCGCCTGCGCCACCTCGCTGGCGACGGTCGGCGTCGCCTTTCGCGTCGAGAGCAACGTCCCCGACGCCACCATCTGGATTGACGACGTCCTCGTCGGGCGCGTCGCCGACTGGCAGCGCCAGGGCCGCTATATCCGTCCCGGCTTCCACCGCGTCGAGATTCGCCACCCCGACTACTACTCGTACTTCGCCGAGATCGAGCCCGCCGCCGGCACCCAGACCAGCCTGCGCGCCCAGCTGCACCCGCTGCTGCAGTAGCCAGCAGCCCGCCCTTTTGCGGGACCGGCTCCTACGCCAGCACGCGGTTTCGCCCGGCCGTCTTCGCCTCGTACAGGCGCTCGTCGGCGCGCTTGATCAGCGCGGCGGCGTCGGCGATCTCGTCGTCGATCGACGACACGCCCATCGAGATGGTGACCCGGATGCGCGCGTTCTCGAAGCGGAAGTCCTGCTTCTCGACGATCTGCCGGATCTTCTCGGCGAACGCCCGCGCGTTCTCCCCGTCGATCTCCGGCAGCACGATGGCGAACTCCTCGCCGCCATAGCGGGCGAACAGATCCTCGCGCCGGATCTTCGACTTGACCGTCGACGCCAGCAGCTTCAGCACGTAATCACCCGCCAGGTGACCGTAGCTGTCGTTGATCTTCTTGAAGTGGTCGATGTCGAACATCACCAGCGACAGCGCCCGCCGGTAGCGCTGCGACCGGGCGATCTCGCGCTCCAGGTTCTCCAGGAAATAGCGCTTGTTGAAGATCTGGGTCAGGCCGTCGATCGTCGTCAGCCGGTAGATCTCCTCGTGATAGGCGTTCTCGATGTTGCCGCCGGTGAGGAACTTGAAGATCGTGCGGCCGATCTTGATCAGGTCGCCGTCGCGCAGGACGTATTCATCGATCGGCTCGTCGTTGACGTAGGTGCCGTTGGTCGACCCCAGATCTCGCACCAGGATCGACTTCCCGGTGTTCAGGATCTTCGAATGGTTGCGGGAGATCGACTCTTGATCAATCTGGATGTCGCATTTTGATGACCGGCCGATCACCAGCGACGAGGCGTTGAGGTTGTACTTCTTGCCCAGCTCGGAGCCGTAGATCACCACCAGACAGGCCTCCTTCGCGACGGGCCGGTCCGTGATGCGGCTGATGCTGGTGACGACCGTCTTCGCCCGGACGTGATCGGACTCGGACGTATCGTTCGGATCTCGTGGGTGGCGGGCCAATGGCAGCTTGAGCAGCGTATGGCATCCGATGGGATGCGTAAAGCCAAAGCAAATTTGACACGTGCACCTACATGTAAGACGGTGTCATCGTGCGGCCGATTTCACTTGTGTTTGCCCTCGTTGCGAGCCTCTCTGCCGGTCAATCCTTCGCCGAAACGGAAGCAGGGCGCGGCGCGGCGCCGAGGCTCGAAACCCTGATGCGTCAGGGGCGGATTTACGTCGTCGCCACCGCCGACGGCGGCCACGCCGAGTTGACGCTCGATCCGCAGCTCCAGGAAGCGACCGAGGAGGTCTTGCGCACCTTTCAGATCCCCTACGCGGGCGCGGTGGTCCTCTCGGTTCCCGACGGTCGCGTGCTGGCGCTGGTCGGTCGCTCCGCCGTCGATGGGAACCTCGGACCCGCCGATCTGGCGCTGCGCCCCTGGGCGCCGGCGGCCTCCGTATTCAAGGTCGTCTCGGCCGCCGCGCTGGTCTCGGAGGGCGGCCTCACGGGCCAAAGCCAGACCTGCTATCACGGCGGCGTCTCCGCCGTTCTAGCCGACAACTTGATCGACCTGCCGCGGATCGACCGGCGCTGCGACACGCTGGCGTACGGGCTCGGGAAATCGCAGAACGCCATCCTGGCCAAGCTGGCCCGGCGCCACCTCACGGCCGATCAGCTGGCGCGTGTCGGGCACGCGTTCGGATTTGGCAGCGCCATCCCCTTCGACCTCCCGCTCGAGCCTTCGCACCTCGACGTCCCCACGGAGGATCTCGAGTTCGCGCGCGCGGCGGCCGGCTTCTGGCACTCGACGCTGTCACCCCTGCACGGGGCGCTGCTGGCCGCCGCCATCGCGAACCAGGGTGTCATGCCGGCGCCGACGCTGGTCGAGCGCGCCTATGACGCCGAGGGTGTCGGGCGGCCGGTCCCGATCACCCGCCCGCGCGCCGTCATCGACGCCGCCACCGCCCGCGAGGTCGGCCGCATGATGGAGCTGACCACGCGCATCGGCACCGCCAAGGCGACCTTTCGCGATCGCCGCGGGCATCGCTACCTGAACGTCGAAGTGGCTGGGAAGACCGGTACCTTGTCAGCGGAAACCGACAAGGGGTTCGTGGGTTACAGCTGGTTCGTCGGATACGCGCCCGTCGACCGCCCCCGCATCGCCTTCGCCGTCGCGCTGGGCAACCACCCGACGTGGCGAATCAAGGCGACATACGTGGCCCGGCGCATTGTCGCCACGTACCTGGCCGAGAAGGGCGATCGCGCGGCCCTGCGCACCCTGGCGGCGCGGTGAGATTTTGTACTAGTTGTGACGACAGAGCTCGCGCGTATAGACTAAGGCCCGCCCCGCACCCGGGCTGGCACGGTAAGAATGCAGCTGTACGAATGGCTCTCGAGAGTCTCGAACGATCGCGGTAGCGGGAAGGCGCTCGTTTATCGCGACACCTACCTCTCGTGGCGAGGCCTCCTTCATCGAGTCGACCGGCGCGCGCAGGAGCTGCACGCCATGGGGATCGCGTCCCGGTCCTGGGTCGGCCTCATGCTGGGCAACGTTCCCGACTTCGTGATCCTGGCGCTGGCGCTGTCGAAGATCGACGCCGTCGTCGTCCCGCTCGATCCGACGCTCGGCAACCGCGAGCTCGAGATGATGCTGGAGGCGGCGCCGCTGCGTGCGCTCATCACGCGGCCGCGGGGCGGGGATACCGGGCAGGTTCCCGCGGGCCCGCCGTTCTATGCCAACCCGGTGGTCACCCGGCCGCCCGTCGTGGCGCGTCCCAGCCCGCCGTCGAAGTTCGTGCCCGAGAACCGCCGCCGCCTGCAGGGAACGCTGCTGACCTGCAGCTTGTACAAGCGAACGCCGCTCGCGAGCCTGATCGGCAGCGACGCGACGATCGTTCAGTTCACCGCCAGCGTCGGCGGCGATCCGAAGGGCGTGATCCGCACCACCGAGAACCTGGAGGCGGCCGCCAAATCCATGGGCGAGACGCTGGACATCACCGACGCCGATCGCGTGCTGTGCACCGTGCCCCTGCACCATAGCTACGGATTCGACTTTGGATTGGTCGCCGCGCTGGCGCACGGGGCGACGCTGTTCCTCGAGGACGAGATCTCGCCCAAGCGGATCACCAAGCTCTTGCGCGAACAGAGCGTCGATCTGTTCCCTGGCAACCCGGGTCTGTTCGGATCGCTGGCGCGCGTGCCGACGGTCAAGCCGCTGCGGATCGGCGGAGCCCGTTACCTCAGCTCCGGGTCGCGGATGCCGACCGGCATCGCCGAGAGCTTCTACCAGCGCTTCGGCATCCGCCTGCTGTCCTGTTATCACAGCACGCAGGGCGGCCCGCTGGCCATCGACCGCGCCGGCAAGGATCCCGAGACGGTCGGCAAGCCCTTCGCCGGCGTCGAGCTGCGCGTCGTCACGCCCGCCGGCGACAAGATCGCCCCCGGCGAGACCGGCCCCATCTGGCTGCGGTCGAATTCCTTGTCGATGCTGTGCGTCCCCAAGATGCACCTGCCGAAGCGCGACGACGGCGTGCCGATCGGGGAGATCGATCGCGACAAGTGGTTCCGCACCGGCGACGTCGGCCAGATCGATCGCGGCGGCAAGCTGACCATCACGGGCCGCGAGGACGACCTGGTCAAGGTCGACGGCAAGCGCCTGGCCCTGGGCGAGGTGGAAGGCTGCCTGGAAGCGTTCCCCAAGGTGAAGGCCGCTCAGGCGCGCGTCATCACCGACGACATGGGTGGCCCGATGGTCGTCGCCAAGGTCGTGCGCGCCGGCCTCTGCAAGGCCGAAGACATCATCGACCACTGCGCCCGCAACCTCGCCCCCTACAAGGTCCCCCGCCAGATCGAATTCTGCGAACGATTCTGATTTGAACCGAATCGAGCGACAGCGCTCGGTATTCAGTTCGCGCTCAACGTGAAGGTGAGCGTAGCGCGGCTTCGCCGCGCGCAGCGAAGGGGGCAAGGGGGGACGCGAGCGGCAGCGAGCCGTCCCCCCTATTGAATGGACGGTTCGAGCACCTCGTCGTCGTCGACGCGATCGCGGCGGGGTGTGATGGTCGTGCTCCTGCCGCGGCCCTTCAGCTTTCCGGGCGCTGGCGACAGGGCCGTCTTGGCGCCCGGCACCTCGGCCCTGACGGGCTTCGGCGTCGGCTGCAGGGTCGCGAACAGAGGCGACGGCAAATTGGGCACAATGTACATCACTTTGTTCTCGTACCCGGGCTTCTTGAAGATGAACTCGACCGCGGAATCGCTGTAGGGGACCTCGATCGACAGCGGCGTCTGACCCAGCTCCTGGCCGTTGTCGGTGCGGATCACCGTCGCCCGGTCGGGATCGGAGTTGAAGTTCACGCGCACCGCCGTCGGAACGCGCGGCGACTCGATTACGGGAGGCGGCGGCTGGTGCCGCGACTCGCGCCGCACGCCCGTGAAGGCCACGAACGCGAAACCCGTCGCCGCCGCGATGGCCACGAACAGCACGGCCCTGCGGCTGGTCTTCTTCGGCGTCAGCTCCTCGATGATCTCGCCGACGCCTTGCCGGTATGTCGACGGGCTGGTCACCGGTTCGTCGCTGCCCACCCGGAGGCCGCTACCGAAGGCGACCTTCTGGGCGAGGTTGATGTCCGACCGTTTCATCGGCGCCGCGGCGCGCGCCGCCCCGCTCAGATCGTCGGGGATCCCGACCAGCGGCGCTGACGGCGCATAGGCGTCGGGATCCAGCAGCGCCTGCCGGAAATCGGCCATGGTCTGAAAGCGCTCCTCGCGATCCTTGGCCAGAGCGCGAAACAGGATCAGGTCCAGCGCCGGCGGCAGCGCCGGCACGATGCTGCGCACCGACGGCGGCGGCATCGTGATGTGCTTGACGATGATCTCGCCATAGCCCTCGCCGCCGAACGGCACCTTGCCGGTCAGCATCTCGAACAGGATGACGCCGAGGGAATAGATGTCGGCGCGGTGGTCGATGGTCGCCTTGCCCTCGCATTGCTCGGGCGACATGTAATAGGGCGTTCCCATCACGGAGCCGGTTCGTGTCTTGTGCGAGACCTTCTCCTCGACCTGGGTCAGCTTGGCCAGGCCGAAGTCGAGCACCTTGACGAAGTCCTTCTGCGCGCCGCGCGAAATGAGATAGATGTTTTCCGGCTTGAGATCGCGGTGGATGATGCCGTGCTCGTGCGACGAGCCCAGCGCGTCCGCGACCTGGGCGGCGATGTTGATGGCGGCCTGAACCGGCAGGCGCTCCTCGCGCTTCAAGCGCTCGGACATCGACTCGCCCTGCAGGTACTCCATGACGAAGTAAAACTCTCCGTCGGTGGTGTTGCCGAAATCGCTGATGTCCACGATGTGCTCGTGGCCGATCTGATTTACGGATTTCGCTTCCGTGACGAAGCGCGACACCACCTCCGCGTTGCGCGCCAGCTCGGGATGGATGGCTTTCATGGCCACCTTTTTCCCGATCACCGGATGCTCGGCCAGATACACCACGCCCATGCCGCCTTCCCCGAGCTTGGCGGTGATCTTGTAATTTCCTATCGTTTGGCCGACATCAATCATGAACGAAGGGGGAAGGCGCTACCGGAGCGCTGGCGACGCCAATGCGCGCAAGCGAAGATAATGCCAATGAAGTCGCACGGAAAGTAATGTGTTTTCGCGGCGCCATCGTTGGGGGGCAAGTCCAAGTGCAGGCGAATCTAGATACGAACAAACACGCTTTCGGGCTTCGTCAGAAGACATCGAAACCCATGTCATATACGACCACACACAGCTGGTTCAGGCTACCCGAAAATGACCGAACGCCGCTGGGCCAGCAAGTCGGCGATCATCGAATCGATAGCGGACCGCACCTCCTCGGCTTTGCGCGTTGTTCCCTCCGGATCCTCGGCGACCGGGGGTGGCGGAGCGATGGGCGCGCCGATCTGTATCGTCCACTTCGTCGGCACCGGTAAGAGCCCTAACGGTCCCAGCCACGGAAACGTCGGCGTGATCGGGATGTAAGGGATCCCGAGCGGCCCCGCCAGCGTGGTTATCTTGCCGACCACCGGGTGAATCTCCTCGGCGCCGACGATGGCCACCGGCAACATCGGCACCTGGGCCTGGCGCGCCAGCCGGGCGAAGCCGCCGCGACCGAAGCGCGCCAGTCGATAGCGCTCGCGATAAAGCTTGCCCACCCCTTTCAGGCCCTCGGGGAACACGCCGACCAGATTTCCGCGGGCCAGCAAGGGTTGCGCCGTCTCGTGCGAGGCGCGCACGCCGCCAATCTTCGCCACCACGTTGGCCATCCAGCCCGAGTGGAAGGCGAAGTTCGCCACCAGCGCGCGCAACCGCCTGTGCAGGGGGTGCTGCCGGTAGATGCCGTAGATCAACATCGCGCCGTCGTATGGCAAGCCCCCGGAGTGATTGGCCACCAGCAGAGCCGGACCCGCCAAGGGAACGTGCTCGATGCCGATCATTCGCACGCGAAAATATTTCGCGTACAGAAACTCCAACACGGGAGCCGTCCGCTCGATGAACGTCGGATCGTGGCCGCCGTCGGTCAGCTGGTGCGCCTTCCGGCCTTCCGGGCCGTAAGGGGAGCGCATCGCTTCGACGATCGCGGCCAGGGCCGAGCGCATGGTGGGCTGCTCAGCCACGCGGGCTCTCCAGGTGATCGAGGACGCTCTGGAAATCACCGGGCGGCTGGGCGCTGAAATCCAGACGCTGGCCGGTCACCGGGTGGTCGAAGCCCAGCGTCGCCGCGTGCAGCATCAGCCGCGGCGACGAGATGGGCCGGCCGCCCGCCGCCAGGAAATCGCGAATGTAGACGGTCTCGCCCACGATGGGATGGCCGGCCTCGGCCAGGTGGATGCGGATCTGGTGCGTGCGGCCGGTCTCGAGGCGCGCGCGGCACAGCATGGCCCCGCGCAGCGGGCGCACGGCGGTCAGGTGCGTGATCGCGCGCTGGCCGCGCGCTGGCGGTGCGTGGACGGCGCTCGCGCCTGGCACGGGCGGAGCCCGTCGCGGGAGGGGTGGCCGGGAACCGTCCCAGGGTCTCCGACCTGGCGTCCGGGCCGACCCGCGCAGCCCGTCGCCGCGATCGGCGATCAGCACCGATTCGATCCGCTGGCTCTCCACGCGGCCGTGGGCCACGGCCAGGTACTCGCGTTGCGCCTCGTGGCGCTGGAAGACGGTGTGCAGGCGGCGCTCGGCGAGGCGGGTGCGGGCGAAGCACAACAGGCCCGATGTGTCCTTGTCCAGACGGTGAACGATGTAGAGCGGCGTCGACGTCGCCTTTCGTCCGGCGCGCCGCCAGGCCTCGCGGATCAGATCCATCGCCGTGCCGGTCTCCTTGCGGTCGTAGGGGACGCTGGAGATACCGGCGGGCTTTTCGATGACCAGAAGGTGCGGATCCTCGAAGATCACCGCGAAATCGGGGATCGCCGGGCGCGGGCGCGGGGCGGCCATGCGAACGTCGACCCGCTGGCCGTCGCGCAGGCGGGTGGCCGCGTCCAGGGTCCGTTCGCCGTCGACCAGGACTTTGCCGCTCTCGCACAGGCGCCGCACCTCGGACCAGCTGCGACCGGGCAGTCGGCGGCGCAGGGCGGCCGCCAGCGTGTCGTTCTGGTCGGCGGGTCCCAGGACGAAACCCGTCGGTGCGACCGTGGCCGCGGCGTCAGCCACGTACCATCTCGAAGACGCGCGCCAGCGCGCCGTCGAGCAGGTCCGGGCGGCTGCCACCCCCCTGCGCCATGTCCGCCCGTCCGCCCCCCTTGCCGCCCACGTCCCTGGCGACGGCGCCGACGATCTTGCCGGCGTCGAAACGCGACGTCAGGTCCGCCGTGACCATCGAGACGAGCGCGATCTTGTCGCCCTCGACGCCGGCCAGCACCACGACGCCGGAGCGCAGCTTGTCGCGCAGCTGATCGGCCACCTCGCGTAGCGCCTTGGGATCGGCGACGTCGGCGCGCGTGGCCAGGACGCGCACGCCGGCCACGTCGCGCGCCTCGCTGGCCAGATCGCGCCCGCCGCCCGAGGCCAGCTTGCGCTTGAGGCGATCGATCTCCTTGTCGCGGTCGCGCAGCTCGCCCTGCAGGCGCGACACCTTGCCGCTGACCTCGAAGGGGCCGCCGCGCAGGAGCTCGCCCGCCGCGCCGAGCTCGCCCTCCAGCTTGTGCACGTAGGTGAGGGCGCCGGCGCCGGTGACCGCCTCGATCCGGCGCACGCCCTGGGCGACGCCGGTCTCCTCGGTGATCTTGAAGAACGCGATGTCGCCGGTGCGGGCGACGTGCGTGCCGCCGCAGAACTCCTTCGACTCGCCCATGGACACCACGCGCACCGTCTCGCCGTACTTCTCGCCGAAGAAGGCGATGGCGCCGGCCTTCTTGGCGTCGGCGATGGCCAGCACGTCGGTGGCGGTGGCGACGTTGGCGCGCACGCGCGCGTTGACCAGCTCCTCGACGCGCCGGCGCTCGTCCGGCGTCAGCGGCGCGAAGTGCGAGAAGTCGAAGCGCAGGCGATCAGGCGCCACCAGCGAGCCTTTCTGCGTGACGTGCTCGCCCAGCGTGGCGCGCAGCGCCCAGTGCAGGAGGTGCGTCGCCGAGTGGTTGCGGCGGATGGCGTCGCGGCGCTCGCTGTCGACGACGAGCTCGACCGTGTCCCCGACGCGCAGCTGGCCCGATTTCACGCTGCCGAGGTGCACGTAAAGCGTCGACACCGGACGCCGGGTGTCCTCGACGACGAAGGCGCCCTTGCCGCTGGTGATGGTTCCGGTGTCGCCGATCTGGCCGCCCTGCTCGCCATAGAACGGCGTCTCGGCCGTGACGATGGCGACCTGCTTCGAGTAGGGGCCCACGACGTCGACCTCGGCCCCGTCGGCCAGCAGGGCGACGATGCGTGACGGCGCCTTCGTCGTCTGGTAGCCCAGGAACGGCGTGGCGCCGACGCGGCTGGCGACCTTCTGGAAGACGGCCTCCACCGCCACCTCGCCGGAGCCGTGGAACTCGCTGCGCCGGCGCTGCTCCTCCATGGCGCGTTCGAAGCCGGCCTCGTCGACGGTGAACCCGTTTTGCTCGGCGATCACACGCGTCAGGTCCAGGGGAAAACCGAAGGTGTCGTACAGCTTGAAGGCGACGTCGCCCGAAAGTGCCTTGCCGCCCGTTGCCGCTTTCGCGAACTCCTGGTCCAGGATCTTCACGCCCCGCTCCAGCGTCTCGCGGAAGCGGAGCTCCTCTTCGTGCGCGATCTTGCCGATCAGCTCGCGCCGCTCGCGCAGCTCGGGGTAGACGTCGCCCATCTTCTCGATCACCAGGCCGGTCATGCTGGCCAAGAACGGATCGCGGATCCCCAGCAGCCAGCCGTGGTAGACGCCCCGGCGCATGATCCGGCGCAGAACGTACTCGCGGCCGGTCTTCTCGGGGAAGACACCGTCGGCGATCAGGAAGGCCGCCGCGCGCGCATGGTCGGCGATGGCCCGCAGCGAGACCGAGTGCCCAGCGAAGTCGGAGGGCACGAACGCCTTTCCCGACAGCGACGATGCCTTGTCGATCAACGGCCGCAGGAGATCCGTCTCGTAGTTCGACCGCACGCCCTGCAGCACGGCGCACAGGCGTTCGAGGCCCATCCCGGTGTCGACGGAGGGCTTGGGCAGCGGGCGCCGATCGCCGCCCGCCACCTGCTCGAACTGCATGAAGACCAGGTTCCAGATCTCGATCCAGCGATCGCAGTCGCAGGCCGGCCCCTGACAGGCGCGGCCGCCTGCCTCCTCGGCGCACGGGATGTCGTTGCCTTGCAGGTAGTGGATCTCGCTGCACGGACCGCAGGGACCCGTCTCGCCCATGGCCCAGAAGTTGTCCTTGTCGCCGAGGCCCAGCACCCGGTCGTCGCCGACGCCGGCGATCTTCTTCCACAGCTGCCGGGCCTCGTCGTCGGAATAGTGAACGGTGTAGATCAGGCGCCCGGCGTCGATGCCGTAGACCTTGGTCAGAAGCTCGTAACCGAAGGCGATGGCGTCGGCCTTGAAGTAATCGCCGAAAGAAAAATTGCCCAGCATCTCGAAGAACGTGTGGTGGCGCGCGGTGCGGCCGACGTTCTCGAGGTCGTTGTGCTTGCCGCCGGCGCGCACGCACTTTTGCGCGCTGGTGGCCCTGACGAACGGCAGCTTGGCCTGGCCGGTGAAGACGTCCTTGAACTGATTCATCCCGGCGTTAGTGAACAGCAGCGTCGGATCGTTCTGCGGCACCAGCGACGAGCTTGCGACCTCCTCGTGCCCCTTCGACCGGAAATAATCGAGAAACTGCCGGCGAACGGCGCCGGACAGGTGCTTCCCAGGCTTGTCTGAAGTCATGGACATGAAGGTTCTAGACTAGTCGGCCCGAGGGCTCTCCTCAACCTCGCATCGGGAGCTCGCGACGAGGTCCCGCGCGGTTTTGCCTAACGCTTGAAGCGGTCGATCTGGAATCCGCGGGGGGCGGCCTGCCCGACGATGCTGCCGTCGTCGACCTCCAGCTCGGCGTCGGCGGCGCCGCCGCCCGGCGCCTCGACGGTGCTGCCTCCCTTGCTGACGCCGCGGAAGAAGAGGGCGAAGTCGTCGGGGTTGGTGGCGTGGGCCAGCGCCTCCTCGTACGTGATGACCTTGCCGCGCACGAGATCCGTCAGCGACTGATCGAAGCTGACCATGCCGTAGGGATCCTTCCCGGTGGCGATCGCCTCGTTGATCTCGCGCGTCCGCTTCGCGTCGCCGATCAACTCGCGCACGCGCGCCGTGCCGACCAGGATCTCCACCGCCGGCACCATCCCCTTACCGTCGGCGCGCGGCACCAGGCGCTGCGAGACGACGCCCTTGATGATCCCCGCCAGCTGCAGCCGCGCCTGCGCCTGCTGGTGAGGCGGGAAGACCGAGACGATGCGGTTCACGGTCTCGACGGCGTCCAGCGTGTGCAGCGTCGACAGCACCAGGTGGCCCGTCTCGGCCGCCAGCATGGCGATCTCGATCGTCTCCAGGTCGCGCATCTCGCCGACCAGGATGACGTCGGGGTCCTGGCGCAGCGCCGCGCGCAGCGCCTTCGAAAAGCTGATGGTGTTGAACCCGATCTCGCGCTGGTTGATGACGCTGCGCCGGTCCTTGAACGCGTACTCGACGGGATCCTCGACGGTCAGGATGTGGCAAGCGCGGCGCGAGTTGATGTAGTCAACCATCGCCGCCAGCGTGGTCGACTTTCCCGACCCGGTGACGCCGGTGACCAGGACCATGCCACGCTCCGAATCCGCCAGCTGCAGGACGGCGGCGGGCAGGTTCAGCTTCTCGAACGGAGGGACGTCGGGCGGGATCAGGCGCATCACCATGCCCACCGCGCCGCGCTGCTGGAAGACGTTCACGCGATAGCGGACGCCGTCGCCGGTGGCGTAGGCCAGGTCGACGTCCCAGCTGCGTTCGAACTGGTCGCGCTGGCGATCGTTCATGATCGCCATGGCGAAGTTCGCCACCACCTCGCGCGTCAGCGGCGGCACGTCGCGCACGGTGCGCAGATCGCCCTTGATGCGAAAGACCGGGGGCAACCCAGCCTTGAGGTGGACGTCCGACGCGCCCAGCTGGCGGGCGGCCTGCAGCACGCGGTCGAAGATGGCGCTTTCTTGCACGGGCCCTCCTTTGATTCTATCAGCGCTCGCGCGACGGCGGAAGGCGAGCGGATCTCGCGCCGCCGTCGGAATGGGAGTACGTTTGGCGACGGTGGCCAACGACCCTGCCTCATCACCGCCGCCCTCGCAGAACGCCGCCGGAGCCGGCGCGTCGGGGCGCCCTCTGGCGGCGGGCCAGGAGATTCTGGTGGTCGACTGCGACGAGCAGGTCCTGCGCGGCCTCGAGCGCCTGCTGTCGCGCGTGGGGCTGATCGTCACCAGCACGACCGATCCCGTGCGGGCGCGCGACCAGCTGCTCAACAAGTTCTTCGCCGTCGCGCTGCTGGATATCGACACTCCCACGCCGGGCACCGGGATCGAGCTCTTGCAGTTCGCGCGCGAGAAGTCGCCGCTGACGGCGGTGGTGATGATGTCGGCGCGCAAGACGTTCGACGGCGCGGTCAAGGCCTTCCGGGGCGGCGCCGTGGACGTGGTCCTCAAGGAACCGGAGGTCGTGCCCTACCTGCGCGAGCGGGTTCTGGACGCGGCGACCGAGCTGAAGTCGGTCGGCGAGCGCAACACGCTGCTGGAGGAGATCTCGGAGAGCCACGAGGATTTCCTGCGCCAGATGCGCGAGATGGCGCGGCAGCTTCTGGACATGGAGGACAAGATCCTGGGGCGGTCGCAGCCCGGGGTGGGTGAGGCGGGGCTAGAGAACGTGAACGTCGTCCTGGTCGACGATGACCCAGGCGCGGTTCCCGTGCTGCAGGACGTGCTGCCCACCGGGAATGGCTGGCGCTTCCGGCCGGCGCTGACCGGCGGCGAAGCGCTGGACGTGGTCAGCCAGTCGCGGCCCCACATCGTGATGGTCAAGGAGCAGCTTCCCGATCTGCCCGGGTCGATGGTGGTCAAGACCGTGAAGTCGGCGGCGCCCGACGCGGTGACCCTGCTGTACAGCCCGCCAGGCCGCGGCGTCGCCGGCGGCGTGAAGATGGTCGAGGGGAGCCGGATCATGAACCTGATCCCAAGGTGGAGCGATTACCGGCAGCTGGTCGCGCCGCTGGAAGAGATCCGCGAGGCCCTGCGCCAGAAGGTCCGCGAGCGGCGCTATCTGCAGGCGTTCCGTCAAAGTCAGTTCGAGTTCCTGCAGCGTTACAACGCCCTCAAGCAGCGCATCGGCATCGAGCTGGCCAGACGCAAGAAGTGATCGGATCGTCGTCGGCTCATCAATCTGTTTCCAGCGCGGCGATGTAGGGCAGGTTTCGGTACAGCTGGGCGGCGTCCAGGCCGTATCCGACCACGAAGGCGTTCGGCGCTTCGAAGCCGATGAACTCGGGCTTGATGGCCGGTTGTTTGAATGTGGGCTTGGAGAGGAGGACGCAGGCCTGAACGCTGGCCGGGTTGCGGGCCGCCAGCAGCTCCTGCAGGTAGCGCAGGGTAAGTCCGGTGTCGGCGATGTCCTCCACCAGAAGGACGTGGCGGCCGGCGATGGGCGCCGACAGATCGCTGGTGATTTCGACCACCCCGGACGAGACGGTGGCGTCGCCGTAGCTGCGGACGCCGAGGAAATCGCAGGACATCTCGCGTGGGATGGCCCGCACGAGATCGGCCATGAAGATGAAGGCGCCGCGCAGCACGCCGACGACGGTCAAGGGGCCTGGCGGCAGCCGGGCATCGATTTCCCCACCCAGCTCGGCGACCCGGCGGGCGATGGCGGCAGCGGAGATCAGCTCGATTGTCTTGGCCACCGCCCGACCGTAGCTCCAAACCAACCGGGCGTCCAAGATCGCATGGCATCGCGTCCGTCGCGCAGAAGGGACGGAACCTGGCGGCCGATCCGGTTGTCCCTAACAATCAAGAGGACCCATGGAAGGACGAAGACCGGAGTCCGTTGCGCTGGTTCCCGGTGTGCTGGCGCTGGCGCTGGCGGCGTGCGCGACGACCAGCAAGACGGGGGCGCCCGCGAACCCGGCACCGCCGGTGACGACGTACGAGATGGAGCCGGTGAAGATCACCGCGGTCAACGGACCCGAGGGTCCCCACCTGGAGAGCTTCGACGCCACCGAGCTGTTCGAGCAAGCGGGCGCGGCGCTGTCCGAGAAACGTTACGACGACGCGGTCCGCATCTATGACCGGCTGCTGAAGGAGTTCGACGACGCCCGCTACAAGAAGGCGGCCATCTACAACGCCGGGCTGGCGCTGCAGGGGAAGAAGGAGTGGGCGGCCGCCATCGAACGCTTCCGGATCCTGGCCGAGCAATACCCGGACACCGCCGACGCCAAGGACGCCCTCTTTCAGATCGGGGCGTCCTACGCCGAGACGGAGAACTGGCCGACCTCGGCGACGATCTTCGCGGAGATCTTGGAGCGGAAGGATCTCAGCGCCGACGACCGGATCGAGGCGATGGGACGGCGCGGGTTCGCGCAGTTCAAGCTGCGGGATCTCGACGCCGCCGAGCGCACGTTCAGGAGCGCGCTGGCTTTCTTCACGCAGGTCGAGAAGGACGAGCGCCTGCAAACCGATTTCTATCTCGGCCTCGTCAAGTATCACCTGGGCCAGATCCCGCACGAACGCTTCCGCGCCGTTCCGCTGCGTCTGCCCGAGAAGCAGATGAGCATCGACATGGAGGAGAAGGCGCGTCTTCTGCTGTTTGCCCAGCGCCAGTACATCGAGGCGATCAAGCTCGGCAACCCGCAATGGGCATCCGCGTCGGGCTATCAGGTCGGGTCGCTGTACGAGGAGTTCTACGACGCATTCATCCACGCTCCGGTCCCGCCCGAGCTGGTGGGACCAAGCGCCTCGCAGACGGAGAAGCGCGAGATCTACTTCGACGAGCTGCGGAAGAAGATCCGGATCCTGCTGGAGAAGTCGGTGCGGGTGCACGAGCAAAACCTTCTGATGCTCGAGCGCCTGGGCGTCGACAACGAATGGCGGGACAAGTCCAAGCTGGCCTACGCCAAGCTGCAGAAGTTGCTCGATCCCAGCGCCCGCCTGGCGCCCGGCGCCGAGGGCCCCGAAGCTGCTCCCCCGCCGCCCGCGCGTGCGACGCCCGTTCCTCCGGCGTCGCGGCCGCCCGCCTCCGTTCCCGGGGGCGAGCCACCTTCCGTCCGCGAACCAACGCCGCCACCCGAGCCCCCGTTTCAGCGTCAGGTCCTTTGACGAGCACCTGATGAGCATCTGACGAGCGCTCGGCGCGTCTGCCGCGACGCAGCGCCGACGGTCCCGGCAAGAATCCGGCCAGGTCAGGCCGCGGCAGGGCTGAAGGGGGCTTGACACCGGGCTTCTCTCGGAATATACGTTCGCGCTCTGCGCGCGCCGGGGGACACCTATGCCGACGCGTCCAGAGCTCCAAAGTCATCAGAATCACACGACAACATCAGGCGGGCATCGAGGAGCACACGGAGGGACGGGCGCTGGCGTAGCTCAATGGTAGAGCAGCTGATTTGTAATCAGCAGGTTGCGGGTTCGAGTCCCATCGCCAGCTCCGGCAGGGAGGCACAACGGACGCTTTCGAGAAATTCAAGACAACCACGGGATGCCTCGACGGCCTCTCCGACGACAACGGACGGGTTCCCGAGTGGCCAAAGGGAGCAGACTGTAAATCTGCCGGCGTTTGCCTACGAAGGTTCGATTCCTTCCCCGTCCACACCGTTCACCGATTCGGGCTTGCCACAACTATCGACCAGCAACATCAGCGCGCACGGACAAAGAGGAGAGTGACAAGACATGCGGGAGTAGCTCAGTTGGTAGAGCTCCAGCCTTCCAAGCTGGACGTCGCGGGTTCGAGACCCGTCTCCCGCTCTGAGAAGGACCGCAGCACAGAGAGCGCATCATCATTCAATTGGAGGACTCGGCCCACGTAGCTCAGTT
Organism: Polyangia bacterium; assembly: GCA_035544495.1. GTDB lineage: Bacteria > Myxococcota_A > Polyangia > Fen-1088 > Fen-1088 > DATKEU01. Next base: position 206 of record DATKEU010000294.1, on the reverse strand, counting down.
GGTAGAGCACGTCCTTGGTAAGGACGAGGTCACCCGTTCAATCCGGGTCGTGGGCTCGACACGGTTTGGAACCGGGCAGGTAATAGGCAAAACGAACGAGGGAATCCGATGGCCAAAGAAAAATTCGTACGAAACAAGCCGCACCTGAACATCGGGACGATCGGGCACGTCGACCACGGGAAGACGACGCTGACGGCGGCGATCAC
>DATKEU010000293.1:0-17051 GCA_035544495.1 Polyangia bacterium | reverse complement strand
ACCATCGCGGGCCGAAAGCCCGCGATGTGGGCCGAAAACCGCGCGTGCTCGTCTCCGGCCCTGCTGTCACGCTTCTTGCTGTCGTAGCCGTCAAGGAAGCCAGACAGCATGTTCTCCGGATTGGTTTGGGCCGTTGCCGCGACGACCGCAATCGCATCGCCGGATGTCGCGCCCCCGATTGCGCCCGTCGCCGCCGACGCCGGGCACGACCAGCGAACCGACGACGAGACGCCACGCAGTCTTCGGCCCGAACACGCCCGTCGGCGAAACGAGCCAGTGGTGGCTCCCAATCCGAGCAAGGCGGGCGCGCTCATGCTGGGCCTGTCCCACGGCACGACCATCACGCTTGGCTTCCTCTGGTGGGCTTTCATACCGGCGATCACCGAAAATGATCCGACGCCTCACGACAATCAGATCCCGCTCCGGCTCCTCATTCCGGTGGCTGGCCCGTTGTGGGTGGCGACGGAGAAGGGCGCGCCCGTCACGCTGCTGGTGCTCGATGGGCTATTTCAGGCCACCGGCGTGGCGTTGATCGCCTACGACGTCACGAATCGGATCCGCCGGCGCTCCCAGATGCACGCCGTGCTGGGCGTGGTCCCGACGCATCTGGCAGCCGACGGCAACGGCCTGGCTGTTTGCGGTCGTTTCTAGCAGCGCCGCCGCTGGCGCGAGCGCAAGGCACGATCAGCCCGGCGCTTCGTTGACCCGGGGAAGGACCTCCCGGGCCATCAACTCCATGGACCGGCGCGCGAGCGGCGGATCGACCCAGTCGTGCCCGGTGTAAAGGAGCGTGCCGAACGGTCCGACGGCCTCGCGGAAGGCGAGGAGCTGGTCGGCGACGCTGCGGGGCGTCCCCGCGATCACCAGCGGCTCGTCGCCCATCACCTCCGGCGCTCGCGCGCCCAGCTTGGTCCGCATCACGTGAAAGTAGAAGCCGTGCGCGCCATCGACGGCCTGCGTGTAGCGCCGGGCCGTCGCCTCGTCGTCGGCGACGAAGATGCTGCGGGCGACCCGCCAGCCGGAAGCGTCCGCGGGCAAGCCCGCGGAGCGGCGGCCTTCGACATAGGCGTCGACGTGCGCCCTCACCACGGCGGCGGCCGCGTAGGTCGCGGAGATGCCAGTCCAGCCGCGGCTGCCGGCGGCGCGCGGGCCCGCGCCGCCGGCGCGGATCGAGGTAATCGCGATTGGCGGATGCGGCTGCTGCAGGGGGCGGATCGCGACGCCGACGCCGATGTCCCGGTTCAGGCAGCGCTCGGTCGTGGTCCGGTGGAAGTCGCCGGCGATGCGATACGGCGGCTCCTCGCGCCAGATGCGCAGCATGTGCTCGAGTGTCTCCTGCGCCTTGCGGTTGCGATCCGAGCCGACGTCGCCAATTGCTTCCGCGTCGCCGGCGATGCCCGGACCGAACCCGAGCACCAGCCGCCCCTGCACCAGGTGGTCGACCATGGCGACCTGAGCCGCGGCCATCGCCGGATGGTAGTTGGCGAGCGGCAACACCCCGGTACCGAACGTGATGGACGGGCAGGCGTCCGCCAGGTGCGCGATGAACATCAGGCTCGAGGTGATGGTCTCGGCTCTGTCGACCAGGTGCTCGCCGATGAACGCTTCGCGGTAGCCGAGCCGGTCGGCCAGCACGACCGCCTCGCGATCCTCGCGCAGGGTGTCGGCGCACGAGCGCGCCGGCGGGTGAACAGGCTGGATGAAGAAACCGAGCTTCAGGGCAGCACCGGGATCGTCCGGGCAGGCGGCGCATGCATTCTCAACACACTACGCCCATGTTGTTAGAATGGAGCCGATGTTGCGTCGGCTATTTCGAGTTGTCGCCGTGGTCGCGATCGCCGGGACGGGCGGCTGTCGCAAGTCGGTCCCGGACGCCGCCCCGGTGGCGAAAGGGGCGCCCGCCGCGCTGGAGATCCTGAAGGGTGATCGCTGGCTGTTCACCTACGTCGAGCCGGACGGCCAGTTCGCCACGACCGACAAGGCTGAGATCATCCCGGCCGTGTCGCGGCGGATGGTGCGGGTGCTGGACCCATCCAACCCGGCGGCGAGGAATGCCGCGAACGGCGAGGTCTTCGTCGCAGATCTCAACCAATTGTTGAAGGATGGCAAGACCCAGGCGCGGGTCCTGTCGCGCGAGGCGTTCGAGACCGCGGCGCTGGCGCAGCTGCCGGCCGGCCAGTCGTCGGCGCTGGCCGAGCACCCCGGCGGCGCGGCGCCGCCGCCGTCAGCGCCGCCGCCCGGGAAGGGTGACGGCGGTCTGCCGCCCGGGACGGCGCCGGTGGTGACGATCTACGGGACGTCGTGGTGCGGGGCTTGCCGGGCCGCACGCCAGTACATGGCGGAGCACAAGATTCCGTTCGCCGACAAGGACGTGGAGCAGGACCCGGCCGCCGCGCGCGAGCTGGGCGAGAAGGCGGCCAGGATGGGGATCCCGACCGACCGGGTGCCGGTGATCGAGGTGCGCGGCCGGCTGCTGCTCGGATTCGATCCAGCGCGCATCGCCGCGCTGCTGGGCGAGGCGACGTGAGGCGCGCGGGCGCGCCGGGGCTGGCCGCGGGGGTCGTCGTCTCCGTGCTGGTCGCGCTGGCCCCGCGGTCGGCGGCGGCGCGCCTCATCGACGCGCGGGCCGGCATACGCGCCGGCGGCCTGACTGGCTGGGGGGCGACCAGCTCGACGCCCGACTTCTTCGACAGCACGCGCGGCGCCGCCTACGGGTTCGAGGTCGGGGTCAAGCTGCTGGTGTTCGACGTCTCCGCCAACTTCCTGCAGGTGATCGGCAGCAACGGGCGCACGGGGACGCTCACCCGCGTGCTGGGTGGTTTCATCCTCGACGCGCCGATCGGCCCCGGTCACTCGTCCGAGGAAAAAAATCGGCTGATCCTGCACCCGGGGATCGACTTCGGTTTCGCCTTCGGGACGCCGCACCCGGTGTCGCCGCCGCTCGACAGCGCGCAGGTCTCGCACAAGGGCCTGGTGACGCAGCTTCTGGTGGGCCTCGAGTACTTCTTCAACCCCTATCTCGCGATCGGGGCGGAAGTCTCTGGCGGTTATCACTATTTCTTCGGCGGGACGATCGAAACCACCAGCGACGGCGCGAACAAGAGCTTCTCGCACGGCACACACCTCATCGGCCTTGCAACGCTGACGTTCCACCTCGGGCGCTGAAACGCGGGCCGGCGCCGAGGGTCAGCGCAGCCAACGATCGCGTAGGTCCTGCCAAAGCCGTTGAAGAGGGCGCTACGTCGCTGTTGGCGTTGTTGAAGGCAGTGGGCGCGCTAGTTGGTTCGGCGCGCGTCGCGCAGCAGGTCGAGGAAGCGGGCGGGGGTGAGGACCTCGTCGGTGCGGGCGACCACGGCGCCGGCGGGCGAGACGATGCGGACGGCGGGCAGAGTGTCAGCGGCGTACTTCTTCTTCACGACGCCGAGAGCCGGGTTCTCGTCCTCGCGCGTGAGGTTCACGCGCAGGAGCGTGAAGTCGTGCATCGCCAGGGCGACGTCTGGATGCGAGAACACCTTGAGGTCGAGCTCGCGGCAGGGAAGGCACCAGTCGGCCATGAAGTCGATGAGCAGCGGCTGGCCCGAGGCGCGCGCGGTGGCGACGGCGTCGCCCTCATCCTGCAACCAGGTCAGCTGGACGGGACCTTTGGGCGTGAGCGCGTAGTTGGTCACGGCGAAGAGACCCACCGTGGCCAGCGCGATGCCGACCGCCTTGCGGGCGCGCGCGGCGGCGGGCTGGTGGAAGCTGAGGTGGACGGCGCCGAGCGCGACGCCGATGGCGGCGGCGGCGAGCGCCGCGGCCAAAAAAAGCGGCGTGCGGCCGGTCAGCTGCCCGAGCGCCGGGAAGACGTTCTTGAGGTAGTAGAGCGCGGCCACCAGAAGGGCGATGCCGAAGATGCTCTTGACGGCATCCATCCAGGCCCCCGACCGCGGCAGCGACATCGAGAAGCCGGCCAGGGCCCAGAACGGCAGGCCGAAACCGACCGCGTACGTCGCCAGCAGCAGAAAACCGGTGACCGCGTCGCGCGTCGTCGCCACGTAAGCGAGGATGGCCGCCAGCGGGGGCCCCGTGCAGGGCGCGGCGATGATGCCGCCCACCAGGCCCATCAGGAACGCGCCGCCGAACCCGCGCCCGCCGACGCGCGACAGCCGCGCCTGCAGCGGCCCCGGCACCGCCAGCTCGAAGGCGCCGAACATCGACAGCGCCATGGCGACGAAGAACAGCGCCAGCGGGACGATCACCCACGGGTTGGCCAGGAACGTGCCGAAGGCCTTCCCCAGCAGCGCGAACACCGTCCCCAGCGTCCCGAACATGGCGGCGATGCCGGCGACGTAGAAGGTCGCCAGGACCAGCGCGCGCGCCCGGCTGACCCCGGCCTTCGCGCCGAAGATGCTGATGGTGATGGGAATCATCGGGTACACGCAGGGCGTGAGGGCCGTGAGCAGGCCCGCCGTCAGCGCGAAGATCATCGTGGGAGGGGGCGCCATTGCCTTGATTATAGATGGTAGCGCACGGTAAACCCGGTGCCGACCACCATGAGCAGGGAGGGCAAGACCGGCGGCGCATCCTCCGGGCCAGACGAGCTGGCGGCGCTGCGCGGCGCAATCGACGGCATCGACGATCAGATCCTGGCGCTGCTCGATGGGCGGGCGGAGGTGGTCAAGAAGGTCGGCGAGCTCAAGCGGCAGCGCGCGGAGGCGTTTCACGTCCCCGGGCGCGAGAGGGCGGTGCTGGAGCGTCTGACGGCGGCGGCGCGCGGCGCCTTCCCGCGCGAGGCGGTGCGCCCGGTGTTCCGCGAGATCATGTCGGCCTGCCTGTCGCTGGAGAGCCCCCTGGTGGTGGCGTACCCGGGACCGGAGGCGACGTTTTCCCACCTGGCGGGCAAGACGCGCTTCGGCCTGTCGGCCCGCTATGCGCCGGCCGCCAGCATCGGCGAGGTGTTCCGCGAGGTCGGTCGGGGCGCCGACTACGGCGTCGTTCCGGTCGAGGAGGCGTCGGAGGGGCTGGTGATCCACGCGCTGGATCATTTTCTCGAATCGGATCTGCTGATCGTCGGCGAGATCATCATCGAGGCGGCGCACGCGCTTTTGACCCACAACGGATCGACGGCGGGGATCGAGCGGGTGTACGCGCACCCGATGGCCGCCGCGCGCTGCGCCGCCGGGCTGATGGAGGCGGCCCCGCGCGCGTCGGTGGTGGCGGCGCCCTCGGCGGCGGCGGCGGCGGTGCTGGCGCGCGACGACGCGCGGGCGGCGGCGGTGGCCCCGGCGCTGGCGGCGGACATCTTCGACCTGGTGGTCGCCAAGGCGCAGCTCGACGACGGGCCGGCTGACCTGGCGCGCTTCCTGGTGCTGGGCAAGAGCGCGCCGCCGCCGACGGGGACCGACGCCACCAGCCTGCTGCTGGGCCTGGATGACCAGCCGGGGCGGCTGGCGCGCGTGCTCGACCGGCTGGCGGCGGCGGGCGTGAACCTGCGCCGGATCGCCTCGCGGCCGACCGACCGCCGCAACCTGCGCGATCTGTTCTTCGTCGACATCGACGGCCATCGCGGCGAGCCGGTGTGCCGGGCGGCGCTGGAGGCGCTGGCGAGCGAGCTGCCGCTCTTGAAGGTGCTGGGTTCGTACCCGCGCGACGTCGCGGGAGAGAGGCGAGCGTGACCCCGCGGCCGGGCTGGAACGGCGCACCCGTGGGCCGGCTGGCGGTCATCGGCGTCGGGCAGATCGGCGGGTCGGTGGCGCTGGCGGCGCGAGCCACCGGCGCCGTCGGCGAGGTGGTGGGTTACGCGCGCAGCGCGGAGACGCTGCAGCGGGCCCAGGCGCTGGGGATCATCGATCGCGCGGCGCCCAGCGCGGGCGAGGCGGCGCGGGGCGCGGCGCTGGTGGTGCTGGCCACGCCCGTGCGCAGCCTGGCGGCGCTGGCGGCGGCGATCGCCCCGTCGCTGGCGGCGGAAGCGGTGGTGTTCGACGTGGGCAGCGTGAAGGCGCCAGTCCTGCGCGCGGTGGAGCCGATCCTGTCGGCGGCGGCCGCGTCGTTCGTCGCCTGCCATCCGGTGGCGGGCACCGAGCGCGCCGGACCCGAGGCTGCCAGCGCGACGCTGTTCGACGCCCGGCCATGCGTCCTGTGCCCGACGGCGGTCACGAGCGCGGCGGCGCTGGCGCTGGTGACGCGGCTGTGGCGGGCGTTCGGGTGCGAGGTGCTGACCATGGATGCCAGCGTGCACGATCGGGTGCTGGGCGCCTGCAGCCACCTCCCGCACGCGGCGGCGTACGCCCTGGCGGCGGCGGTGGGGGCAGCCGATCCGGCGGTGCAGGAGCAGATCGGCAAGCTGATGACCACCAGCCTGCGCGACACCACGCGCGTGGCGGCGTCGAATCCGGCGATGTGGCGCGACATCTTGCTGGACAACGGCGGCGAGGTGCTGCCGGCGCTGGATCGCTTGCTCGGCGAGCTCGGGCGCCTGCGCGCCGCCATCGCCGCGGGCGACGGCGACGGCCTGGAGAAACTGCTCGCGGCCGGCAAGCAGAGCCGCGATCGGTTGATCCCGGGATGACCGCGCGGCGGCGCGCGCGAGGGCTGATGCTGACCGCCCTGACCCCCGCGCTGCTTTCCTGCGCCACCGCGGAGTCGGGCAGTGGCGGCGGCGGTGGCGGGCCGCAGGCGCCGCGCAGCCAGCCCGACGATCGCGATCTGGTCGCGCTGGTCCCGGCGGGGCCGGAGACGGTGCTGGAGGTCGACCTCGCCCAGCTGCGCGATTCACCCTGGTCGCGCGGGCTTCTGGGCGCGCGCACGGAGGAAGACCGCCGCGTGCGGGCCACGGCGCTGGGCTACGACGAGATCGCCGACGTCGATCGCATGGTCTTCGCCGTCACCGAGGACGCCGCCGGACCGGTGGTGCTGACCGTGTCGCAAGGGCGTTTCGTGGCCGCGGCGATCGGCAAGGGTTTCGCTTCCGCGCATCCGGGCGCGGTCGCCGATTCGTGGCGGGGCAGCACCCTGTGGCGCGCGGGCGACGACGCGGCGGCGCTGCTGACGGCGCGCACGCTGGTGGCCGGGCGCCTGGATGCGGTGCGGGCGTCGATCGATTGCGGGTTCGGCCTGTCGCCCGACGCGCGCGGCGGGGCGCTGGGGACGCTGCGCCGGGCGCTGGACCCGGAGCGCGGGCGGCCGGCGCTGCTCGGCGCGGTGCTGGTGACGGACGCCGTCCGCCAGCGCGTGGGCGACGCGTTCCAGCTGCCGGAGGGCGTGCGCAGCGTCGGGGCGCGGCTGGATCTGGGCGGGTCGATGGACGTGACGCTGCTGGCGATGCTGGATCGCCCGCAGCAGGCGGAGGCGGCGGCGGGGCAGGCGCAGATGTTCCTGGGGGAGCTGCGCGGGCGAACCATCCTGCGCGTCTTCGGCCTGGCGCCGCTGCTGGACGGCGCCAGCTTTCAGGCCGAGGGAGCGCGCCTGCGCGGGTCGCTGCACGTCCCCGACAGCGCGCGCGACGATCTCTCGCAGAAGCTGGGCATCATCCTCGATACGCTCAAGCGGGCTCGCCCGCATTGAGCCCGCCGTGCTAGACCACCACGCCATGTCTGATGCGCGACCCAGCGGCGGAGGCGAGGTGCTGGCGGTGCGGCGATCGGGCCCGCTGCGCGGGGTCTGCCGCGTGCTGGGAGACAAGTCGGTGTCGCACCGGGCGCTGCTCTTCGGCGCGCTGTCCGACGGCGTGGTCGACATCGCCGGCCTGGGCCAGGGCGGGGACAACCTGTCGACGGCGCGGGCGCTGCAGGCGCTGGGCGTGGGCATCCAGCTCGACGGCGAGCGGGCATCGGTCGCGGGCGTCGGCCTGCGTGGGCTGCGCGCGGCGGCGCGGCCGCTCGACTGCGGGAACTCGGGGACCAGCATCCGGCTTCTGACCGGGCTTCTGGCCGGGCAGCCGTTCGAGACGGTGCTGGAAGGGGACAGCTCGCTCGCGCGGCGGCCGATGCGGCGGCTGGCGGAGCCCCTGCGCCTGATGGGCGCCACCATCGAGGGGCGCGTCGATCCGGCGCGCTCGAGCGACGTCTTCCCGCCCTTGCGCGTTCGGGGCGGGGCGCTGCGCGGGATCACGTACGCGCTGCCGGTGGCCAGCGCTCAGTTGAAAAGCGCGCTGGTGCTGGCGGGGCTGCAGGCGGCGGGCCGCACCAACATCACCGAGCCGGCGCAGTCGCGCGATCACACCGAACGGATGCTGCGCTTCCTGGGCGCGCCGGTGGCGGCGGAACCGCAGGCGAACCGCATCGTCGTCGATCCCGACGGCTGGGACGGCCGGCTACGCGCCCTGCCCATCACGGTGCCGGGCGACTTCTCGTCGGCGACGTTCCTGATGGTGGCGGCGCTGATCGTCCCGGGCAGCGACGTCGTCATCGAGAACGTGGGGACGAACCCCACGCGCACCGGCGCGCTGGACGTGCTGCGCGCCATGGGCGGCGACATCGAGGTGACGCCGGCGGGCGAGGCGATGGGCGAGCCGGTGGCGCGCATCCGGGTGCGCGCGACGCGCCTGCGCGGGACACGCGTCGACGGCACGCTGGCCCTGCGATCGATCGACGAGATCCCGGCGCTGGCGATCGCCGCCGCCGCCGCCGACGGCGCGACCGTGTTCGCCGATCTGGAGGAGCTGCGGGTCAAGGAATCGGATCGCATCCGCGCCCTCGCGCGCGAGCTCGGCCGCGCCGGCGTCGCCGTCACCGAGCAGCGCGACGGCCTGGCCATCACGGGCGGCGCTGGCCGCGACGTCCGGGGCGGCACCGTCGAGCCGGAGGGCGATCACCGCATCGCCATGTCGGGCGCCATCCTGGGCCTGCTCTCCGACAACGAGACGCGCGTCGAGGCGCGGGAGATCGCCACCTCGTTCCCGACCTTCGCCTCGACGCTGCGGGCGCTGGGCGCGGCGCTCTAGGCAATCGATCGATAATGGGCGTGCGCGCCGCGCGCGGAGGTTAGCAACGCGCCGGCGCGCGGCCAGCGGTCACCAGCGGAAGGCGATGGCGATCCCGGTCGTCGGCGGCGCGCCGCCGCGCTCGTGCAGGCGGGCGACCGTCACATACGTGCCGGCGGCGGCGACGGTCAGCCCGGCGCCGATCATGACGCCGCCGGCGGTGCTGCGGGAGCGGTTCTCGGAGCATCCGGTGCTGGTGCACTTGCCGATGGAGGCGAGCACGGCGAAGCCGACGGCGGCGGTGAGGGCGCCGGCCATGGCGCCGATGACGGGGCCGGTGAGGCTGGCGGGCGCGGGCGGCGGGGGAGGGGGCGAGACCGGGACGGCCGGCGTCGCCTCCTCGATGTAGACGCGCAGGGCGTCCGCCAGGCGCAGCATGATCTCGCGCGCCTCGGCGACGGTGCAGACGTCGCAGCTCTTCGACTTCGTCGCCACCGGCAGCGCGGCCGGCGTCGGTCCCTCTGTCGAGAAGACGCGCCCCACCATCTTGTAGCTGTTGCCGGCCACCTCGACCTTGACGCGGGCGACGTACTTGACGTCCAGGAGCTGGCCGATCGCCTTGAGGCACAGCGACGACTCGCAGCGGCCGAGCTCTGGCTTGGCTTCCAGGCGCCGGCTGGTGTCGACGGGATCCAGCACCTGCAGGCCGGCACGCACCAGGCCCTGCACGAAGCCGTCCTGCAGCTGCAACGACAGCGCCGGCGAGGCGCCGCCCTCGATCTGGAACTCCGGGATGGCGATCCGGAGCTTCGCGCCGGCTTCGGTCGGCGCGAGCAACAGCGAACCCAAGGCGACGGTCAGGAAAAGGACGCGGCGCATGCTCGGCGTCATTGTACCGGGCATTGGGACGGGGCGCATTTTTGTGGAAGCGCGTGCGCGGCCAGGCCGAAGCAGACGTGGGTCTGTGACTGGTCGGGCAGGCGCGGGCAGCGCCCGGCGGCGAAGCAGTCGGCCCGGGCCGCCCCGTCGCACGAGGTGATGAGCCGATGCGGGTTGCTGCGATAGTCGATCTCGACGTGCGCCGGTCCCAGCGCGCCGGCGCCGAGCACGCCGTCGAGATCGGGGCCTTCGGGGCGGACGTCGGAGCGCAGGCCCTGCAGCCAGGGCTCGTCGTCGCTGATGACGGCCACCGGGATGCCGTTGCCGATCTCCAGGTAGGCGGCGCTGTTCTGGGCCTTGGTGCTGGATTGCGTGTCGGCGTCGCACGGCTGCACGCAGGCCGCCAGGGCCGGGTTGTCAACCTGCCGGCGTTCCATCCATTCGATGCGCCGCGAACGCCCGAGCTCGACGCAAGCGCCGGGATCGTTGTCCGCGTTGGTCTCCATGTTGACCAGGGCCAGGCGCGGGATGACCGTCCAGCGGGCGCTGATCGGTGTCGGCCAGGTGGCGAGGAGCAACGGAGCGCCGGCCAGCGCGGGCGTGGAGGTCGACGGACTGGCGCCGGCCAGCGCCGCGACGACGCGCGCCCAGGCCGATTCACCCAGCACCATCGGTCCCACACCCGTGGCCAGCAAGAGCGCGACGTTCGCGCCCGAGGCCAGGCGGGCGGCATCGGCGGCGTTACAGCAGGAGTCCAGGCTGGCCGCATCGGGATCGAACGCCGCCGGCGCCGCGCAGGTGCGCACGACGATGCGCGAGGCCCCGACGCTGTAGGGACCGGTCAGCCCGAGAAAATCCGGCATGCCCTGGGCGCTGACCTCGCCGCCGCCGTACGCCGCGAACGGCAGGACGGCAAATCCCGCGTCGGACAGCGCACCGTCGTTGGCGCCCTGGTAATTCCAGAAGGTCACCGTCGGGCACGCGCCCGTGGCCGCCGCCGCCACCCCGCCGTCGCCCGGCACCACGCAGGGCGCGCCGAGCCGCAGGTCCACCGAATAACCGCTGAGCAGATCGCCCCCGAACACGCCGCCCACCGTCGTGTCTTCGGTGCCGGCCGCGTGCAGCGGCAGCTGCAGCGCCGTGATTCCCCTGAACAGCCCGCGCGTCGCCCCCGCCGCGTTGGCGTCCAGCAGCCGAAACGAACGCGACTGCACCGCCAGCGTCCCGCTGGTATCCCCCGCCAGCACGGTGATCGGCGTCCCCGTATCGAGCAACATGCGAAACGCCGCCGCTCCATCCCGGTCCTCACGCGCCCCCACCAACAGCGCCCCCGGCGCCGCCTCCGCCAGCGGCCCCAGCCCCCCCCGCGCCATCACCACCGGAAACCCATCCACCTCGCAACAGTCACTGCCGCAACCCGCCTGGAAAGCCAGCACCAAACCGAGAGTCAGCAACCGCTTCCAGGCGATGAGCCGCATTTTTCTCCGATTGTGCGTCGCCGTTTCAGCCAGGAGCGCGGGCTCCGCCCGCGCGGCCCACCTTGCGGAGACGGGGTGGGCCCGCGGGAGGGCCCAGCCCTCCCGCGCTCTATTCCTCCTGCTTCTCGTCCAGCTTCTTTCTCATCCGCTTCAAGAGGGCGTCGAAGGATTCCTTGGTGATGATCTTGTTGAACTCGGCCCGATAGTTTTCCAGCATGCTCTGGTCGTCGGTCAGCACGTCATAGACCACCCAGTGGCCGTTCTTCCACAGCATCTTGTACTCGAGAGCGACAGCCACCTTCTTGCCGCGTGAGAGGGTGTTCAGTGTGGCGTCCACGGTCGCTTCCTCGCCCTCCTTCACTTCCTTGTCGTACTTGATGTTGTAGTTGGGGCTGCTGTGGACCTGGCGCAGGTAGCTGCGCTCCACGAGCTGGCGCAGGGTGTTCACGAACTCCTGCCGCTGCTTGGGGTTGATGGTGTCCCAGTGGCGGGCCAGCGATCGGCGCGCCAGCTCGGCGTAGTCGAGGAAGGACCCGACCACCTTGCGCACCTCGGCCCGCTGCAGCTCGGCCTCCGGGGACCAGTCGGGGCGATCCCGCCGCAGCACCTTGTCGAGGGCGGCGTTCGATTTCTTCAGCTCGGCCATCGGGCTTCCGGTCGGCGGCGGCCCCGTATCGGCGGCGCGCGCGGCGGCGCTCGGCAGCAGCATGGCAGCGAGAACAAGTTTGGCGAGGCGAGGTCGGGTGAATGTCATCGGCAAGCTTTCACAGGGGCACGGGGCCGGTCGGGTCCCGATCGGGACGGTGAGCTCGTTTGTACTCTGGACGGTCGTCGAGGGGAAACTATGCAATTTCGCCCCGGCCCGCCTGGTAGATCAACCGCATGTCGCGTGGTACGGTGAAATAGCATGGGAACTGGAGGAAGCGGAGTCGGAGTCGGAGGCAATCCGCTCACTTCACTTCCACCAGCGGGCGACGCCTTCGACGCCAAGGGGTGGCTGGTGAACGCCACCAGCGAGATGCGCGAGTCCTTCGCCAAGAACCGGCGCGTGATGTCCTACGGCGAGTACTTCTCGCTGTTCGGCGCGGATCCGGCGCGGCAGGTGCGCTCGGCGGCGCAGTACATGCGCGACGTGATGGACTTTTTCGGAACCGAGAGCGTCCACACGCCGCGCGGGACGACCGTGCGCTGGAAGCTGTTCGACGCGCCCTGGGAGCTGGGCAAGGACGCCCTCTCCGGTCAGGAGGAGGTGCAGGGCGCCGTCTACCGGTTGATCTCGAACTTCGCGCGCGAGGGACGCACGAACCGCCTCATCCTGCTGCACGGGCCGAACGGCAGCGCCAAGTCGACCTTCGTGTCGTGCCTGCAGCGGGCGATGGAGCACTACTCGACGCTGGACGAGGGCGCGCTCTACCGGTTCAACTGGATCTTCCCGTCGCAGAAGCTGACCAAGGGGGGAATCGGGTTCGGCGGCAGCGGGTTCGAAGCGGGCGGGGCAGCCGACACCTTCGCCTACCTGGATGACGATCTGATCGAGGCCAAGATCGTCGACGAGATGCGCGACCATCCGTTGTTGCTGCTCCCGCGCGGCAAGCGGCGCGAGCTGATCCAGCAGCGGCTGGGCGCGGCGATGAGCAGCGGCTTCCGACCGGCGGACTATCTTCTGCGCGGGGATCTGTCGCACCGCAACCGGCAGATCTTCGAGGCGCTGCTGTCGTCGTATCACGGCGATCTGGCCAAGGTGCTGCGCCACGTGCAGGTCGAGCGGTTCTATGTGTCGCGCCGCTACCGGCAGGCGGCGGCCACGGTCGAGCCGCAGCTGGCGGTGGACGCCCGCAGCAAGCAGCTGACGATGGACCGCTCGCTGGCTTCGCTGCCGCCGGCGCTGCAGTCGCTGACGCTGTACGAATACCAGGGCGAGCTGGTCGATGGTAACCGTGGCATCGTCGACTTCGCGGATTTGCTTAAACGCCCGCTCGAGGCCTACAAGTACTTGCTCGGGACCGTCGAGCAGGGGCGCATCTCGCTGGACGTGGCCAGCCTGGAGCTGGACACGGTGTTCATCGGATCGTCGAACGAGGGCTACCTGGCGGCGTTCAAGGAGGTGCCGGAGTTCCAGTCGTTCAAGGGGCGGATGGAGCTGGTGCGCGTGCCGTACCTGCTGGATTACAAGATCGAGCAGCGGATCTATCAGGCGCAGATCGTCTCTGCGCACAGCCAGTCGGGCAAGCACGTGGCTCCGCACGTCGCCTGGGTGAGCGGCCTGTGGGCGGTGCTGACGCGGATGAAGAAGCCGCTGGCAGAGAAGTACGGCAAGTCGCTGGCCGATCTGGTGGGGCGCCTGGGGCCGCTGGAGAAGGCGCTGCTTTACGCCGACAACGTCACGCCCGAGGGGCTGTCGCCCGAGCAGCACCGGGAGCTGGTGGCCGGGATCGAGAAGGTGGCGCGCGAGTCGGACAACTACCCCAACTACGAGGGGCGCACCGGCGCGTCGCCGCGCGAGATCAAGCTGGTGATCATGAACGCCGCGCAGAGCCCGAAGTACCAGTGCCTGTCGCCGTTCGCGGTGTTCGACGAGCTGGAGGAGCTGGTCCGCGGCGTCACCGTGTACGAGTTCCTCAAGCAGGAGCCGCTGCCGGGCGGGTTTCACGAGAACCGCAAGTTCATCTTCCAGGTGCGCGACAAGCTGATCGAGCGCATCGACGACGAGGTGCGGACGTCGATGGGCCTGGTCGATGAGCGCCGCTACATCGAGCAGTTCGAGCGCTACGCCTCGCACGTGTCGAACTGGGTGAAGAAGGAGAAGGTGACGAACCCCATCACGGGCCGCGACGAGGATCCCGACGAGGAGTTCATGACCGACATCGAGCGCATGCTGGAGGTCAGCGCGCGCCGCGACGAGTTCCGCCGCGAGGTGATCGCGAGGATAGGCGCCTGGTCGATCGATCACCCGCGGCAGAAGCCAGACTATGAACGGATCTTTCCGCGCCCCATCGCCGAGCTGCGCGAGGCCTTCTTCGGCGATCGCAAGAAGCAGGTGCGCAAGATCAACGAGGACCTGCTGGTGCTGATGACCGACGGTCCGGCCAAGATGCTCCCCGACGCAGCGGCGGCGGCGCAGACCACGCTGGACGCGATGAAGACGCGCTTCGGGTACTGCGACAACTGCGCGCGCGACGCGGTGCTGGCGTTGATCCGGAAGAGATACACGTAGAGGCGGCTAGGCGTCAGCCCTCGCAAGGCCTGCCCTCACCCGGCGCCTGCGGCGCCGACCTCTCCCGCTTTGCGGGCGAGGTGAGCGGAGCTCGCGTTTCGCGCGCGAGGTGAACTTGCCCTCACCCGGCGCCTGCGGCGCCGACCTCTCCCGCTTCGCGGGCGAGGTGAGCGGAATTCATGGCGCGCGGGCAATCAAGGTGATCTGGCCCGCCCCTTTGCGAAGCCTCGCGGCGAGGTGAGCGGAATTCCTTGGCGCGCGGGCCAATCTGATCCGAATCCGATCCCGCCTCGCCCGCTTGCGGGAGAGGCCGCCTGCCGGAGGCAGCGGGAGAGGGCGGGCCTTGCGAGCGCTGACGCCCGCTTTGCCGCCGTCAGCGCGGCGGGCCCGCCGGCGGCAGCGCGCTGGGGTTCGGCGGCGCCTCGCCGGCACCGACGCCACCGCCGCCGCCACCCCCGGCGCCGGTTGCCGTCGTGCTCGCCACCGGGCCCGGGTCGCGCCCCGTCGACAGGCGATCCACCATGTCGAGGAGGTTGTTCGCCAGATCGCGCGCCAGCGGCATGTCCCGCGCCAGCAGGCGCGACAGCTCCCGCCCGTGCTTGCGTTCCTCCTGCGACGCCGGATCGGCCAGGGCGCGGCGATAGTCGACGGTGCGCAGGATCTGCAGGCGGACCGACTCGCCGATGCGGGCCAGAAGGTCGCGCTCGTCGGCGCCCAGCGCCGGCATGGGCCACTCGCGCCACGCCGTCTGGCCCTGCACCCACAGGCGGCTGACATCGCCGAAGCCGGTGCTCTTGCTGGTGTCCTCCACCACCGCCACGCGCCGCTCGTCGACGGGGAACTGGCGGGAGAACACGTGATAGTACAGCGCCTCGTCGCCCGCCTCGGCGCGCACCACCAGCCCTCCGAAATCGAACAGCGGCAGCGTCCCGTCGGCCAGCGCGTCGCGCACGCGCGTCCGCTCCGCCACGCCCAGCGCGCCCGACGTCCCCTCCTGCGCCAGCGCGCGCGGCACGCGGCGTTTTCGGCGCATGAAATCGGTCAACTGATCGATCCCCACCACGACGTTCAGCGCGCCGTGCCCCTTGTATCCCGCGTGATAGGCGCCTACCAGCTCGAGATCGCGCGTCTTGCACGACAGCGCCAGCACCGGGCTGCCGGAGTTTCCCTCCGACAGCAGCGCATCGATCACGAAGTCGACGTGGTCCCAGCCCTGTTCTTGATCGCGGTCGTAGGGGTTCACGATCTTGCCGCTGGACACCGCCTGCATGACCCCCAGCGGGAACCCGCGCACCAGCACGGCGTTGCCCTGGCGCAGGCCCGCGCTCTTGCCAAAGCGATAGGGGATGATGTTGAGGCGCTGGTTCGCCTTCAAGATCGCCGCGTCCAGCAGCGGATCCACCGCCACGCGCATCAGCGGCGTCTGCCCCGGTTCGAAGTCGTCGCGCTCGTCGCGCACGATGCGCAGCTTGTCCTCGACGCGCTTGCAGCCCTCGGGGACGCCGTCGATGCGATGCTGGATGTCGGTCACGTCGGGCCAGCTGGCGACGTGCTCGTTGGTGAAGAGATAAGTGTCGTTGCCCGATTGCTCGTATGCGAACGCGGTCCCGAGCTCGCTGGCCTGGACGCGGCGCCGGCGCAGCTTGCCGTCGGGGCCGAAGAACGGGCACTCGTACTTGGCCGTGCTGCGCACGAGATAGCTGTACTGGCTGCGCGGGCCCTGCTCGATGTCGCGCGTCTTCGGCGACTGGATCTGCAGCGTGTCGGCGTAGCCGCCCTCGCACTCAGCGGATGTCGTCGCCGAGATGCGCGAGCGGGTGAGGATGTCGAACGCGATCCCGATGAGGAGCAGCGCCAACACCAGCGGCAGCCATCCTTGGACCAGACGCAGTTTCATACGGGCCCAGCTCCAGCGTAGCATGGGCCGCCCATGGCGAAGACCCCGACTTCGACCCAGACCGACATCATCCGCGCGGCCATCGCGCTTGGCACCAAAAGGCACTTCAATCACCTGCTTTACGTCGGGGATCTGTTGCTGCCCGACGACGCCTTCCGTGGTCACCCCAAGGCGCGCAAGAAGCTGGTGCAGGCGGTGGTCAGCCCCAGCCAGCGCCCCGTGGTCGAAGCGGCCGGCATCCCGGTTTTGCCCCTCCCTGAATACGACCTCGGCCGCCCCGAGAAGTTAAAGCTGGCCCTGGTCAGCGGCATCGCGCGCGGCATTTACAAGGAAGGCGACGTGGTCGTCAGCCTGCTGTCGCGCAGTCCGACGACGCTGCCCGATTCCATTCTGGTGGTGACCGTCGGCCAGGAGGACGACGACGGATCGTTCGGCTTCCTGCAGGCGGAGGGGGTCTCGGCCGGCGTCATGGACGCGCTGCTGGAGCTGGCGGTGAGCATCGGCGTCGAGGGGTGGGAGGGGCGGCCGGTGGGCGCGCTCTTCGTCGTCGGCGACTCCAGCAAGGTGATGGAGAAATCGCGGCAGCTCACCCTCAATCCGTTCCAGGGCTACTCCGAGGACGAGAAGAACATCATGAACCCCGACATCCGGCACTCGCTGCACGCGTTCGCCGTGCTGGACGGC
>DATKEU010000292.1:0-22353 GCA_035544495.1 Polyangia bacterium | reverse complement strand
TCGAACACCTTGCCCTGCCGGCTGCGCAGCGTCTGCTTGCCCAGCCGGCGGGTGCCGAAGGCCGCGCTGTTGTCTTGAATGCCATAGCCGATGGCCGCGAACGCCGCGCCGATCTGGTCGTCGCTCAAGACCGTCAGATCGACCGGATCGATGTCGGTGATGGGCGTCTCGAGGTGCATGACGGCGACGTCGTGCCCGACGCCGACGAATCCCCCCAGATCGCCGGGCGCCAGATCGACCGCCACGATGTTGATTTCGCGCTTGGGGTAAAGCGAGTTGGGCCCCACCGCGAAGGTCAAGGTCCAACCCAGGGAGACGATCTGCGGCACGATCAGGCCGCAGTGCTTGGCGGTGAGCACGGTCTCCGGTCCGATCAGCGTGGCGCCGCACAGCTCCTGCGGCGCGCCGAACGGAGAGCCGAGCGGGCCGAAGTGAACAACCAGGCTGCCAATCGCATCCAGGACCGGATCGTTGGCCGCGAAACCCCCGATGATCTTCGACCCGCGATTGTCGACGACCGTCTGCTCGGCAGGCGCGCTGCCACAGGCTGCGGCGCCCATTGCCAGCGACAGGCCCAGCGCCGCCAGGTTCGCCGGGCGATGGACCGTGACGTTCGACAAACTCTTTCGCTCCCTGTTCCTCATCGTGTTCTCCTCCCTCGGCTCGAGGTCACCGACTGGCGGCGACCCACGGTTCCTTAACGGCGACCGACGCGATCTTTCGAACGATTGCGTCACGTGGATGCGCCGCGGACACACGCGAGACGCGGAACGCACCCAGACTGCTCACGGAGTTGTGACGGGTGTCATCCGCCCTGCGCGCTACCAAGGCGCGCACTCGAACTGCTCGGAGGAGACCATGGCACCCTTGCCCAGAAAGCTCGTTTCGCTCTGCTTCGTGGCGGCCGCCGCGGGTTGCACCGCCCCGGCGGCACGACCGTCGTCGACCCGAACAATTCCGGCGCCGACCTCGGCGCGGTTTCGGAGAAGCTGCTGCTCAAGGGCCCGTTGGGCCTGCACCCCGGTTCCGGCCCCCAACCCGAAGACGGCCCACACTCCCGTGCCGAAACTTCACCTGGGAGGTCCTGGCGAATCCGTCGCTGGCGCCGATGCTGGACGACTAGCGATCGGCACGGGGTGCTGATCGCCATCATTGTGCGGCGAGCAATCGAGATGGCCTGCGGACGGCGGCATGCTAGCGTCCGCGGCCCATGAGCCCTCGGATCGTTTTCCTTGCCGCGTTGCTGCCCGGCCTGGGCGCTTGCGCCGCGACCCGGACACCCGCGCCGCGCTTTCCGTCCGAGGCGACGGTGGGGGAGTGGGCGGCGCAGTCGGTTGCGGCGGCGCCTGACGCCGTCCCGGTCACCGACGTGGCGGAGTGGAAATTGACCGGGCCGTTGCCAGACGTCGTCGAGACTCGCCCGCACGTCGGCGGCACCGCGTGGGACGGCCTGCTCGGCGAGAGCGCGACAGGTGAATCCGGTTCGTTGTCGGCGACGGAGGCCGCCGCCTGCGCCGCGCGCGAGATCGGTCTGTTTCGCGCAGCGCAGCCGGGCGCGCCGTCGCTGCGCCTGTTGCGCTTCATGGCGGCTCGCTGTGGCCTGGTGGCGCCCATCGTGGCGACGGGCTGCCGGGTGAGCAGCGCCGGCGAGGGCGCGTCCGACCGTGAGGTGCTGGCCAGTGACGGCCCCGCGGTGAAGGCGGCGCTGCAGAGCGCGTCGACGCGAACGGAAGCGCCCAGCGTCGAGGCTGGCATCTGGGTCGGGCGCAAGGACGCCCATCCGCTGATCTGCTGGGTGACGGCGCCGCGGTGGTTCGAGGTCAAACGCGCGACGATGGTTCCCGACGACGACGCGCGGATCGCGATCGAAGGCGATCTGCCGCTCGTCGACGCGCAGGCCGCCGCGTTGATCAGCGCCGGGCGGCTTGGAACCTGGCCGTGCGACGTGGTGTCGGCGCAGCCGCCGCGCCTGTCGATCTCGTGCCACGTCCACCGGGAAGACGCCGCCGCCTGGGTCGATGTCACGGCGTCGCGCGCCGACGAGATCGGCGGGCGGACGGTGCTGTCGCTGATGGCGTGGCCGCGCGGCAAGCCCGACGATACGTATCGACGGCTGCCGCCGGCCGGCGACGGCGCCGCACCCGCCTGCGAAGCGCCGACCTCGGCGACCGGGGCGGCGATCGAGCAGGCCGTCGTCGCTTGCATCAATCAGGCGCGCAAGTCGGTCCACGCCCAGCCTCTGGTGGTCGCCCCCGACCAGGCTCGCACGGTGGCCGCGCTGGTGCCGCGCTGGTTCGCCGTGCAGCGGGGCGGGGACGCGGCGGTGACCCTTGATCAACTGGCGCTGGGGTTGCGCGCCGGCTGGCAGGCAAACACCGAGCTCTCCTTTGGCGCGCTGGCGGATACCGCGCAAGAGGGGACACCCGACCCGGCGGCGCTGATCACCGCGCTGTTCGAGCTTCCCACCAGCCGCGCGGCCTTGCTGGATCCGCAGGCGGGCCTGGTGGCCGTCGGCGCGGCCTCACTGCCGGGCCTGGCCTCGACGGGCGTGATCGCGGCGGTGTACCGGACGGTCGACGAGAAGCATCCGTTGAACCAGGCTGCGTATACCGCGCAGGTGTTCACACGCATCAACGCCGCCCGCGCGGCGCGGGGCCTCGAGCCCGCCACGTTCTTCGACGGCGATCGCGGCCACACCGTGGCGGATGCCGCGAAGGTGACCAGCGGACAGTTCAGTCTGTTGCGGGCGATCTCGGATGCGGCCGAGGCCGGCGCCTACGACCGAAAGCTGGGGCACGCGCACGGATGGACGCGCGCGTTCGACGACCCGTCAACGCTGGCGATCCCCGAAGCGCTGTTGATCTCGCCCGAGCTGGCGGTGGCCGTCGGCGTGGGGCGCTACCGCCGACCGGGCGAGCCGTGGGCCCGCCCGGTCGCGCTGCTGGTGCTGTCACACCAGACCTGCGACTACAAGGGAGCCGACGTTGGCGTCGTGGCCTCGTCGCATTTCTACGCCCAGTACGGCATGTAGCCGCGTCACCGGAGGCCCGACCAGGCCCCGAGCAGGCGAGGACCTGCTCGGGTTCGAGGCGCCAGGTTTTCTTCGGGCCGCGGTCTAGGTCTTCTTCCGGGCGGCGATCGCCTTGCTGCCGCCTTCCTTCTTGGCCAGCTCGGCGTCGACGATCTTCTTGAACGTGTCCAGCGGGTAGGCGCCGGCGATCTTGCGGCCGTTGATGAACACGGCGGGCGTGCCGTTGACGCCGACGGCGGTCCCTTCCTTGGTGTCGGACTCGATCACGCTCTTGTACTTCTGCGCGTCGAGATCCGCCTTGAACTTGTTCATGTCGAGGCCGATCTCCTGCGCGTACTTCTCCAGGCTGGGGCGATCCAGGCTCTGTTGATTGGCGAACAGCTTGTCGTGCATCTGCCAGAACTTGCCCTGCGCGTCCGCGGCCATCGCCGCCTCGGCCGCCGGCTCGGCGTTGTTGTGGAAGGGGAGCGGATAGTTCTTCCACACCTGGCGCACCTTGCCGCCATAGTCCTTCTCGATCTGGGTCAGCGTCGGCTCGACGCGGCTGCAGAACGGACACTGGAAGTCGGAGAAGATCACCATCGTCAGCGGCGCGTTCCTCGGCCCCTTCGACGGCGCCGAGCCCGGCTCGACCTTGTAGACGGTGTTGTCGGCCTCGGGGCCCTTCTCCTCGGCCTGCGCCGGCGCCGCCGCCACCTCGGCCTTGGCGTCCTTCATGATGACGTCATAGACCTTGGTCCGCGGCGTTCCCTTGGACACCAGCGCCTCGGCGCTCTTCAGCTCGTCGTCGATCTTGGTCTTGAACATCTCGTACGGCTGCGCGCCCGAGAGGAACTTGCCGTTGATGAAGAAGGCCGGCGTGCCGCGCGCGCCGATCTTGTTGCCCGCGGCGGCGTCAGCCTCGATGTCCGCCTTGCCCTTCTGGCTGTCGAGGGCCGCCTTGAACTTGGCCATGTTGAGGCCCAGCTCCTGCGCGTACTTCTCGTAGGTCGGGCGGTCCATGGTCTGCTGGTTGGCGAAGATCTTGTCGTGCATCTCCCAGTACTTTCCCTGGTCGCCGGCGGCGCGCGCGGCGATGGCGGCGGGCATGGCGTTGGGGTGGAAGGGCAGCGGCAGGTCGCGCCAGGCGACGCGCACCTTGCCCTTGTAGTCGTCCATCACCTTGGCCAGCGTCGGCTCGACGCGCGAGCAGAACGGACATTGATAGTCCGAGAACTGCACGATCGTCACCAGCGCGTCCTTGGCCCCCTTGATGGGCGCGCCCTTGACGTCCGCCTTGTAGACCGTGCCCTGGTCGGCCTCGCCCGGGCGCTGCTGCGGCGTCGGCGCGGCCGCCTTGGTCTGGCCGTCCTTGGTCAGCTCGGCGTACAGGCGCGAGCGCGGCGTGCCGCTCTTGATCTTGTCGTCGGCCTTCTTGATCTCGTCGTCGATGACCGCCTTGAAGCTGTCGAGCGGCTGCGCGCCGCGGAAATTGCGACCGTTGATGAAGAAGTTGGGCGTGCCGCGGGCGCCGAAGTTGGCCGCGTCGTCCATGTCCTTCTTGATGCGGTCCTTGTTCTTCTCGCTGTCCAGCGCCGCCTTGAACTTGGTCATGTTGAGACCGAGCTCCTGCGCATACTTCTCGAGGTTGGGACGGTCCAGGTTCTGCTGGTTGGCGAACAGCTTGTCGTGCATCTCCCAGAACTTGCCCTGGTCGCGCGCCGCCTCGGCGGCGATCGAGGCGATCATGGCGTTGTTGTGGAAGGGGAGCGGGTTGTGCTTGAACGCGACCTCGATGTCGTCGCCGTAATCCTTTTCCAGCTGGGCCAGCGTCGGGGCCACGCGCCCGCAGAACGGACACTGAAACTCGGAGAACTCGACGATGGTGACCTTCGGGTTCTTGCCGCCCTTCGTGGGCGCATCCCCGACGGCGACCTTGTAGACCTCGCTGCCGGCGGCCGGCTTGGCGGGCGGGGCCGCGGCGGGCGCGGCGGCGCTGCCGCCGGTCTTCGCGCTCTGCATGAACGTCGCGTACACCTGGCCGATGGGCGTCCCGCTGGCCAGGATCTTGTCGGCGCGCGCGATCTCGTCGTCGATGACCTTCTTGAACTCCTCATATGGCTGCGCGCCCTGGATGTTGCGGCCGTCGACGTAGAAGTTCGGCGTCCCCTGCACGCCGATCTGCGTGGCCAGCGCCATGTCGGCGTCGATGCGGCTCTTGTACGTGTTGCCGTCCAGCGCCGCCTTGAACTTGCCCATGTCCAGGCCCAGCTCCTGCGCGTACTTCTCCAGGTCGGGGCGCTTGATGTTCTGCTGGTTGGCGAACATCTTGTCGTGCATCTGCCAGAACTTCCCCTGCGCCTCGGCCGCCAGCGCCGCCTCCGACGCCAGCGGGGCGTCGGGGTGGAAGGGCAGCGGGTTGTGGCGGAACCACAGCCGCACCTGCGTCGGGTAGTCTTTCATGACGCGATCCAGAGTCGGGACGACGCGGCTGCAGAACGGACACTGAAAGTCGGAGAAGGCGACGATGTTCACCTTCGCCGTCGCGGGCCCGCGCGCCGCGCCCTCCAGCGGTACGCGGACGCGATCGACGCCGTCCGCGGCCTTGTTGGCGGCGACTGCGCCCGGCGCGACGTCCTTGGCGCTGACCTCCGCCGCTTCCTTCTTGTTGTTGTCGCCCTTGTCCCCCTCGCCTCCACCTCCGACCAGACTCTTCAATCCATAGCCGCCGGCCAAGCCGACGACGACCAAAACGATGGCAGTTCCTTTGCTCATGACGATCTTCTCCTGTGACGGTGACGAAACACCCGGCGCGGCCCTGCCGGCAAGCCCAAGGCTCTGCGCGACAACCGGCCGCGCGCGGGCAAAACGGATCCTGACGAACGACTGAGGCGGACCGGTCAGGCGCGGGGCGGTCGTTCCAGCCGGCGGCCCAGCGCCGATCGCGGCGCGGCTTCATCGGTCGCAAACACGGGCGACATCGACGGGCGGGGGACATCTGGCACCGCGAACAGCGCCAGAGGCTGCAGCGACGGTGGCGCCAGCGCCGTCGTCGGCTGCGACGGCACGCCGGCGACGATCGTCAGGCGCACCTTGGCCCGGGCATCGGGGCGCAACGGCGCGAAGGCGCCGGCGGGCATCTCGCTCTCCGGCCAGCGCGACGTGCGATACGACGCGTCCGGCACCGTCACGCCGGCGCACTCGCCGACCAGCGCCGGCAGCGGCCGCGACACCACCGGCAGGCGGCAATCGATGACCGCTGGCGTGGCGTAGTCAGCGCGGGCGAGCGCCGGCGGCAGCCGGCTGGTCGCTGCCTGCGGAGGCTCGTCGCCTTCGATGTCCGCCTCGGCGCTGGCGACCGCGCCGTCGCACGTCGCCGCTGCAGCATGCGCCGGCGCCGCGGACGTCGCCGCGGTGGCGAGCAGTGACAGGGCAAAACCCAGCGACAGCATGGGAGGGGGGCGATCGCGAGAAGCGACTGCTGAGCGAAGGGTAGCTTACGGGCAGCACCCGTTCAAGCGCGCGGGCGCCGCCGGTTCGCTCATCGCCGCCGGCTGCCGACGAGATCATCCGCCGATCGCGTGGCCGGCTCCAGCGTGCTGTCCTCGCTCTTCGCCGTCAGTTGCTTGGCCTTTTCGGCCGCCGCCAGCGCGACCGCGCTTTGCATCATTGGCTGCAGCTGCTGGGGAGAGGAACCCACTGTTCCCGACAGATCGATCGGCACCGGAAAGACGATGGTCGTCGACGCCTCGCCGGAGACCTCGACCAGCGTTTGATAAAGACGCAGCTGCAGGGCGCCCGGGTGGCCGGCGATGACCTCCGCCGCCTGCGCCAGCTTGGACGCCGCCTGCACCTCGCCCTCGGCGGCGATCACCTTCGCGCGGCGCTCGCGCTCTGCCTCGGCCTGGCGGGCCATCGCCCGCTGCATCTCCTTCGGAAGCTGGATGTCCTTGATCTCCACGGCGGAGATCTCGACGCCCCACTGCTCGGTGCGGCTGTCGAGGATCTGGCGCACCTCCAGGTTGATGCGATCGCGGTGGGCCAGGATGTCGTCGAGATCCATCTTGCCCAGCACCGCGCGCAGCGTGGTCGCCGCCAGCTGCAGGGTGGCCGGCATGTACTCCTCGACCTCCAGCACCGCGTGGCGGGGCGACGCCACCGACGCGTAGACCACGGCGTCGACGACGATGGAGATGTTGTCGTGCGTGATCACCTCCTGCGGCGGGATCTGGATCGCCTTCGTGCGCACGTCGACCACGCGCGGGCGATCGATCCCGAACGGCAACAGGAAGTTCACGCCGGCGTGGGCCAGCTCCTTGCGCGCGCGCCCGAAGCGGAAGATCACGGCGCGCTCGTACTCTTGCAGGATGCGGACCCCGGTCAGAAGCGAGATTCCGCCCAGAACCGCCAATGCGCCCAGCAGGTACTCGAGCATGAGCGAACTCTAGCAGCCTCTACCCTGACCGGGGAGGCTGCATGCGCGGACGAACAAAGCCGCCCGGCGGGCCCACACGCGCGCGCCTTCGGCGCGACCGCTAGCGCGACGCCGGGGCGTCTGCAGGCGCGCGATCCACGATGATGAACTCCGACCGGCGATTGAGGGCGCGCCCCTTCTTGGTGGCGTTCGAAGCGATGGGCCGGCTGGACCCGAACCCGGCCGCCTCCAGGCGCGCGCCGTCGATGCCGCCGGCGTCGATCAGATAGCGGCGCACCGCCTCGGCACGGGCCTGCGACAGCTTCTGGTTCTTGGAGGCGACGCCGCTGCGATCGGTGTGGCCCTCGACGCGCAGCCTGGTGACCTCCGGGTGCAGGGCCAGCAGCTTCGCGATCGTGGACAGCAGCGGGAACGAGCTGCGCTGGATGATCGCCTTGTTGGTGGCGAAGTTGACCTGCTCGCGGATCTCGATGCGCTCGCCCGTCATCACCGCCAGGACGGCGCCCTTGTCAGGGCAGCCGTCGTCGTCGTCGATGCCATTGAAGACCTCGGGCTCGTTGGGACACTTGTCGTCCTTGTCGAGGATGCCGTCGGCGTCGTTGTCGGGATCGGGGCAGCCGTCGTCGTCCTGGAAACCGTCCTTGTCCTCGGGCTCGTTGGGACACTTGTCGTCCTTGTCGAGGATGCCGTCGCCGTCGCTGTCGCGGGGCGCAGCGGGCGCCGGCGGCGGATTTTCTTCCGCCGCCACCAGTGGCCGGGGGGCCGGCGGCGGGTGATGCATGTCCGTCGCATACGCCAGGGTCAGAAATGCGCGCACCGTCGGCGCCCCCACGCCGCTGGTCAGCCCGAACCCGACCCCGCCTTGCAACATCCACGGTCCCGGCAGTGCATAGCGAGCGCCCGCCAGCGCCTCCGACGGCGTGTCGCGGATCCCGGCGCCCTCGGCGTGCACGCCGCGCGCGAGGTACGCCTCGCCGACCACCCACAGGCTGTCGGGCGCCACCGCGTAGGCCGCGCCCAGTCCGCCCGCCAGCTCGTCGTCGACCGTGAGGCTGCCCGACGGAAGGCTGTTCTTGTGGCGCAGGTTGTACCCCGCGTTCGCGGCCAGCGAGAAGCGCGCCGCTTCGTACCCGATGATCAGACGCGGGCGCGCGCCCACGCCGCCGTCGCCGGCGAACCCGGACGTGCTGCCGCTGGGCACCGTCAGCCCCAGCGCCACCGCCAGGTGAAATCCGACATCCGCCGGTCCACCAACCAGCCCCGCCTTCGCCGAGACCTCGAAGTCGCCCAGCGCCGTCGCCTTCAGCGAGCCCTGTGCCCGGATCAGGTCGAGTTCGCCGGTCTGGACCAGGACTATCGGGACCCGCGCCCGAAGCTCCAGGAAATCAGCGATGCCGAGCGCGATCCCCACGTCAGCGGCCAGCCGGTTCGCCACGACCGACCCGCCGTCGACGATCTGGTTGGTGTCCGCATCGCGCAGGACCAGCGGGTTGCGCGCATAGTCCAACGTCAGCCCGGCGTTTATCTCGGCTCGCCCCAGCACGCGGGCTCGTTCCTGCGAGAAATACGCGCTGGTCGACATCGCCGGCCGAAACAGCTGCGCGTCGAACCCTTGCGCCTCCGCCCGCTCCGTGCCAAGGCAAAAGAGCAGCAGGCCGGCAGCTGCGGCAGCAGTGGCGAGGCGGGCGATGCGCATGACGGGTTGGGGAGGGTGGTGCGGCGGGTTGGAGGGTCGAGCAGGTTGGTGGGCGGGCGAGGTGCCCCGGATGCCGACCCGAACCCAGTGGCTCACCAGCGCCGCCGCGCGCGAATCAGGCCCGCCGCATCTTATCCCCTCTGTCGGCGGCAGCCAATGTTCGCCTCGCGCGCCCGCCTGGGTGGATATGGATGATGTTGACGAAGCGCCCACCAATGACGTAGTACCGTCGGCACTTCGCGTTCGCCCAGGTAGCTCAACTGGTAGAGCAACGGACTGAAAATCCGTGTGTAGACAGTTCGACTCTGTCCCTGGGCACCGTCCCTAACTCGAGGAGCCGTGCATGGCCGCCCGCGTCCCCGATGCGACTGATCGTTCGCCGTTCGTGCCCGACGAGCTCTGGACGCGGGAGATGGAGTTCGTGGCGCGCCGGCGCAATCTGCCCGCCGACGGCGGCGACGCCCCCGGAGCAGCCACCCGCAACCTGATCGGGCTGGCGCTGTCGGGGGGCGGCATCCGCAGCGCCACGGTGTCTCTGGGCATTCTCCAGGCGCTGGCCAAGCGCGGGCGGCTGCGCTTCATCGACTATGTCTCGACGGCGTCGGGCGGCGGGTACATCGGGACGTTCCTGGGCGGTCTCTTCCAGCGCTGGTCGCCGTCGTCGGGCGACGACACCATCGCCTCCGACGATCCGCGGTGGATGCAGATCGAATCGGTGCTGAAGGAGCCGCGCAGCCAGCCGGTCGAATGGCTGCGCGAGAGCGGCCGCTACCTCGCGCCCAACGGCGCCGCGGACATGTGGATGGCGCTGGGCGTGGTGCTGCGCAACCTGGTGGCGATCCACGTCGTGCTGTCGACGCTGCTGGTGGCGGCGCTGCTGGCCGGCAACGGAGTCCGCCGCGCGCTGACGTTCCTGGTCGAGCACGCCGCGCCCGCGCAGGCGGCGGGGGTGCAAGACCTGCTGGTTCGCCGCGGATTCTGGTGGAGCCCGCTCATCGTCGTGGCCGGATTGGTGGCCGCGCTGTGGGCGGTGCCGAACGGCATCGGTTACTGGCTGGTGCGCAGCGACGACCGCGACGGGAAGACCGATCTCGTCGACGGACAGCCCCCCATCCTGACGCTGATCGCGATGATGATCGCCGCCGCGGCGTGCGTCGTCTCGTCGTTCCAGGGCCTCTGGCTGTATCGCGGGCCCTGGCTGCCGCCGCTGACCATCGCCGTCTCCCTGGCCGCCAGCGGCGCCGCCTGGCTGTCGGCGGTGGGCGGCGCGCGCAGCGCGGCCGAGGCGCGCAACATCCTGACCTTGCGCCTGCGCGGCGGGCTGGTGCTCACGGCCGTCATCGGCGCGCTGGCGCTGCTCGATTCGCTGGGTCAGACGCTGTCGGCGATCTGGGTCACCGGCCGCCTGCCCGGCCTCGTGTCCTGGATGGGCGCCGGCTTCTCCGCGGTGGCCGGCGCGGCGATGTTTCTCCAGCGCGTGGCCGGGCGCTTCGTCCAGCGCACGGCGACGGCGCTGCGCGTACCGGCTCAGGTGCTGGCGCTGGTGGCGGCGCTGGCCCTGGCGTCGACGATCGTCGTCAGCCTGTCGGCGCTGGCGCACGGCCTGACCTGGGACTGGACTTCCTGCGCGGGTCACGCGCGTTCGGGGCGCGGCGCCTCGGCCGTCCTGTGCACGCCGCAGTTTCTCAACCTGCGGACGTACCTGTGGGCACTGGGCGTCACGGCCCTGCTGACGGCGGCGTTCGGGCAGACGTACTCGTTCGTCAACCGCTCGTCGCTGTCGGCGCTGTACGGGGCGCGGCTGGCCCGGGCCTACCTCGGCGCTTCGAACCCGGTGCGCGACGATCCCAAGCGCCAGAACTTCACCGTCCACGTCCCGGGCGACGAGATGGCGTTCGCCGAGTACAAGCCGCACGAGCGCGGCGGCCCGCTGCACATCATCAACGTCACCTTGAACGAGACCATCGACGGCCGTTCCAACGTCGAGCAGCGCGATCGCAAGGGGATGGGCCTGGCGCTGGGTCCGGCCGGTGTCAGCGTCGGCGTCTATCACCACGCCACCTGGCAGGGAGAATCGCTGCGCGCCACCGACGATCCGGGCACCGGCGATCGGGCGCGCTTCCGGGTCTTCCCCGAGAAGGGCGTCTTCAAGCCGCGCACGCCGACGGTGGGGCAGTGGATGGCGATCTCCGGCGCGGCGGTCTCGACGGGGCTGGGATCGCGCACCAGCGCCGGGCTGTCGCTGCTGATCGGGATCTTCAACTTTCGCCTCGGCTACTGGTTCCAGAGCGACGTCGATCCCGCCAAGCGGGCCGTGAGATCGGAGCGCGGCCCCGCCACCGACTGGTTCGCGCAGACCTTCGCGCGCGCGCTGCCGGTGCAGTCGCACCTGCTGAACGAATTCCTGGCGCGGTTTCCCGGGACGGCGCTGGCGGACTGGTATCTCTCCGACGGCGGTCACTTCGAGAACACCGCCGCCTACGAGCTGATCCGGCGGCGCCTGCCACTCATCGTCCTCTGCGACAACGGCGCCGACACCAGCGGCGAGCTATCGGACCTGGGAAACCTGGTGTTGAAAGTGCGCACCGACTTCGCGGCCGAGGTGGTCTTCTTCGATCGCGCCACCATCGACGACCTGGATCAAGCCGTCGGACGCGTCGTTGGCACCGTCGAGGATCTCGGCCTGGCGCCGCCGCGCCCGGTCGGCGACGACGCCGTCACCACCGTCGACGCGGCCGCTCCCCGCCGCCCGCGCCGCTATGCCACGCTGGCCTGGATTCACTACAGCGACGGCGCGCCCTCGTCGCTGCTGCTGGTCATCCACCCCAGCCTGAACGGCACGGAGCCCGTCGACGTGCGCAGCTACCAGAAGAGCCACCCGACGTTCCCGCAAGAGTCGACCGCCGACCAATTTTTCGACGACGCGCAGTGGGAGGCCTACCGGCGCCTCGGCGAGCACATGGGCCACGAGATCCTGGCCGCCATCGATCCGGAGTCGGGGCACGCCCCGCCCGGCGACGGCTGGTGGCCGAGCCGGCTGCCGCGGCGGCCTTGACGAAGCCTTGACGATCGCGCGCGCGGCGCGGTCTACGGCTCGCTCTCGGCCGGCGGCGGCGGCAGCGGCGTGCCCATCAGGCGGCGAATGCGGCGGTCGCGCACCTCCAGCACGGTGAAGTGATAGCCGGCGGCGCTGTCGACGGAGTCGCCCGGGATGGGAAACTCCGCCAGCTGCGTCAGCACGAACCCGCCCAGCGTCTCAACGTCGGGCGGCAGCGGCGGGAACTTCAGGCCCAGCTCGCGCGCCGCCACGTCCAGCGTCAGGCGGCCGTCGGCCTCGAAGCTGCCGTCGGGCCGCCGGATGATGGGCGGGATCTCCTCGTGGTCCTGCTCGTCCTGGATCTCGCCCACCACCTCCTCGACGAGATCCTCCAGCGTGACGATGCCGGTGAAGGCGTGCCCCGGGCCCAGGATGATGGCGATGTGCACGCGCCGCCGCTGGAACTCGCGCCGCAGCCACTCGAGGCGCGTGTCCTCCGACGCGTAGATCGGCTCGCGCACCAGCTCGCGCATGCGCTCTGGCCGCTTGCCCGAGGCCAGCGCGGCGACGATGTCCTTGAGGTGGACGTAACCCACCACGCGATCCGTCGCCGGCTCCACCAGCGGATAGCGCGTGTACTGGTTGGCGACGGCGATGCGCAGGTTGTCCTCGAACGGTCGCCCGGCCTCCAGCGTGACGACGTCGCGCCGCAACGTCATCACGTGGCGCGCCACGCGGTGGGTGTAGTCGAACACGCGATCGATCAACCGCCGCGCGCCCGGATCCAGCTGCACGTGCTGGATCACGAGCCGCAGCTCCTCCGGAGAGTGCAGCATCTCCGCCTCCGACGCCGGCGGCAGGCGCAGGAGGCGCAGCACCAGGCCGGCCGCGCCCTTCAGCGTCCACACCACCGGGAACGCCAGCACGTACACCACGCGGAACGGGACGGCCGTCCACAGCGCCACGGGCTCCGTCATCTGGATGGCGAGCCCCTTGGGCGCCAGCTCGCCGATCACGGTGTGCAGCAACGTGATCACCGTCAGGCTCACCGTCGCCGCCAGCGTGTGCACCGTCCGTTCCGACGCGCCGCCGATGCGCTGGAACATCGGCCGCAGGAGGTGCGCGAACGCCGGCTCGCCCAGCCAGCCCAGGCTCAGCGACGTCATCGTGATGCCAAGCTGGCTGGTCGACAGATACGACGGCATCTGCTTGGTCATGCTGATCAGCAGGCGCGCCCGCCGCCGCCCCTGGTTGGCCAGCTGTTCCAGGCGCGTGGGGCGAATCTTGACCAGCGAGAACTCGGCGGCGACGAAGAACGCGTTGGCCAGCACGAGCAGAACGCTGGCGACGAGAGCGAAGGCGGGGGACATGGATCGCCCCGAGAATCTCACACCTCCGCCGCCGAATCTAAAGCCCGTTGCGCCGCGCCGACTTCGAGCGGCGGCGGTTTCACGCACGGCGCGGAAGTCGATCCGGGCCGATCCAGATCACAGGCAATTTGCAGGCCGGCCCTGGTAATGTTGGGGGCAGATGCGCCGCTCCCGTCGGGTCGCTCTCCTCGGTGCCGCCGCGTGCCTGTCGCTGGCGGCGGGCGCCGCGCGCGGGGCCGAGCCGAACTTTTCCCCGGACTGCGGCACCGACAATCTGCTCGCCCGCAAGCTCCCGGTCTTTCGGCAAGACACGCGCGGCAACCTGGGGCTGGTCACCGACGGCGCCGGCGCGCCAGAGGGGGCGCAGTGGGATTCGCCGGTGGCCCTCATCCTCGAGACCGGCGCCGGCTCCGTCACCTACGATCTCGGCCAGGCGTATCCGCTCACCTCGTTTGTCGTGCAGGCCGACGCCAACGACAGCTACAAGATCTTCGGCTCGCTGGACGGCAGCGCGCAGAGCTTCAAGCAACTGGCCGAGATCGACACCGTCCCTGGCCACGGCCTGCGCACGCGGAGCGCTGTGATCAACGCGACGCCGGTGCGCTTCCTGCGCATCGGGGAGGGGCTGGGCGACAATTTCTACTCCGTGTCGGAGTTCCAGGCCTTCTGCCGGACGCCGACGCCCTGGCCGCCCAAGTGGCGCATCGTCGACGCGCCGGCGGCACGCGTGGCGCCCGCCCCCTGGTGGAAGCTCCCCTGGTGGAACAACGAGGTCAGCGCGCGCTTCGAGATGATCCTGGCCGGGCTGGGCGCGGCGCTGATCGGGTGGGGCGTCTGGCTGAAGAAGAAGGGGACGCCCGATCTGCACAAGAAGCTGCGCGACCGCCTGCTGATCGTCGCCGGCGTGCTGGGCTTCGGCGCCTACTGGAACTTCGGCTCCGGCCACTTCGGCAACTACATCCACATCTGGGACACGTACCACTATTACATCGGGTCGAAGTACTTCAAGGAGATGTCGTACGACCGCCTGTACGACTGCGTGGCGATCGCCGACGCCGAGGATCCGGCGCTGCGCCGGCGCGTCGAGCTGCGCAAGATGATGAACCTGCGCACCAACTTCATCGAGCCCACGACCGAGGTGCTGGCGCATCCGGAGCGCTGCAAGGAGCACTTCACGCCGGAGCGCTGGGAGGCCTTGAAGCGCGATCTGGTCTTCTTCCGCAACCGCCACGGCGTCAAACGCTGGGAGGAGGCGCAGACCGATCACGGCTTCAACGCCACGCCGGTCTGGAACATCGTCGGCAGCGCGCTGGCCAACACCGCGCCCGCGAGCTTCGGACAGATCGTCGCGCTGTTGCTGCTGGACCCGGCATTTGCCCTCGGGATGACGGCGATGATCTGGTGGGCTTTCGGCTGGCGCACGCTGTGCGTGGCGATGCTGGTGTTCGGCACCAACTTCCCGTCGCGCTTTTACTGGACCGGCGGCTCCTATCTGCGGTGGGACTGGCTGTTCTATCTGGTGGGCGGCATCTGCCTGCTGAAGAAAGATCGTCCGATCCTGGGCGGCTTCTTCCTCACTTACTCGACGTTGTTGCGCATTTTTCCCGGGTTTCTCCTGGTCGGCCCGCTGATGGTGCTGGCGCAGAGCTGGTGGCGCACGCGCCAGCTCGACCGCAAATACCTCCACGTGTTTGGCGGCGTGGCGCTGGCGCTAGCGACGCTGGTGCCGCTGAGCCTGGTCACCAGCGGCGGCGTCGAGGCCTACCGGCACTTCATTCATAACTCGGCCAAGCACCAGTCGACGCCGCTGACCAACTACATGGGGCTGCGCACGATCGTCGCGTACAAGCCGTCAGAGGCGGGGCACATCCTCAAGAACGACAAGGCCGACGACGCCTGGGGCGTCTGGAAGCAGGCCAAGCTGCGCACCTTCCACCAGCGCATCCCGCTGTACGTCGTGCTGGCGCTGGCCTACATGGCGCTGCTCTGGTTCGCGGTGCGCGGCACGGAGCCCTGGGTGGCGGCGGCGCTCAGCGCGACGGCGATCGCCGTCGGACCCAGCGAGCTGACCTGTTATTACTACTCGTTCCTCACCGCGGTGGCGCTGCTCTACCACTATCGCGAGGAAGCGGGGGCGATCCTGGCTGGCGTCACGTCGGCGACCAGCT
This sequence comes from Polyangia bacterium, assembly GCA_035544495.1. Classification (GTDB taxonomy): domain Bacteria; phylum Myxococcota_A; class Polyangia; order Fen-1088; family Fen-1088; genus DATKEU01. The sequence goes on along the minus strand of DATKEU010000292.1, from coordinate 6,637 downwards.
TCATCGACTGGGCGCCGACGCGCTATTTGCCGAACACCTTGCCCTGGTCGCAGATGAAGATGCCGACCTGGCTGGACGAGCAATACATGTGGATGTCGGTGGTAACGTTGATCGGATTCGCCTGGATTCTGTATCGAATCGCGTTCCCGCAGCCCGCCGCCACCGCCGTCGCTGGCGCTCCCGCGCCGGCCGGCGAGCCGCCGCCGCCATCGTCGACCTCCTCGTCCTCATCGTCCGATGACGAGGGGAAAAAGTCGCGCGGCAAGACCGGTTCGCGGCGCAAGGGCCGGAACAAGAAAAAGGCCGCTCCTGCAAACAGGGGAGCGGCCTTTTCTGTCTGACGGAGCGGCGCTGACTAGCGCTTGCCCTTCTTTTTGCCCTTCTTCTTTGGCTTGCCGGCCTTCTTTCCGGCTTTCTTGGCGACTTTCTTGGCCGCCTTCTTGGCGGTCTTTTTCGGCGCCTTCTTGGCGGCGGTCTTTTTCCGCTTCTGTCCACCCACGGCCCGCTTGGCCCGTGCTACATCGCCGTCGCGATCGACGAAGTAGATGTAGTTGGTGTCCATCTCGAAGCCGCCGTCGGCGACTTTCTCTGGTTTTCCCTTGGGAACGTTGGGTTGCTTCCGTTGGACTTTCCAGACTCCGCCGTCTTTGACGTAGTACATGAAGTCCTTCTCACGGCTGACGCCCAGCTTTGCGACTTTCTCGGCCATCTCGATAGCCCTCCGTCAGAAAGTTTGCGAAAGACAAGCGCATGGTAACGGGGGGGGTGATTCTGTCAAGCGAATTACCAGGGAAATTACGGGGATTCTCCGTCGGAAAACCACTTTCGGCGGCTTGTCAAGGGCGCCTCGCCAGATAGACGTGCTGCTCGGACGGTTCGTCGGGCGGGGCGCCGTCGAATCCGCTCCAGGCGCCGATGCGCTGCAGCCCGGCGCGCGACAGCAATCGCTCCACCGTCGGTGGCGGCAGCTGGCGGTGGCAAAGACGCACCGCGGTCTCTGGCCCCCGCGGCCGGCCGCGTCCATCGACTGGCTGGTAATACGTGGTCATCAGCAGCGCGCGGCCGTCGCGTGACAGCCGCGGCGTGGCCATCGAATAAACGAACCGCCCTCTTCCGGGCGAGGGATGCCGAAAGAGTGTCCGGTCCCATCGCCGATGAAGCGGTCGGGCCAAAAAACCCGCTTCCGGCGCAAAAACGTCGAACGCGAACCAACCGCCCGGGATCAGCGCGGCGCGCACGGCGCGTAGAAAACCCAGCAGCTCGGCGTCGGTGACCAGGTGCTGGATGCTGTGGAACGCGCAGACGGCGAACGCGAACGGTCGATGCGTTCGAAACGCGAAAGCGCGGAGATCGGCGCGCACCAAAAGAGCGCGCGCCCGTACCGCCTGCCGCAGGCGGGCCAGGCGAGCCGCGGCGCGCGCCAGCATGGGCGGTGATCGATCCAGGCCGACGACGACGTGCCCGTCGCGCAGCAACGGCACCAGAAGGCGCCCGGTGCCGCAGGCGAGATCCAGCACCGGCCCGCCGCGCTCGCCGGCCAGCGTGCGATAGAAGCGGACGTCGTCGCGCCGGCGCCGGTATTCCCAGTCATAGAGCGCGGCGTCCTCGAACGGCTCGATCGCACCGGCGGTTTCGTCGTCGCGCGAGATCGTCACCGCGGCTAATCTAACCGCATGAAGGGCGACGCGATCGTGCTGCTGTCAGGCGGCCTCGATTCGGCGACGGCGCTGGCCATCACCAGGGCCGACGGTTTCCGCTGCCACGCGCTCAGCTTTCGTTACGGCCAGCGGCACCAGGTCGAGCTGGCGGCGGCCCGGCGCGTGGCCGCCGCCCAGGGCGTGGCATCCCATCGGGTGATCGATCTCGACCTTCGCGCCGTCGGCGGCTCCGCCCTGACCGCCGACCTGGCCGTCCCCAAGAACCGCAGCGACGCCGAGATCGGCGCCGGCATCCCCATCACCTATGTCCCCGCGCGCAACACCATCTTCGTGGCCCACGCCATCGCGGTGGCTGAAGTGACCGGCGCGGGCGCCATCGTCCTCGGCGTGAACGTCCTCGACTCGTCCGGCTATCCCGACTGCCGCCCCGAGTGGGTGGCCGCCATGCAGGAGGTCGCGCGCCTCGGCACCCGGGCCGGGGCCGAGCGTCGCCCGATCGAGATGCGCGCTCCGTTGATCCGCATGTCGAAGGCGGAGATCATCCGCGCGGGCACCGCCCTGGGCGTCGATTACGCCCTCACGCACTCCTGCTATGACCCGGACGGCACCGGCGCCGCGTGCGGCGCCTGCGACGCCTGCACCCTCCGCCACGCGGGATTCGAGGCGGCGGGCGTTCCCGATCCGACGCGCTACGCGCCCGCGCCTCAGTCCTGACGCGCGCTCCAGGGGCCGCCGAACGCGCCCGTGCCCAGGAAGACCGGGCGGCGCGCCGGCTGTGACAGCGCGCGCGTGGCCGTGAGCAGCGCCTCCAGCCCTTCGATCGTCGTGGACGGTGCGGGCCGCGGCGGCGCGAACCCCGGCCCCGCGGCGTTCGCGCGCGGGCGCTCGCCGCCCGGCAGTCCGCGGACGCGATCCTCTCCGCCTCGCCCGCGGCGCCGGCGTCGCCCCCGTTCGAACCCGTCCAGCGGTTCCAGCTCGGGCGCGAGCTCGTCGCCGCTGTCCCCGTCGGCGATCACCGCCGCCGACGCGTCGGCGCCCTCGGCGATGATGGGACGCCCGCCCAGCTCGGGCGCCAACGACTCGGCGTCGGAGACGATCTCGGCCAAGCGGAGGGCATCGTCGAAGAACTCGCGGCCGGCCAGGGGCGGGCGCTTCCGCCGCGGCTGCTTCGACGGCAGGATGTATCGGATGGCGAGCAGGATCTGGCGCGCCAGCTCGGCGTCGCGCCGCGACGCCTTGAGGCGCTCCAGCGCGGGCGCGATCCCCTGCGCCACCAGTTGCCCGATGTCGCGCACGCCGCTGCTGTCGGGGTCCAGGGCATCGCGCAGCGGCGGCAGCATCAGCACCGCCAGGAGCAGGCTGTTGCTGGGCGCCACCGGGCGGCGGTTGGTCGAGCGATCAAGCGCGTCCAGATACGCCCAGAGGCGCGCCCGCTTCAGCCGCGCGTCGTCGGTCTCCGGCTCGCCCTTCAGCGCGCGCGACAGCTCGGGCGACAGCAGCTCCAGGAGCTCGGATTCGACCAGGATCTCCATCGATCGCTTGGCCGCCCCGGCGCGCAGCAGTCGATAAAACTCCTCGGAGACGCGGGCCTGGGCGCACTTCGCGATCTCGTTCCGGTGATCCATCATGCGCCGGTACGTCTCGGGCTCGATGGTCAGATCGCAGCGCGCCGCGAACTTCACCGCCCGCAGGATGCGCACCGGATCCTCGCGAAACCGGATGTCGGGATCGCCGATGGTGCGCACGACGCGCGCCTCCAGATCGGCCAACCCGTTCACGTGATCGATCACCTGTCCGGTCTCGAGGTCATAGAAGAGACCGTTGATCGTGAAGTCGCGGCGGCGGGCGTCTTCCTCGGGTGTGCCGAAGACGTTGTCGTGGCGGATCAGGAGATCGTTGCCTTCGACCTCGCCTCGGTTGCCGTTGCCGCCGCCATTGTCACCCTCTTCTTCCTCGATCTCGCGCGGGTTGGCGCGAAAGGTCGACGTCTCGATGATCTTCGGCCCGAAGAAGATGTGCGCGAGCCGAAAACGTCGCCCGATGATGCGGCAATTTTTGAACAGTCTCTTGATCTCTGGCGGCGTCGCGCTGGTGACGACATCGAAGTCCTTCGGCTTGCGGCCAAGCAGGAGGTCTCGCACGCCACCGCCGACCAGGTAGGCGGCGTGGTCGAATCGTCTCAGTCTCTGAACAACCTTCGCGGCGTCGGGATCAATTTGATCCGGCGCTATCTGCATGTTTCGGTTAGGCCTATCACGCGTTCCCACGGCCAGCAAGGAATCCGGGGAGCTCTGTCCAGCCGATCAGTCGATCGACAACGGCAGGGTGCCGTCGGGATCGTCCTCCACGCGCTTGGCCTTCGGTCGCGCCGGGACGGGAATCGCCTGGCCAGGCTGAATCGGCGCCGGCGGGCGCATGCTGGGTTTCGGAGGGACGGCGGCGAACGGCGGCGTCTCGCGCGGGGCTGTGGCCGGCTTGCTGACCGCGGCCGGACGCGCTGGCGCTGGTTCCGACGACGTCACCGGACGGACGGCCCGCCGGCTGGTCGCTGGCGGCGTGCCGGCGAACGGCGGGATGCCTGTGGCGGCGTCCCTTTCCTTGGGCGCCCTGGGCTTGTCCGCGGCGACCGGGACCCTCGGGCGCGGCTTCTCGGCGGGCGCCGGCGGGGGGGATTCCTTCGGCTCTGGCGGGGCGAAGACCTCCATCGGCTCCTTCGGTTCCCGGGCGGTCTCCTGCGACTTGGACGCGGACGCAGGCGGGGAAGCGGGCGGCTCCGCGCTGGCCGGTGTCGGCGCTTCGTTCGGTACCGCTGGCGCGGGAAGGGGGGGCGACACCGCGGTGGTGGCCGATGGCGTGCCCGTCGGTTCCGCCGACGCAGGCGGGGCAGGCGCCACGGGCTCCGCCGCGGCCCCCGCGGGCGGGAACGCCGGCGCCGGCTCCTGCGCCGTGGCCGCCGCTGCCGGCGCGGCCGCCGGCGCCGGCGCCGGCGCGGGCGGCGCCACGGGGTTCAGCGTCTCCACGGGCGCCGGGGCGACCTGCGACTCGACGGGAGGGGGGGGCTCGAACCGGCGGTAGCGGACGTAACCCCAGACCGCCGCCACGAAGACACCGGCCACCGCCATGGCCACGCCGACGCGGGCGTAGGGGTTGGGTCTGAACTCCGGCTCGTACTCCGTGTTGATCGGCTCGCTCTCGAAGAAGTGCCGCTCGCCGCCCGAAAACTCGCCCGTGATGCGCGACCGCTCCACACGCGCCCCTTCGGGCGGCAGATGGTCACTCATATGAAGGTCGCGGCCGACCATCGTTCCCCGCACGTCCGGCTCGATGATCCCGCTGACCGCGTTCGTCGGGATGGTGGCGTCAGCCTCGGCATCGACCGGCGCGACCACCCCGGACAGCGTCTGATTGACCGACGGCTGCGGCACCGGCGGCGGCGCGCTCAATGAAGGCGTGCCAATTCCAAAAAGCGTTCCCGTACCCATCGCGGGGGGCGTGTTGCGCGAGGGCAGCGTCAGCGGGACGCCCAGCAGCGTGGTGGTGGTCGGCGTTGCCCCCAGCGATCCCGAGATCGCGGCGGGCGGGTGACCCGAGGGGACGACCCCGGGAGGCGGCGTCTTGGGATAGTCGTCCAGCGAGCGCAGCTTCTTCAGGCTTTCGGCCACCTTGGCGTTGTCGACCACGGTGGGTCCGGACTGATACTGGCCCTCGTCTGGCGCACCCGGAGGAGGCGGCGTCTGCTCGCCCTCTCCCTCCTCGGCTTCTTCTTCATCGCCGATCCCTCTGAGGGTGGTTCCTGCCATGGCTTCGTCGAATTTTAGCCGAATTCTGCCAAGAATCCCAGCGTATACTGGCTTGCAAAAGCTTCCGGCTGCGTCATCGCATGCGCCTCTGCTTCGTCGTCAACAACGTTCGTACTCAGCGACCCACCTATACGACGCTGCACCTGGCCTTTTCGGCTCACCGGCGCGGGCACGACGTCGCATTCGTGTCGATCGACTCACTGTCGCTGGGGGAGACGGCGGAGGTCATCGGCGACATCGTGCGGGCGAAGGCCGGCCGCCTGAAAGACGCGGCGGCCTACGCGCGGGCGCTGACCGGCAAGGACGCTCCTCATGAGGACGCGCGCCTGGGCGATTTCGACGTCGTCTTCCTGCGCAACAACCCGAACGCCGGGGCGAAGGAGAGCGACGCCTTCAATCCGGCCATCGACTTTGGCCGCCGCCTCAAGCAATCGGGCGTCATGGTGGTCAACGATCCCGACGGGCTGCTGCGCGCCGGTTCGAAAACCTACCTGGCCGGGTTTCCGGTCGAGCTGCGCCCGAAGACGCTGATCACCCGATCGATCGAACGCGTGCGCGCCTTCCTGCGCGAGCTGGACAGCGCCGCCATCATCAAGCCGCTGTCCGGCTTCGGGGGCCAGAACGTCTTCTATCTCAGCCGCGGGCAGGCGGCGAACCTGCAGCAGATGGTCTCCACCGTACGTCGCGATGGGTACCTCATCGTCCAGGAATACCTGCCGGCGGTGGTCAAGGGGGACAAGCGCGTGCTGCTGCTGGGCGGGGTGCCGTTGGCCGTCGACGGGCACGTGGCGGCGTACAAGCGCATGCGCCCCAAGGACGACATTCGCAACAACATGCACGTTGGCGGCTCGCGGCGGCGCACCGACTTTTCCGACGCCGAGCGCCGCATCTGCGATCTGCTGCGGCCGCGCCTGGTCGCCGACGGTCTCTACCTGGTCGGCGTCGACCTGGTGGGCGACAAGATCCTGGAGATCAACGTCTTCGCCCCCGGGGGCATTCACAACATCAACGAGCTCTACGGCATCGACGTCGGCGCCGCGGTCATCCGGGACCTCGAACGCAAGGTCGAGCTACGGGGCGTCTACCGCGCCGCCATCCCCTCGCACATCTTCATGCGGGCCTGATCGCTCCGACCGAGGACGCGTTCAGACCTGAAGGTGAAGGGGGAGGTTCTTCTCT
>DATKEU010000291.1:0-11654 GCA_035544495.1 Polyangia bacterium | reverse complement strand
AAATCTTGCGGCCGTTGATTGCGTCGCAAGCTACCGCCCAGGGAATTAAAACGGCGTTAAAAGGGGAACAGCCGCGTGGCGCCAAACACCTCTTATCTTTACAGAAACGTTCATGTCATCGGGCGGAAACATGTCGGACTCACGACCTGATCGTACGCGGGCTCCGCGGTTGTCGTTCGCGGCCATTCAGCACTGCAGGATGCAGTTCGCGCAGAGGCCGGGCATTGCAGGCGGCCCGATTCGGTTGACGTCAATCGGTTGCCTGCTGCACTGTGGGCGGGCGATCGATGAAGACGAAGGTGGTGCGACGATTGCTAGCGATTGCTAGCGATTGCTAGCGACTGCTGGCTGCCCCGCGGCTGAACCAACGTGACGACGAACCGCATGCAAGGCGACGGGCCGGCCATTCCCGGCCCTCAGATCCTGATCGTCGAAGACGACGCCCACCTGTCGCGTGCTCTGTCGCTCAGTCTGGAGGCGGAGGGCTATCGCGTCGTCACCGCGGAAACCAGCCAACGCGCGCTGGAGGAGGTGAAGACCCGCAGCCCGGAGGTGATCCTGCTGGATCTCGGTCTCCCCGACGGTGACGGGCTGGCGTTGATCCCGTTGCTGCGGGCCAACACGAACTCTCCCATCCTGGTGGTCACGGCCCGCATGGAGGAAGGGCAGAAGGTGTCCGCCCTGGACGGCGGGGCCAACGACTATCTGACGAAGCCCGTCGCGGCGGCCGAGTTTCGGGCGCGGATCCGGGCGGCGCTGCGAACCCAGGCACGCGGCAGTTTACCGGCGCCGATCGTGCTCTTCGGCGTTTATAAATTGGATCTGCAAGCGCGACGGTTCTGGCGCGGAGCGCGCGAGATATCTCTGTCGGCGACCGAGTACAAGCTGCTGGCGGCGCTGGCGCGTCACGCGAACGAGGTGGTGACGACTGCTACGTTGTTGAAAGAGACGTGGGGGACGGCCTATCAACTCCATTCGGATTATCTGCGCGTGTACATGCATTCGTTGCGGCAGAAGATCGAGAAGGATCCGGCTCGGCCCCGTCACTTGATCAATCACGTGGGCCTCGGATATTCGTTGCGAACCCTCGAGCAGTGAAGCGTCGGGCGCAACCTCGACCTCACGGAGCGGGCGCTGACGGCAAACGTGCAAGGGCAGGGTCATCTGCGGCCGTGCGCCGCTCGGTGCCGGAGCCGGCGAACCCGGTCGCCGGCTCCGTTGGCGGCGGCCGGCTGAGCCAGGTCAACGAGCCGAGCACCGCCAGAACCGCCGCCGCGACCAGCCGCGCTTTCCAAGCCGGGCGAGGCGCCAGCCGGCTCCAATCTCCCTCGGGGGCGGCGGCCGCCCAGGCTTCGCGCTGCCGTAGCGCCCTGGCAAAGTCGGCCGCTGTCGCGAACCGCGCGCGGGGTTGGCGGGCGATGGCCTTGCAGACGATCGCGTTCAGCGCGGGATCCAGCATCGATAAATGGTAAGCGGGTGGCCTGGCCTCCTCGCGCGTCTTCGCCAGCATGACCGCGTGGGCGTTCGGGCCGGCGAACGGCGGTCGCCCGGTGAGCATCTCGTACAAGATCGTTCCGACGGCGTAGATGTCGCTGCGTTCGTCGCCGCGGCGGCCGGCGATCTGTTCGGGGGCCATGTAATCGGGCGTGCCGAGCGCCCGCGAAGCGTTCGACCAGGTTAGCCGCCGGGCCCGGCGGTCGCGGGCGATGCCGAAGTCGATCAACTTGACGCGGCCGGCGGGCGTGAGGAAGACGTTCTCTGGTTTGATGTCCCGGTGGATGATTCGTCGGCCGTGAACATAGACGAGGCCGTCGAGGAGCTGTCTCGCCAGATCGATCGCCTGGTCGCCGGCCAGCGCGCCGCGCTGGATCAGCGACCGCAGCGACGGGCCCTCGACGTACTCGGTGACGATGTAGGGGCGGCTCTTGGCGCGCGGTTGGAGGGTCCGAACGACGTTCGGATGTTCCAAAGACAGCGCGATCGACTCCTCCCGCGCAAAGCGGGTGCGAAAGTGCTCGTCACTTTCGCACTCCAGGTGCGGCACCTTGATGCACACCACGGCGCCGGTGTCCGCATCCTGCGCTTTGAAAGTCGTGGCGCCGCCGGTCCGTGCCAGGACGTCGGTCAATAGGTACTGATCGAGCGCCTCACCTTCGCGCAGCTCGCGCATCACGCCTCCAGGCTCGAGGTTCCGAGGTTCCAGATCGGGCGCGTGCGACATGATTCCCTGAGAGAGCATCCCCGGTGCCAATCGCGGAAAGGCCGGCAGCCAGCCGCCAGCGGGCCTGGCGGCCATGGCAAGACGCGGATGTACGCTGGTGACAAAGTCGCATTCCGCAACCCGTTCGTGGCACAGGCTGGCACCGCGGGACGTTAAAGCGTCGTTAAATCATTGGGCGCCGGGCGCGCCTCAATCGCGATCGCGCAGCCGGTACCCCACGCCGGGCTCCGTCACCAGCAGCCTCGGACGCGCCGGATCGGGCTCCAGCTTGCGCCGGAGCTGGGCCATGTAGACGCGCAGGTAGTGGGCGTCGCCGGTGTGCCCGCGGCCCCAGACCTCGCCCAGGATCTGTCGCTGCGTGAGGACCTTGCCCGCGTTCTGCGCCAGTAGCGCGAGCAGGCGGTACTCGATGGGCGTCAGGCGCACCTCGCGCTCGTCGACGGTGACCACCCGCCGGCCAAGATCGAGGCGCAGAGGACCGACGCTGATCACCGGCGCGGGCGCGCCGCCGGCCTCGCGTGCGTGCCGCAGCGCCACCCGCATGCGCGCCAGCAACTCGGCGACGCCGAACGGTTTGGTCAGGTAGTCGTCGGCGCCGGCGTCCAGCGCCTCGACCTTGTCGGTCTCGCGGCCGCGCGCGGAGATGACGATGATCGGCACGCGCGACCAGCCGCGGATCTCGCGGGTCAGCTCGATGCCGTCTCCGTCGGGCAGGCCGAGATCGAGAAGCACCATCTCCGGCGCCTGGCCGGTCAGGCGAGCCAGCGCGTCGCGCGCCGTGCTCACCTCGATGGGTTGAAAGCCGTGCGACGCCAGCGATGCGCGCAGGAAGCGCCGCATCTGCGGCTCGTCCTCGACCACCAGCACCAGCGGCCCGGGATCGGTCACGACGCCTCGGCCCGGGGTTCGGCGCTGGCCTCCAGATCGGCCGGCACCGACGGAGGCCGCCCGACCGAGGGCAGGCGGAGGCGAAACAGCGCGCCGCCGCCCGGTCGATTTTCCGCGCTGATCGCACCGCCGTGCGCGGCGGCGATCCCCCGGCAGATCGCCAGGCCCAGGCCGGCGCCCGGCGACGCCGCGCCCGGCCCGCGATAGAACTTCTCGAAGATGCGCGCCTCGCTGCCCGCTGGCAGACCCGGCCCGCGATCCGCGACGTCGACCAGCAGGGCTTCGCCGTTCACGCGGGCGGTCACCTCCAGCGCGGCGTCGGGCGGCGTGTGCTTGGCGACGTTCTCGAACAGGTTGATGAACAGCTGCTCCAGCAACACGGCGTCGGCCGAGACCAGCGGCAGCTCTGGCGGCAACGCGACCCGCACGGCGCGCCCCTCCAGCCGCGCCTCCACCCGCGCCAGCGCCGAGCCGACGAGCTCTTCCAGCGACACCCACTCTCGTTTGACCTCCAGCGCGCCGGATTCGACGCGGGTCATGTCCAGGAGGTTGCGCACCAGGCGATCCAGGCGATCGGCCTCTTCGCAGATGGTCGCCAGCAGCTCGGCGCGCTGGGCGTCGGGCAGGGCGGCGCTGCCGTCGCGCAACGTGGTCGCCGCGCCGGTGATGGCGCCCAGGGGCGTGCGCAGATCGTGCGAGACGGCGCTCAGGAGGGCGCTGCGCATCTCCTCGGTGCGCGCGTCCTGCTCGTGCCGCCGCACGCGCGTGGTGAGGCCGCTGAACAGCAATCCGACGACGAACATCATCGCGAACGTCAGGAGGTGGCGTTGATCGTCGACGACGAACGTGAAGAACGGGGGGATGAAGAAGAAGTCATACGTCAACACCGACAGGGTCGACGCGGCCAGCGCCGGGCCGCGGCCAAAGAGACTGGCCGCGGTCATGATGGTCAGAAGGTACAGCATCACCAGATCGGGCAGCGCCAGCCAGCCACGGCAGGCGATCCCCAGACTCGTCGCGGCGGCGACCAGCAGGGCGGTGGCGAGGTAGCCGCGCCATGCCGCTGCCGCGCGCCCGCCTGGGCGCGAGCCGCGGCTGCTTCTTGTCTTGGAGGCCCCCATGCGAAAGGGGACGTCGCGCCCCCTCAGGGTCGAGGATGCGGCGCCGGGGAATCGGGCGCAACTTCGGCGCGCAGGTCAGGCAGCGATCCCGCGCGCGACCGCGCCGCCCGCTGGCGCTGCCACTTCCACTCGGAGGCGGCCGCCATCAGGAATCCGACGAACGACACCGCCCACAGGGCCAGCGCGAGATCCTTCACCTGCGCCGGCAACCACTGCGGCCGGACGGCGGCCAGCCACACCGGCGCGCTCAAGATCGCCAGGATGTAGATCACCAGGTCGCGCACGCCGCGGGCGCGTTCCCACGCAAAGTGCGCTTCGATGACGCCGCGGAACCGCGAGTCACCGGGATCCCGGGACTCCGGCGCGCGCAGGATGACCAGGTCGTCTTTCACGGCACCGATGCTCCCGGCTTCAGTGGTACACGCCGGCGGCTCAGGCGGGCGTCAAAATGCCGGCGCCGGAGATCAAGAAGGTATCAAGACGACCGCGTTCCCGCCCGGGCCTGGGGCGGGCCGCGCTATTTCTTGTGCGCGAAGTGGCGCCACAGCAACCCGAACAGCGCCACCTGGCTGGCCAGCGGCAACAGCGCCACCAGCGTGACGTAGCGGGCCCGCCGCCAGAACCGCCGCGCGCCGGTCACGGGACGCAGCCGCCGCGCCAGCCCCGAGACGACGACCCGATCGGGACGATCCAGGTCGGCCAGCAGCGCGCGCGCGGTCGGATGACGCTCGACCGGGTTGCGCCGCAGCGCCCGCAGCACGATCTCCTCCGCGGCCGGCGAGATGGCCGGGTTCAGCGTGGTCGGGGCCGGTGGATCGCCGAGCAAGCGGGCGCTGGCGACCACGAAGGGATCGTCGTTCGGGAACGGCGCCCGCCCCGTCAACATCTCGTAAAGCACGGCGCCGAGCGCGTAGATGTCGACGCTGGTGCGGCCCGACAGGCGCTTCACCTGCTCGGGCGCGACGTAGTTCGACGAGCCGATGGCCGGCGCGTTCCGGGAGAGCACGAAGCGCGATGTGGTCGCCCGGTGGGCCAGCCCGAAATCGATCAGGCGGATGGTCCCGTCCGGGCACAGGATCACGTTGTCGGGCTTGACGTCGTAATGAACGAAGCCGCGCTCGTGAACGTAAGCGACCGCCTCGCAGAGCTTGCGCACGATGGTCAGCGCCTCTTTCTCCGGCAACGGCCCCCGCTGGTGCAGGAGCGTGGCCAGTGAGACGCCGGCGACGTACTCGGTCACCAGGTACGAGCGCCGGCGGTCGGGCGGCAGCGCCAGAAACCCGAGGACGAACGGGTGATCCATCTGGCGGCCGATCTCCTCTTCCTGCTGGAAGAGCGACCACGCGCCCAGCCCGCTCGCGAACATGGGGAGCGGGACCTTGACCACCACCAAGCGGCCTCCGTCCTGCAAATCTTCCGCCCGGAAGATGGTCGACATGCCGCCGCGCCCGATCTCGTCGACCAGGCGAAACCGTCCGTCGAGGATCTTCCCTGGGCCGGCCCGTCGTGGGTCGTCGGGGATCACCGGGCCTCGGCGGCGCAGAGACACGCCATTCGGCTAGCCGGAGCGCGGGAGCGCAGCGCGGATCGCGCGCAGGGCGGCGTCGGGCGTCGCATGGTCGCTCATGTGCCGCCCGGCCCGGCCGAACCAGTAGCCGGCGTTCGACAGATCGCCTTCGATCCAGTGCACGGTGCCGTGGATCCAGTTGGCGATCGGCTCGTCCTCGTGCGCCTGCACGATCTCGTGGGCGCGCTGCCAGTCGCCGCCCAGCGCGTGATCGACGGCGGCGATGAGCTGGGCGGTCACGGCGTCGCTGGGCATCGCCCGAAAGGACAGCACGCCAGCGCCGGATACGTCAACGGTCGCGGACGCGCAGGATACGCAGCTATCGGTCGAGACCCTCGGCTCGGCCCTCGCGCGGCGGGACGTTGGCCAGGGCCGCGCCGGCGGCGGGCGACGCGGCCGGCGGCGGCGGCGCGACGATGTCGGCCAGGCGCACGCGGCGGTCGTCGCGCGCGCTCGACTGGCGCTCGGGGAGATCATCGATCGCCTGGACCAGCTCGGCTCGGGAGGCGGCGATCTTCGCCAGCGCTCGACCGGCCCGCCGGGCCTTGTCCGAAGACTGGCGCGAGCCGCGTTCGGCTTCCTTGCTCTGGCGGAGGGTGGCGTTGGCGACGGCGTCCGTTCGCAGCGCCAGCAACGCCTTGTCGAACAGCGCCCGCGCCTCCGGGTCCAGCTTCGCGATCTCGTAGCCGTGCAGCGCGCCGCCCGACGCCAGCCACAGCTGGCCCGCCGCCCCGAAGGCGCCGGCGGCGGGTGACGGCCGATCCTCGACGACCCAGGTAGGCTCGGCGTTGAAAGGAAACTCTTTCGGGTAGACGAGAAAAAGCAGGGCGCCGTCCGAACGGCCGATGACCGTGGCCGTCCGATTCCCGAATGGAAAGAACAGCTGGTGCAGCGGTGCCAGGGCGGACTGCAAGCGATCGCGATCGGGCAGCGCCAGCGCGGCCGGCGTGCCGTCGCCTCCCTGCGGCTCGCGCTTCAGCGTCGTCATCAGGTCCCGTACCTGATCGATGCCCACGACGACGTTCAGCGCGCTGCTGCCCACGTAACCGGCGTGAAAGACGCCGACCAGCTCGTACTCGCCGGTCAGGCAAGAGATGGCCAGCACCGGCGATCCGGAGTTGCCCGGAGACAGCAGGGCATCGACAACGAAGTCGTCGTGGCTCCAGCTTCCCTCCTCGTCGCGGTCGTGGGAGGAGATCACCTTGCCGATGCTGGTGGCCCGGAACGCGCCCAGCGGAAAGCCACGCACCTCGACCAGGTTGCGCTCCCGCAGGGCATCGCTGCGGCCGATCTTCCAGGGCATCACGTGCAGGTCGCCGCGCGTCTTCAAGACGGCGACGTCCAGCTGCGGATCGCTGACCACGCGCGTGACGGCGACGTCGTCGCGCGCATAGCTGTCGGTCTCGTCGTCGACCAGCGTCAGCGACTCGGAGACCCGCTTGCAGCCGGATGGAACGCCGTCGACGACGTGCTGCGCGTCGGTCACGGCGGGCCAGACCGCGACGTGCTCGTTGGTCAGCAGGAGGATGTCGTCTCCCTGGCGCCGGTACGCGAAGGCGGTCCCGTGCATGACGGCGCGCTTGCGCTGGCGCAGGATCGCCCCGTCTGCGTCGTAGGACAGGCACTCGTACTCCGCGCGATTGCGCGTGCAGTACGAGAACGTCGCCTCGGGGTGGCGGTCGAACTCGCGCGCGCGAGCGCTCAGCGTGCCCAGGTCGTCGGCGTAGGCGCCGTCGCACATCGCGGCCGCGCCGGCCGCCGGCGGCTCGGCCTGCCCATCGCGGCCACACAGAAGGATCGCGGCGGCGATTCCGGTCGTCATCCACACGTGGCGCAGCGCCGACGCCATCGTCAATCGTCCGATCGCGCGAGCCGCTCGCGCAGGCGCGCCAGCAATCCGTCGAATGACTCGCGCTTGATGAGCTGCGCGAACTGCTGCCGGTACAGCGACACCAGGCTGGCGCCGTCGATGACGACGTCGACCACCTGCCAGCGCCCGCCGCCGAAGGCCAGGACGTACTCCACCGGGACCGAGCGCGCCGCCGCCGCTGGCGGCACGCGAAGACCGTCGACGCGCGCCTCGCTGCCGGTGATCTGCTCCGCGTCCAGGACGAGATGGTAGCCCTGCGAACCCGTCATCGTGTCGGCGTAGCGCTCCTCGACCAGCGCGCGCAGGAGGCGCACGAACTCCGCCCGGCTGCCGGCCGGCACCTGGGCGCAGTCGCCTGGCAGGGCGCGCCGCGAAAGCTCGTCGAAGTTGATCAGCCGATCCAACGTCCGGTGGATCGCCAGCTGGCGAGCTTCCGCTTCGGGCGACCAGGCGGGGAAGCTGCGGCTGGTCAGCGCCCGCAGCGTGGCGGTGCTGTCGCGCAACGTTTCAAGCGGGCGCGCGGACGACGCGGCCAGGGATTGGCGGGGCCCCGGCCAGCACACCGCGCTCAGCGCGACGCCCACGGCGGCGGCACGCCAGACACGTCGGCGTCGGTCGTTGATGGCGCGCATTCAAGGGGACATACAGGCAAACGCCGTACCGCTGTTCGAGGCCGGAATCACGCCGCCGTCCGCGCCATCGACGGCAAGAGATCGAACGGCCCGGGTTCGGGGCGTTCGCGATCTTGACCGCCTCAAGCTTCTTCGCCGCTGCCGATCCGCTTCGACAGCGTCTGGCGCGTGATGCCCAGGTGCTGAGCGGCCGCCGTGCGGTTGCCACCGCACAGCTCCAGGACGCGCCGGATGTGCTGCAGCTCCACCGCCTCCAGCGTGGGGATCTCGGCGCCGCTGGCGGCGGCACCGGCGGTCGGCAGCGCGGGCGGCGCGAAGGCGGCGCCCATCAACGCCGCAGGCAGGTGCGACGGGCGCAGGATCTCGTCGTCAGCCAGCAGGGCGGCGCGACTGACCACCGCGCGCAGCTCGCGTACATTGCCAGGCCAGGCATAGGCCTCCAGCAGCGTGCCCGCCTCGGGGCTGATCGCCTGCCAGCGGCGCCCGTATTCCACGCCGGCGGCGGCCAGGAACTGGCGCGCCAGCGGCAGGATGTCCTCACGCCGCGCGCGCAGCGGGGGCAGGACCACGGTGATGGCGTTCAGCCGGTACCAGAGATCGGGGCGGAACTGGCGCGCCGCCACCATCGCCCCGAGATCGCGGTTGGTCGCGGCGACGACGCGCGCGTCGACGGAGCGCAGGGAGGTGGCGCCCACCCGGCGAAACGTCCGCTGCTCGATGAACGTCAGCAGCTTGGCTTGCGCGGCCTGCGCCAGATCGCCCACCTCGTCCAGGAACAGCGTGCCGCCGTCGGCGATCTCGACCAGGCCCAGCTTCCGATCGCGCGCGTCGGAGAACGCCCCCCGCTCGTGACCGAACAGCTCGCTTTCGACCAGGTTCTCCGGGATGGTCGAGCAGTTGAGCTCGACGAAGGGACCGGCGGCGCGCGGCGATTCGTCGTGGATCAGGCGGGCGATCACCTGCTTTCCCGTGCCGCTCTCGCCGGTGACCAGGATCGTCGAGACGGTGCTGCGGGCGTAGAGCTTCACCTCCTCGACGACGTGCTTGACCGCGGGTGATGCCCACACCGCCTGCCCATCGCCCAGCTTCTGCCGATCGCGCTCCGAAAAATACGCCACCCGCTGCTCCAGCGTCTTGGTGCGGGCGGCGTTGCGAACCGCGGCGACGATCTCGTCCAGCTCGAACGGCTTCTTGATGAAGTCGTATCCGCCCAGCTTCATCGCCATCACGGCGCTCTCGATCGATCCGTGGGCGGAGATGAGGATGATCTTGGTGTCCGGCGATTCCTGACGCCAGCGTCGCAACAGCGTCAGCCCGTCGGTCTGGCCCAGCACCAGATCCAGCAAGACGACGTCGGGCCGATCGTCCTGAAAGCGGCGCAGCGCCTCGTCGCCCGTCTCGGCCACGCCGACGTCGAACCCTTCTTGCAACAGGACGCCGCGCAGCGACTGCCTTATCAAAGGTTCGTCGTCGACGATCAGGACGTGTGTGCTCATGTTCGTTCGTCTCAGCGCACGATGGGGATGTGCAGGGTGAAGACCGCGCCCGGGCCTTCCGCGGGCGGGCGGTTGGCGGCCGTGATGTGGCCGCCGTGCTCGGCCAGGATGTTCTGGCTGACGGCCAGGCCCAGCCCATGGCCGCTCGGCTTGGTGGTGAAGAACGGCTGGAACAGGCGCGGCAGGTTCGCCGCCGCGATCCCCGAGCCGCCGTCGGCGACGCTGACGGCGACGGCCGGCTTGCCCAGCGACTGCTCGCTGGCGGCGCCGATGGTGACGGCGCCGCCCGGGGGCGACGCCTCGGCGGCGTTGACCAGCAGGTTGCCAAGGGCCTGCGTCAGCAAGAGCGGGTCGACCTCCAGCGGCGGCAGCGCGCCCTCGCCGTCGCGCAGACGCCGCAGCGTCACGCCCAGGCGCGCGTACGTCGGCTGGGCGGCGGCGACGGCGTCGTCCAGCAGGCGCGCCACCCCGCAGACCTCGATGCGCGGGGCCAGCGGACGCGCGAAGTTGGTCAGCCGCCGCAGCAGCGATTCGACGCGCGTGATCTCCCGGTTCAACGCCTCGGCGGTCTCGCCCAGCTCACCGGGCGACACCGGCCGCCCGCCGCGCACCAGAAGCTGCACGGCCGCCTTCATCCCCGCCAGGGGATTCAGCACCTCGTGCGCCAGCTTGGCGGCGATCTCGCCGACGGCGGACAGCTTCTCGCTCTGGATCAGCCGGCGGCGGTGGTCCACCAGCGCGGCGTCGGTGTCCTCCAGCTTGCGCACCAGCGCGCTCACCTGTTCGCCCAGGCGATCCAGATCGTCGGACCGTCCCGGGCGCACCTGGATGCGCGTGCGTTCGGCGGCGGAGTCGACCATCACGCGCAGCTCGTAGATGGGGCGCGTGATGCGGCGGGCCCACCAGAACCCGACCAGCAGGCTGGCCAGCGCCCCGGCGATGCTGGTGCCGACCAGCAAGCGGCCGAGGCGCTTGACCGACCACTCGGCGCCATTGAACTGCGCCGCCAGCGCGCGCCGGCCCGCCTGACCGGCGCTGCGGAACAGCACCAGCAGGCGTTCCAGGTGGACCTGGTTCTCGGACAGGGCGCGGGTGGCGCCGGGCGGGTCGCCGCCGTCGAACATCGCCAGCGCCCGCGAACGCCCTTCGGTGTAGGCGCTGTACTCGCTCTGGATCTCGTCGACCAGCTGCCGCTCGTCGGCGCTGGCGGCGGTGGCGCGCGCCTGTTGCAGCCAGCGTTCGAAGGGCGCGCGGCTGGACGCCAGCTCCGCCAGCCAGCGCCGATCGCTCGTCAGCATGTACTCGGCGGCGAACCCCTTCTGGTACACCAGCGCGCCGAAGGCCGCCGTGTCGTCCAGCAGCTCCAGGTGACCCGCCACCCAGGCGCTGGCGCGCCGCCAGACGTTCTCCAGCGAGAACAGCCCAACGGCGCACACGGTGCCGATCGCCAGCGCCGTTCCCAGCGACGCGAAGGCCAGGCGGACCGAGAGGCTCAGCGACCGCGCGCGCACCATCGAGCGTGAGTATGAGCCGAAAATTGCTGGCGATGGCGGGGACGACAAGGCGCGCGCGATCGTCGGCTCAGCGATAGACCAGGTCGTCGCGCCGGTTCTTCGCGTGGGCGACGTCGTCGTGCCCGGGATAGCGCGGGCGCTGCGAGCCGAAGCTGGCGGTGTGGATCCGTGTCGGCTCGATTCCCAGGCGGACCAGATACTGCTTGGCGGCGTCGGCGCGCTGCTGGCCCAGCGCCAGGTTGTACTCGACGGTGCCGACCTCGTCGCAGTTGCCCTCGATGTCCAGGCGGGGCGAGGAGGCGCGGCCGTCGGCCTCGCTCGTCAGGCCGCCCGCGACCTTGCCCA
>DATKEU010000290.1:0-6331 GCA_035544495.1 Polyangia bacterium | reverse complement strand
GCCCGCGCGGCGGCAAGCCGTTCGTCCCCGTGAACTGCGGCGCCATCCCGGAGACGCTGCTGGAAAGCGAGCTGTTCGGTTACGTCAAGGGGGCCTTCACCGGCGCCATCGCGGCCCGCCGCGGGCGGGTCAGCATGGCCGAGGGCGGGACGCTGTTCCTCGACGAGATCGGCGAGCTGCCGCTGACGCTGCAGGTGAAGCTCTTGCGCCTGCTGCAGGAGCGGACGTTCGAGCCGATCGGCAGCAGCGAATCTCTGAACGCCAACTTCCGTCTCATCGCCGCCACCAATCGCGATCTCGGCGAGGAGGTCAGGGCCGGGCGCTTTCGCAGCGATCTTTACTATCGACTGCACGTCTGCCCGATCCGCCTGCCCGCGCTGCGCGAGCGGCGCGGCGACATCGCGCACCTGTTCGCGCACTTCTGGGCCCGCCGCGGCGAGACCCGCTCCGTCGAGCCGGCGGTGATGCAGGTGCTCGAAGGTTACGCCTGGCCCGGCAACGTCCGCGAGCTGGAGAACCTGGTCGAGCGCGTGTCGGTCTGCGCCGAGGGTGAGATCATCCGCGTCGGCGATCTGCCGCTCGGCGTGCGCGCGCCGCACCTGGAGAGCGTGGATCCCCCGCGCGACGAATCCGACTTCCGCGATCGCCTGGAGCTGACGGCGACGCCCGCGGTGCCCACGGTGCCGATCGCGGTGGCCGCCGCTGTCGGCCTTTCCGTTCCCGTCGAGACGGCGCCCGCGGCGCCGCGCTCGCTGGAGTCGATCGCCGCGGAGCTGCGCGCCGCCGGCCGCGCGGCCGCCTCCGCCGACGAGGACGGCGACGGCGTGGACGCGCGCCCGCTGGTGATCGACAGCGGCGAGACCCCGACGCCGACGCTGAGCTTCCCTGTGGATCTGCCGACCATGCTGCGCGATCTGGAGAACGCCTACATCAACGCGGCGCTGGCCCAGACCGGAAGCAACAAGAAGGAAGCGGCGCGCCTGCTGGGTATGGGGCGCACCACGCTGGTCGAGAAGCTGCGCCGTCGCAATACCGACGCGTCACGCTCCTGACCGCGGCCGCGCGCGTGCCATGTCGCTGACGCAGCGACGGCGCTGACCAGCTCTGGCTCGCCGAAGCGCGCGAATTCTCGCGGCGGCCTGTGCCGGTGCGGCGATCGGGCGGGCCGGCACGGCGGCTGCAGTGAAGCCCCGCGGAGAAACAGTGCACGCGGGTTTGTTCATACTGCTGGCCGCCGCCGCCGCGCCGGACGGGCCGATGGGCGTCACGGTGCAGACCGCGACTGTGGCCGAGCGCGTGCCGCTGCCGCGCGCCCGCGGTCCGCTGAAGCTGATCGTCGATTCGCTCTCGGCGCGCTTGCAGGTCGTCGCCCCGCGCGACCGTGCCGCCGTCGCCAGCCGCATCGCGGCCCACGCCAACTGGATCTGCCCGAAGATCGTCGATCGCCCCGACGGCGTCGAGCTGCGCTGTCGCACGCGCCATCTGGACGCTGTCATCAGCGTCGAGAACGGGGCGTCGTATCTGGACATCCGCGAGCTGCGCGGCCTGCCCTGGCGCGACGGCGCGGACGGTCCGCCCATCTTCTTCTACGATCCACCGCAGACGGGCCTCGGCGACCGCTGCCCCGGCAACAGCATGGCCGGCATCGGCGAATGCCTGCTGCGCGGCGGCCCGACGCTGGAAGCCGCGCGGCGTTTTCGGGCGGCGCTGCGCACGCCCAACCGGCAGCTGGCGGCGTTGCGCCTGGGCGACATCGCGCTGGCGACGGGCGATCCGTCGACGGCGCTGGGCTGGTACCGGCGCACGGGGACGATGGGCGTCTTCGGGCGCGTGGCGCGCACGCGCGAGTGCGAGATCGACGGCAGCTGCCTGGGATCGACGGAGGCGTTGCTGAAGATCTTCGACCCGGCCGGCCTGCCGCCGCCCGTGAGGACCGAGATGCTCCTGCGCGCCGTGCGCGCGGAGCTGTACCAGGATCGCTTCAACTCGGCGCTGAAGCTGCTGACCGATCGCATCTCCGACGTCGGATACGGCGAGCTCTGCCGCGATGAGATCGATCGGCTGTGCCGGCGGTTCCTGCTGGAGATCATCCGCAACCAGGCGCTGCCCGCCACGGCGCCCGCCGCGCCCCCGACGGACAAGGGCGCCAGTCACGAGGTGGTGGCGGGCAAGCGCGACGACGCCGCCGACGAGGCGGCGCGCGCGCAGGCGCAGGAGATCCTGGAGCTGTACCTGGCGCTGCCGAACTGGGACCGCGGGCCGCTGGCGGTCGAGCTGGCGGACGCGTCGGCGGAGCTGTCGCGACGTCTGGGCGCGCCGGTCTTCGGCGGCAACATCCTGTCGGCGGTGGCGCCGATGGTGCCGCCGGCGGCGATGCTGGATCACCTGGCGCGCGCCGCCGAGCTGTACCTGGAAGGCGGCGACGAGTTCCGCGCCAAGCTGCTGGTCGAGTACGCGACGTCGACGGCGTCGCAGAAGGCATCGCAGACGCCGCGCTGGCAGGCGATCCACCGGGCGCTGGCGGCGGCGGCCGATGACGACGCGGTGCTGACCGGAAAGAACGCCGTCGACGTGGAGGCCGTCGCGCGCGAGGCGGCGGCGGCGCTGGCCCTGAGCAAGCGCGCCCGCGACCTGATGAAGACAATGGAGACCGCGGCGGGCGGTCAAGGAGGACAGCCATGACCGCGAGCGTTGCGCCGGGACCCGTGCGATCGGTGATTCCGGTGGCGCGAACGACGGCGGGATCGGGTGGGGGACCGGTGGCGCGCAGCCAGGCCATGCGCGAGGTGCTGGCCGCCGCCGAGGACGTGGCGATGGGCGCCACCACGGTGCTGCTGCTGGGGGAGAGCGGCACCGGCAAGGAGGTGGTGGACCGCCACATCCATCGCTGCTCCCCGCGTGGCAGCGGCCCGTGGGTGGCGGTGAACTGCGCGGCGCTGCCGTCGGAGCTGCTGGAGAGCGAGCTGTTCGGTCACGAGCGCGGGGCCTTCACCGGCGCGGCGGAGCGCCGCGTGGGGCGCATCGAGCAGGCGGACAAGGGGACGCTGCTCCTCGACGAGATCTCGGAGATGCCGCTTTCGCTGCAGGCCAAGCTGCTGCGCGTTCTGCAGGAGCGCGAGGTCGATCGGGTGGGCGGCGGCAAGCCGATCTCCGTCGACGTGCGCATCATCGCCACGTCGAACCGCGATCTCGGCGAGATGGTGGCACGGCGGCAGTTTCGCCAGGATCTCTACTACCGCCTGTTCGTCTTTCCGATCGTCCTGCCGCCATTGCGCGATCGGCCCGATGACATCCCGGCCCTGATCGATCACCTGCTGCAGAAGCTGGCGGAGTCGCTGGGCCGGCCGGCGCCGACGCTGTCCGAGGGCGCGCAGGCGGCGCTGGCGGCGTACGCGTATCCGGGCAACGTGCGCGAGCTGGGGAACATCCTCGAGCGGGCGCTGGTGCGCTGCCGCGTCTCGACGCTGGAGCTGGGGCATCTGTGGCCGGGGGAGGCGCGCGAGCGCGTGGCCGAGGCGGCGGCGCCGCTCTCGTCGCCGACGCCGACGTCGCCGTCTTCGCCGTCGTTCCCGCCGCCGCCGCCTTCGCCGGCGTCGAGCGTGGCCAGGCACTCGGGCGGGCAGCTGCCCGAGCGGCGCTTCCTGCCAGAGGGCGTGCCGATCGATCTGCCGTCGCTGGAGCGCCTGGCGATTCAAGAGGCGCTGCGCCGGGTGAGCGGCAACCGCACACACGCGGCGGGCCTGCTCGGCATCAGCCTGCGCACGCTGCGCAACAAGCTGCGCGAGTACCGCGCGCGGGCAGCTTCTGCCGATGGGCAGGTTCTGCCCACCGCCTTCGACGTCGGCGACGGTGACGAAGGGGCCGCGGGCGAGCTGGCACGTCAGTCGCATGACACCCCCGGAAAAGAGGAGCAGGCCGCATGAAGATCTTCGACGCCACACTCAAGACGCTGGAACAGTCGCTGGACGTACGCCTGGTCGAGCAGAACGTGCTGGCGGGCAACGTCGCCAACGTCGACACGCCCGGCTACAAGCCCAAGGAGCTGGACTTCAGCGCGGCCATGGCGGCGGCGCGCGCCAGCGCCGGGGCGGAGACGATGGCCGTCACCGCGCCCGGCCACATGGGCCCGAACGGCGGCACCGTGGGCGGCCCGTCGCACGTCACCGACATCGCGACGGCGATGATCACCGACGGCAAAGGCACCACCAACCCCAGCTATGACGGCAACACGGTCGATCTCGACCGCACGATGGCGGGCATGGCGGAGAACGGCCTGCAGTACGGCGCCAGCGCCAAGGCGGCCGGCAAGAAGCTGGCGATCCTGCGCTACGCGGTGGACGGCGGCTAGCGCGGCGAACGGCAACACGCAGACGGAAGGAGCGCACCATGGATTTTCTCACCGCACTTCGCATCAGCGGCTCGGGCCTCTCGGTCGAGCGCACGCGCGTGAACCTGGCCTCGTCGAACCTGGCCAACGCCGAGACCACGCGCACCGCCGAGGGCGGGCCGTACAAGCGCCTGGATCCGGTGATCGCCGCCGTGCCGTTCGCGCCGGAGCTGGGCAAGGCCGGCGAGGTCACGCCGTCGGTGAACCCGGTGGTGTCGTCGATCGTCGCCGACAACAGCGTCGGAAAAAAGGTCTACAGCCCCGGCCACCCGGACGCCGACGCGGAGGGGTTCGTCACCTTCCCGAACGTCAACCCCGTCTACGAGGTCGTGAACCTGATGTCGGCGTCGCGCACGTACGAGGCGAACGCCACCGCGATCGAAACCCTGAAGACCATGGCCCAGCGGGGCCTGGACATCTCTCGCTGAGGAGATCTGACCGATGAGCATCGAGACCATCAAGACTCTGGTCGCGCCGAACGAGGCGGGCGGGGCGGGCGCGGGTGCCATTCAGGGCATCGAGAGCCTGCGCGACGCGCGCGACGCGAACGCCGCGGGCGACGTGCGGCGCAGCGACGGCCCGTCGTTCGCCGAGACGCTGGGCCAGGCGCTGTCCGCCGTCGAGAGCACGCAGGTGCAGGCCGACGACCAGGCAGCGCGCGTGGCGATGGGCGGCGGCAACCTGCACGAGATGTCGCTGGCCCTGGAGAAGGCGGACATCACGCTGCGCCTGGCGACCAAGGTCCGCAACAAGCTGCTCGACGCGTACAACGACATCATGCGGATGGGGGTGTAAGCGGACATGGAAGCTCTCCTCGCCCCCTTGCGGCAGCTGCACGCGCGCTTCGCCAAGCTGCCCTCCGGCCTGCGCACGGCGATCATCGGCGTGGCGGTGGTGCTGGCGCTGGTGATCGTCATCGCCCAGCTCGGCAACTCGGCCGGCCATTACGAGTACGCGTTCACCAACCTCTCCGCCGAGGACAGCGCCGAGGCGGCCTCGCAGCTCAAGAGCGCGAAGATCCCGTTCCGCATGGAGGCGGGGGGCACGGCGCTGTCGGTGCCGGCGTCGCAGGTCTACGACGCGCGCCTTCTGCTGGCGGCGTCCGGGCTGCCGCGCGGGGGCGGCGTCGGCTTCGAGATCTTCGACCGCGGCGATCTGGGCGTCTCGGATTTCACGCAGCGGGTGAACCTGCGCCGCGCCACCGAGGGCGAGCTTGGCCGCACCATCGGACGGCTGGCCTCCGTGCGCTCGGCGCGCGTGCACATCACGCTGCCGGAGAAGGGGCTTTACCGCGACGACGATCGCAAGGCGTCGGCGGCGGTGGTGCTGAACCTGCAGCCGGGCCGCACCATGGCCGACAAGGAGCTGGCCGGCGTGCGCCACCTGGTGTCGTCGGCGGTGGCGGGCCTGAACCCAGAGAACGTGTCGGTGATGGACGGGCGCGGCACCGTGCTGGCCGGCGACAGCAGCGCCGATTCCAAGGCGGCGACGCAGCAGCGCGACGTCGAGCACGGGCTGGAGCAGCGGATCACCGATCTGCTGGAGCCGGCGGTGGGCCCGGGCGCGGTGATCGCCAAGGTGACGGCGTCGTTCGACAGCGCGGAGATCGAGACCACGGCGGATTCGTACGACCCCGATTCCAGCGCCGTGCGCAGCGAGCACAAGACCAACGAGCAGACGTCGCAGCAGACCGCGGGCGCGGCCGGCTTGGCCGGCGCGGCGGCCAACGTGCCGGGCGCGGGCGTGCCGGGCGGCGGCGCCAGCAACAACGGCTCGTCGCTGCGCGAGGACGAGACGCGCAACTTCGAGATCAGCAAGACGGTCACGCACACGGTCTCGCGCGGCCCGCGCTTGAAGCGCCTGTCGGTGGCTGTGCTGCTGGCCGCGCCCGACGGCAAGGCGCGCGGCGACGCCGAGGTGACGCGCCTGGCGGACCTGGCCAAG
>DATKEU010000289.1:0-12469 GCA_035544495.1 Polyangia bacterium | reverse complement strand
CCACCCGAAGACGCCGGTCTTCGACTGCCGCCGCAGCAAGAATTCGATCCCGTACGCCCGCCCGAGCTGCGGCGTCGTCAGCCGATCGACGATCTCCTGCCCGTCCATCGGCGGGTTGAAGATGTTGATCGGCACCAGCCCGTTGTTGGCGGTCTTGACGACGGTGGCGTTGTTCACCGACAGATCGAAGATGGTCGGATCCATGTCGTTGAAGAACCCCTCGACCGAGAGCTGGAACTTGGCGGCGAGGGGGATCTCCGTACCCAGGCTGGTCTGGTACGAACGCAGAAGGCCGTACTTGAGCGGCATCAGATCCAGCCCCGGCACCGGCAGCACGAAGCGCGGCGGCTGGTGGTAGATGCCGGCGCTGCCCTTCAGCCAGACGGCGCTGTCGTCGCTGCCGGGCGCCACGTCGGGCAGATCGCGATCGAACAGCCGATAGCGCACGGTCAGGCGCGGATCGACGGACGACTTCGTCGCCGTGTCGTCCTGGAAGACGTCGCCGCGCACGCCCGGTCGGATCAGCAGCGCCGGCGCCGGCCGCCAGATCACGTCCAGGTACGCCGAGCCCTGGTACGCCTTGCCCAGCGCCGAGGTGATCATCGAGAACGGGTTGTCGGCGGCGATGGCGCCCGCCCCCTGCGTGACGTCGTGAAGCGCGCCCGCGACGCCGGCCGCGATCTTCAGCTGAGGCCCCTGCGTGAACGTCAGCGCCAGCGTCGGCTCGGCGATCAGCACCGAGAAGTCGGTCCCCATGCTCAGCGTGCGGTCGTAGCCCAGGACGACACGCGCGGTCTCCTCCAGGCGCCCCTGCGTCGCGTGCCAGCGCAGATCGCCGCGGTGAAAGCCCAGCTCCAGCGACGGCTGCAGCGTCGGGTTGGGCGTGCCGGGCGGCGTGTTCGGCGCCGGCGTGTCCAGCTCGTCGTAGGCGCCGAAGAAGAACGCCGTCCAGCCGTTGCTCGCGTTCCCTCCGTCGACGCGCAGCTGGTAATCCCAGTACGACAGCGACACCTGCTTCGTCGCCAGGCTGAGCAGCAAGCCGGGGAAGCCATAGCGTCCCGCCGCCGTCACCGTGGCGCCGATTATCGGCAGCGGCTGGCGCACGAAGCCGCCCACCTGGAGGAGGTTGAGGTCGAAGTCCAGCAGGTGCTCGTCGGGACGGGCGCGCGCCGTGCGGCCGTCGACGATGCCGCCGGTGTAGCCGCCGTAGGGCGCGGGCGCGCCGCCGGGGAAGAACTGGATCTCGTCGATGAACTGCGGGTGGATGACGCTGGGCCCGGACAGCAGGTGAAACAGAAGCGGCACGCGCGTCCCGTCCAGCAAGAACCCGGTCGAGCTGGGGCTGGCCCCGCGCACGACCGGGAACGGCAGCAGCGACACCACCGACGAAACGCCGGGCAGCGTCTGGATCACGCGGAAGGGATCGCCGAACGTCCCCGGCACCTGCTGGATCTCCGCGCCCCGCAGCGTGATGCGCGAGACCTCCTCGCGCCGGGTCTCACCGACGACGACGATCTCGTACGGGTCATAGCGATCGCGCTCGACCAGGTAGGTGACGGCCAGCTCCTGCTGGGGCGCCAGCGTCTCCTGCTGCAGGAACGGGTTGTGGCTGGCGGCGTAGACCGAGACGCGCGCCGGCCCCGGCGGCAGCGGCAGCCGGAACCGCCCGCGCGCGTCGGCGTCGGCGGCGTAGGTCCGATCGCCGACCACGGCGCTGACCGTGGCGCCGCCGACGGGGGCGCGCGTCCCGAGCTCGATCACCTTGCCGCGCAGCACGGCGGTGCGCGGCGGGCCCAGCTCGGCCGGCGCGGCGGCGGGCGGCGGGGGCGGCGGCAGGAACGTCTGCGTGAAGGTGATCTCCACCGGAACCGGCGCGCCGCCGTATCGCCCGGGCTCGAAGCGGAAGGCGCGCGCCGCCGCGACGACCGCGTCGTCGAATGGCGGCTGCGAGGGCGTCACCAGCGTGACCCTCTGGACGGCGCCGGTCCTGTCGACCAGCAGCTTGACCGTCACCGCCACCGGCACGGTGATCGGCGGCGCGCCCGCCGGCGCCGCCACCTTGGTGTCGGTCAGCGCGCGCGGCGGCTCGAAGGACGCGGGGCCATCGCCGCCGCCGCCGGCGCCGCCGTCGGGGCGCGCGGTGCCCGCTGCGTCGCCGCGGTCGTCGGTCGTCCCGGCGTCGGTCGCGCCGGCATCGGTCGCGCCGGCATCGGTCGCGCCGCCGTCGATCTGCGCGCGCGCCGCCGCCGGCAGCGCGCACACCGCGACGACGATGGCCAGCGCTGCCCTTCTCAGCGCCACATCACGCCCCATGTTCCCGTCACTCCGACGTGCGGCCACCACTGGCGGCGGACGATCGCCTGCCCGGTGTCCGGTTCGACGACGCCGGTGTCGGCCACGCAGCCGGTCCACTGCCCCAGGCCTTCGAGCGAGAGGCTGGTCAGCGCGCGCGGGCCGAGGACGAACGCCCACTCGGCGCGCAAGAGTCCCGTCGCGCCCACGCCGCTGCAGCTCGGCAGCGGCGGATTGGCACTGGGAAACGTGTACGAGCTCCCCAGCGTGCTCGGCTGGGGGTCAATCTCTGGCCGGCCCGTCGACCCCTCGACGATGCCGCCGAAGCCGAAGCCGACCGCCAGCGACAGGTGCCGCCCGACGTGCCACGTCGGATCGATCGTGCCGGCGAAGCGCAACCCCGACAGCCCGCCGCTGGCCGAGGCGCTGGCGTACTGGAGCGATGCCATGATCGACCAGTCGGCGTCCAGACGAAATCCGAGGCGAATCGTCGGTCCCAGCAGCCGCCCGCTCGGCGCGCCGCCCAGGCCGACCAGCCGCCCGTACGTCAGGCCCAGGCCCAGGCGAAAACCGCTGCGCTTCCAGGCGTCGCGGTCGGCCTCGGTCGGCAGCGACAGGCGCGGCGGCCCCTCGTCGTCCGCTGGCGCCACCAGCGGCACGGGCGGCGCCAGCGCGGGCGCCGGCTGCTGCGCGGGCGCGGCCGCGGCCGGACCCGCGACCAGCAGAACCAGCGCCAGCGCGCAGCCGCCGCCGCGCCCGCCGATCACTGCGGGCACGGCCACCAGGCGGGCGGATTCGCGGTGAAGTCCCAGTCCGGCACCGAACAGGACACGTTCTCGCGGCAGCCGCGCAGCGTGTAGTGCGTGAGCCCGACGCAGCGGTCGGTCGACCGGCCCGAGACCACCAGCTGGATCAGGCTGGACGGCGATCCGGTGTCGAAGGTCGGCAGGTGCGCGCAGGCCTTGATGCGATCAGTGAAATCGGGCTCGTTCGCCGGCGGCTCGCGATAGCGGATGCTGCTGTCGTCGGTGCGCTCGACGCAGCCCACTTCGCGCGCGGCGGCCATGGCGGCGGGCGCGGTGTCGAGCGCGACGTTGATGACGGCGGCGGCGGGCGCCACCGTCGAGCAGGTGGTGGGATCCTCCTGTGGCAGCGTCTTGGCCACGGTGGCCGCCAGCGCCGCCGCGGCGGTGAAGCCGCCCGCGCTCAGGACCGAAAACCCCGGCGACGGCGGGCCGCACCCGGCGCGCGGATAGAACGCGCCGTTCTCGTCGAAGGTGCCCTCCAGATAGGCGACGCGCTGGTCGGGTGCCGTCATGGTGATGAAGCTGGCGCCGTAGATGACGTCGTTCGAATCGACGGTGTCGTCTGCCTGCGGCCCGCGCCCGCCGGAAGCCAGGCGGTGCGGTTGCGCCAGCTCCAGGCCGTTGCCGTCGCGATCGTCGTAGACCACCATGCTGCCGTAGGCGACGCGGCCCGTGATGGGCCCGATCAGCAGATCCGGCGCCGGCAGCTGCTGCAGCGACAGCTGCACCGGCGTGCCCGGCGCGATCGGCACGGTCATCGCCACACGCGCCGGCACGAAGCCCAGCGGATCGCGACAGCCGGCGGCGATCACCGCGGCGGCGTCCGCGGATTCGGCGGGCAAGATGCAGAACGCCTCCGTCAGCCACTGCGCGCCCCACACCAGCGCCACCTGCAGCGACGTGGTGGCCGGCAACGGATTGCTCGGATCCTCGTCGGCGACGACCGTGAACGTCCCCAGCGGCGGCACCGGTCCGCCGAACCCCTTCAGATCGCCGCAGCCCGCGGCCCCGAGACCCGCGACGCCCGCGACGCCCGCGACCACCGCAAGCACCCTCGCCGCCCGCCTCACGGTTGCCACCCGGTTCCGAGCTGCGCCGTCCAGCCACCGTGCGCCGTCCCGCCCGAAACCGTCAGCGACGGCCCACCGCTGACGATCAGAAGCCACGGCCCCGCCACGTGCACGGTGATCACCGCCTGCAGATCGGCGGCCGGCAGCGCGGCCCACGTGATCGTCTCCAGATCGCTGCCGGACAGGCCGGCGCGCTTCCCCTGGTTGCGAACCCGGTCCTCCCGAACCAGCGTCGGCCCGACCTCGAGGCGCAGGGCGAAGGCGCCGCGACCCGCGGCATGTTGAACCGCGGCGGCGGCGCGCAGGCGCAGATCCTGCCGCGCGACGGCCCACGCCAGCGACGATTCGGTCGCCGTCGACCACGACGCGCGCACCCCCCACACCAGCCGCTGCCCGACGGAGAGCCCCGCCCCCACGCCGGTTGTCATCCCGGTGTCCCAGGCCGCCGGCCGCCCGACCAGCACACCAGCGTCGACCGCCAGACGCCCCACCGATCGCACCCGCCAGACGTCGTCGGGAGCCGCCGGCCCCTCCGCGCGCGCCCGTCCGCCCAGCGCCAGCGACAACAACAGCGCAATGGAGAGACGACGCATCCGTTCACTTGGTGGCCGCTGGCGGCGGGGCCTTCGCATGTTCGAGTTCCTTGGATCGCATTCCGGACCGTTGCGCTGTCCGGCCGTCGCATTTTTTTTGACGAGCCACCGGACGGCCTTGCTCGAGAGGATGCAGCTTTCCCCCGCGGATCGTGCGCCCGCCCTGTCAGGACCCCGACCAGCCAGCAATGGATAAGCGCGCGGGGTCGATTCGGCCGAACTGGCTGCCGCCCATGGCCTGGATCAAGGTTCCGCCGGAGAACGCGGCGGCGCCGGCCAGCGCTATCCCGCGTCGGTCAGCAGATCGTAGATGCCGGGCTCGGTGAGGATGCGGGCACGCAGCTTTTCCTTGGCCAGGCGGACGCGGCTGCGAACCGTGTTCACCGACGAGCACGTCACGCGCGCGATCTGCCGCGGGCTCAAGCCCTGTAGCACGCGCAGGGCCAGGGCCTGCGCCTGCTCCGCGGGCAGCTTGTCCAGCAGATCGCGCACCATGATCGCGCGCCGTCCCGCGACGACCGGATCGGCCAGGCTGGCCGCCTCCGCGTCGCCGGCGAGCAGCTCCTGCGCCTTTCTGACCAACCGGGCGCGCCGCCACCGCCGCGCCCGCGCGGTCAGCGCCCGTCGCAGGGCCAGCTGCCGCACATACTGCATCAGCGACGATTCGCCGCGAAACCGCCGCAGCGATTGGCGGAGGGCGATCAGGCACTCCTGTTCGACGTCCGGGAGCTCCTGGTCGGATCGCCCCAGGACGAGAAACAGCGTGGGACGGATCCCCGGGATGACCGCCTCGATCAACCGCCGCATCGCGCGGGCATCGCCGCCGGTGGCGGCGCAGGCCAGGTTGAACAACGGATCGACGATTGCGGCGTTCCCCGCTTGCGCCATGACGATGCTCGGTGAAAGCCCGTCGTGCCCCGCCCCCGCTCGCCCGCTTCAGCAGCGGCCACGCGTGCCCGACTCGTCCGCTTCCGCTTCGGGCGCCCGCTCGACGGCGATCTGCGGCTCGGGCGTGGGGCTGAGCACGCTCTCCACGAACTCACGCTCCATGCTCTCGATGTGCCGGCTCATCACCTGGCGGGCATCGGTGACGGCGTGAGCGCGCAGCGCTTGCAGGATCTCGCGGTGATCGGCCAGCACCGACGCGCGCAGGGCGTTCGATTGAAAGCGGCGCTCCAGCTTTCGCCACAGCGGCCCCGACCGCAAATCCCAGAACCGCCGCACCATCTGAATCAACGCGCCGTTGTGGGTCGCGGTGGCGATGCGGACGTGAAACAGACGGTCCGCCTCGGCGTGGGCGCGCGAGCCGACGCGCGTGCGCTCCATGCCCTCCACCGCCTCGGTCAGGGCGCCCAGCGACGCCTCGTCGACGCTGGCGGCGGCCTCGGCGGCCACCTCGCTCTCCAGCATCCGCTGCGCCTTCAGGATCTCCAGCGGTCCCGTCGCGGGCGCGCCGGCCTCGAACAGCAGCTGGCGCGCGTCGGGAATGCGCGAGACGTAGATGCCCGAGCCGACGCGCACCTCGATCAGCCCCGCCAGCTCGAGCGCGATGATCGCCTCGCGCACGGAGGTCCGCGACACGTGCAGCTGGGCAGCCAGATCGCGCTCGGGCGGCAAGCGCGATCCCAGCGGGTAACGACCTGACGCCAGGAGGTCACGAATCTGGTCTGCGATCTGTCGGTAGAGTCTACGAGTGTCGAGCGGTTGGAATTGCATCATCGCCGTACCTCGCTGGAAAGTGCGCGGGACCCGTCAGTACAACCCCAACCCTCCGTTGATCTCGATCGTCTCCCCCGTGATGAAATCTGCGTCGTCCGAGGCCAGATAAAGGACCGCGCCGGCCACGTCGGCGGGCGTTCCTTCGCGCCGCATCGGCGTGCGTTCGACGGTGGCGCGGCGGCCGTCGGCGGGCGTGAAGCGATCGTGGAACTGCGTTCCGATCAGCCCCGGCGCGACGCCGTTGACGCGAATGCCGATGGGCCCCACTTCCTTGGCCAGGGCGCGCGTATAGGTCAGGATGCCGCCCTTGGTGGCAGCGTAATGGCTGGCGCCAAAGCCCCCGCCGTCGTGGGCGGCCAGCGAGCTGACCAGGACCAGGTTGCCCTTCCGGCGCGGCTCCATGTAGCGCAAGGCAGCCCGGCAGCAGAGGAAGGTCGCCGTCAAGTTCACGCCCAATGCCTCGGTCCACAGCTCCAGCGAGGTGTCGACAGCGCGCGAGCGCTTGATCAGGCCGCCCGTGTTCGCCACCAGGACGTCGATGCTCCCCAGGCTGGACAGCGTCTGTTCGAAGACACTGTCGACAGTGGCCTCCTGCCGCAGATCGCCCTTGATGGCCAGGCCCCGCCGGTCCATCGATCGAATCTTGTCCAGCGTCGGAGCGGGATCGCTGCTGAGATACGTGATCGCCACGCTGGCCCCCTCCGCGGCAAACGCCAGAGCAATGCCCTGGCCGATGCCCGACGCCCCGCCCGTCACCAGCACTGTCTTACCGGAAAATTTCATCGTCTCTTTTTTCCCCTGGGTGGTTTTCCAGAATCATCTCGAAAGCGCCGTTGCATGGATGCCCGCCCGTGGAGGGCATTCGCCGATGACGGGCATCGGCGGTGGCCGTAAAGCCCGCGGAGAGGACCGCGGCTCGACCCCTACCGAGCCCTTCGATGTCTGCCCCGCCGTCACCAGGAGGTGAGGTGTCGGCAACATGGAAGGCATTCTTCATGGGCGATCCCGTTTAGTCAAACGAAAAACCACGGCGATTTGTCGAATATCTGACCCGCTTGCGCGAGACAATTCGAGGTATATCGATTGTCTTGGCGGAGGGCTCCTCGTGACACGAACGGCCGAGGTGGGCGCCCCCGACGCGGCGGGCAAGCGCCGGCCGGCGCCTCGCCGCCGCTCGGGCGATCGTCACGGGGTCCGCGGCTGAGCGGGGAAAATTCCGTTGTGTCGCCAACCGGCGCGCGCCAGCCGGAACTGCGCCATGCATTTCAGGATGGCGAACGAGTACAGCGTGGCGTCCCAGAGCGAGATCGACGTGTGGGCGCTTCGATAATCGCACTGGACCGGGATCTCCCGCACCGCCTTCCCGAAATAAGCGGCCTGGGCCAGGATCTGGAAGCTGAACAGATGATTGGGCGCGTTCTCGGCCAGCGGCAGCGTTTTGATCAAGTCGCGCGAATAGATTCGAAAGCCGGTGTGAAATTCCGTCAGAGGCATCCCCAGCCCGGCGCGCGCCAGCCAGCTGAGACCACGGTTGGCGGCGAAGCGAACCCACGACATGCCGTCACGGCGCGCCTGCCCCGGCAGCATGAACCTCGATCCGAGAATCAGCGGAACCCCTTTCTGCATGAGCGGCAAGGCATCGGCGATGGCGGCGGGATCGAACTGGGCGCCGTCGCCGTGCACCTCGACGACGTAGTCAGCGTCGAACTCTTCCAGCGCGCGCCAGAGCGCCGCGCGCACGTTGCCGCCGTAGCCGAGGTTGCGCCGGTTGCGATACACAGATAGCCCGAGGCGCCGCGCGACCTCGTACGTGTCGTCGGTCGAGGCGTCGTCCATGACGAAGATGGCATCGACCAGATGCCTGGGAATACGCAGCAGGGCTTTCTCGAGCAGCGACGCCGTGTTGTAGGCGACGATCGCCGCCACCACGCGAGGGCGCAACGGCGCCGGGCGGGCATCGGGAGCGAAAGGGGCGCTCATGACGGCTCGGCTGAGCAGACGCGCGGGCCGCTCGCAGCGCTAGCGTTAGCACGCCCACGCTGAAACGGTCAATTGAACCCCTGAAACGCCCGGGGGGGCCATTGCGCAATCACCGGACAGTTGTCATCAGATGCTCTCGATAAATGCTCTCGATCGCGAAATGGTCTCGATCGCGGCAAAGTGCCCAAGCGCAGATATCGTGACAATTGACCGTGCCGACTCTGACAGTTGTTCCTTGACACTTCCGGCAAGATGGGCTTCTGTACACGCCGCAGTCGCCCATTCGGTGCATGTATTCCCCCTCCCGCCCATGC
This sequence comes from Polyangia bacterium, assembly GCA_035544495.1. Classification (GTDB taxonomy): domain Bacteria; phylum Myxococcota_A; class Polyangia; order Fen-1088; family Fen-1088; genus DATKEU01. The sequence goes on along the minus strand of DATKEU010000289.1, from coordinate 3,695 downwards.
GCCCCGGGAGATCCATGACAGCCGTCGCAGTTCCGGACGGGACACCAGGAAGGAGAAACTAGCGATGCTTTACTTCCGACGATCGACGTTCTCGTTTTTGACCAACATGATTGGCGCCGTGGCTCTCACGGGCGCGTTCGCTGCCTGCAGCAGCAGCAGCTCGAGCTCGAACGACGCGGGCGGCGGAGGTGGCAACGACGGCGGAGCCACCGACGCCGGCTCTCCCTTGGCAGGTCCGGTGCTGGGCACGGCGACCGAGATCTCCCAGACGACCTATACGTTCGTCTCGCTCGAGGGGCCGTACTGGGTGGCCGGCGCCACGGGCGCCACCGGTTATCTGCTCTTCTCCGATGTCGTCGAGAAAAACGCGGTCGGCGCAAAGATCTACAAGTATGACCCCGGGACGAACGCGTTCTCTGTCTATCCCTTCCCAGGGGCGACGCCGACCAGCACCAACGGCCTCGGCATGGACTCGATGGGCCGGCTGGTCGCGACCGAGCGGTACAACGCCCGGGTCACGCGGGTCGAAAAGGACGGCACGCTGACGGTGCTGGCCTCGATGTACCCCGCGGCCGGTGGCGCGGGGACGGACGCTGGAGCCGACGCCGGCGCAGCCGATGGCGGCGCTGACGACGGCGGCGCCGAGGCTGGCGCGGCGGGCACGACGTTCAACGCGCCCAACGATCTGACGATCGACACCATGGACAACATCTACTTCAGCGACACGCGCTGGGGCAGCATCAAGCCGGACGCGATGCTGGCCAAGAACGCCGCCTACCGCATCGGCGCAGACGGGTCGTTGGCCCAGCTTTATGTGGCCGGCACCGACCCGACGATGTCCAGCGTGAACGGCATCGCGCTGTCGCTGGATCACATGTGGCTTTACCTGGGCGACGACATCCAGAACAAGCTTCTCAAGCTGCCGCTCGACACGAATGGCCTGGTTCCGATGGGCGCAACACCGACCGTGATGGCGGACAGCACGAAGGTCCCCGGATTCAGCATCCCGGACGGGATCACGCTCGACGACGACGGCAACCTCTACGTGGCGATGAACGATCACCGGGTCAATGCCATCGCCGTGCTGGCTCCCGACGGAACGTACAAGGGCCGCTACGACGTACCGGTCGGGATCGACCTGTTCCCCGACGGTGGCCCGCAGGATCCGGGCGGCAAGGGCCCGTCGAACATCAGCTTCGGCGGCGCCGATCGCAAGACGTTGTACATCACCACGCTGCACGGCATCTGGAAGGTGGCGGTCACGACGGCCGGCAAGCCGTAGCGTCGCGTTCCACCGCGGGCCGGACATCTGTTAGAACCGGCCCGCGGAGAAAGTCGATTGTCGAACGAGCGCATCCAGGATCGTATCGTCTGCGTTCGATGCGGCGGCCCCCTGGATGCGCGCGCGCCGGCGATAGCCTGCGGGGGCTGCCGCCAGAGTTACGCCCGTGCCGGCCGGATCCCGGTCTTGCTGCCGCAGCCGGAGGCGCACGTCGAGCTGTGGCGCCGGCAGCTGAACCTGCTGCTGGCCAACGGGCAGATGACGCACGCCGGGCTGGAAGACGAGGCGCGCGCGCCCGGGCTGTCACCCGCGGGGCAGATGCGCCTGCGCGGCATGGCACAGGCGGCGCGCGATCAGGTGGCCGACTTCGCGGCGGTGCTGGGCCCGGCGCTGGGCGGCCCGCTCGATCAACCGGCGCGCGGCCTGCCGCGCGGGGTGGTCGAGTACAGCTATTACCTGTTCCGCGACTGGGGCTGGACGGGCGCCGAGGCGCGCGAGAATCAGCAGGCGCTGGAGGCGCTGCTGGACGTCGCCAGCGGACCGCTGGGACGCATCCTGGTCGTCGGCGCGGGCGGCTGCCGGCTGGCGTACGACCTGCATCGCCAGCGCGACCGTGGCGCCGAGGAGACCGCGGTGGTGGACATCGATCCCTACCTGTTCGTCATCGCGGAGGCGGTGGTGCGCGGTGAAACGGTCTCCCTGACGGAAGCGGGCCTGAACGTGCTGGAGGCCGGCCGCGCCTCGGCCCGCTGGCAGCTGGCGGCGCCCGCCGGAGCGCTGGACGATCAGGCGTTTCACTTTTTCCTGGCCGACGGCCTGGCGCCGCCGTTTCTCGACGGGACCTTCGATACGGTGGTCACGCCCTGGTTCATCGATCGCGTGCCGCCGGATCTCGGCCCGTTTCTCGAGACCGTGCGCCGCCTCCTGCGTCCGAATGGGCGCTGGCTGAATCAAGGACCGCTGCTGTATCCGCCGGAGACGCCGCTCGCCCGGCGCTGGTCGCGCGACGAGATCTTCGAGCTCGCCGGCCAGCGCGGTTTCCAGCTCGGCCGCTGGACCACTGCCTCGCGCCCGTACCTGGTTTCGCCCTTCAGCGGCGCCGGCAAGATCGAACGCGTGCTGACCTTCGAGGCGCTGCGCGCGCCCGGCTGACGGCGGCGCTCACGGCCGGCGCCCGGCGCCCGCCTGCGCGTTTGCCAGCGCGGCCAATCCGTCAATAGCCGGGTGCGATTCGGATCGATGCGCAACGCGTCCTGATGATGCGCCTCGGCCTCGTCCAGGCTGGCGGTCTCCAGGCACTGCCGGTCGGACAGGCCCGTCAGCCGCGCGCGCATCACGCGCAGCTAGGACGGAACGCGGCTGGCTAAAGCCCGAAACGCGCGCACCTGACCCGGCCGCTAGAAAAAGATCGCCGCTGACGGCGGCGCGCCGGCCGCGATAAGATCGCGCTCGATGCATCGGCGATGGCAGTTTGGCCGGGCGCGCGTGCTTTCGATGCTGGTGACGGGCGCGGCGCTGGGCGCCGCCTGCAGCAGCCAGATCGACGGCGCGCCCCGTGGAACAACGGGAACGGGCGGCGCCAGCGGCGCGGGCGCCAGCGCGGGCGGCGCCCCCGGCGGCGACGGCGGTCCCGCGGCGGGCGGCGCGCCCGGATCGGACGGCGCGCCGGTCGACGCGACCACGCCTGGCCAGCCCGGCGCCGATGCCGCGCCCGAGACGGGCGGCGCCGATCCGACCTGCGTGACGATGGGCGCCGAGCTGTGCGACGACTTCGAGAGCGGGCAACTGGACACACAACGCTGGACGATGAACAAGCCGTCGGCGTCAGCGTCCATCACCGTCGACGACCTGCACGCGCACGGCGGAAAGTACGCCGTGCACATCAAGGTGGTCCCCAACCAGCAGAGCACGGCGATGATCAGCGAGGCGGTGACGTTCCCGGCGCCGTCGAACTCGTTCTACGCGCGCATGTTCGTCTACTTCAGCCCGGAGATCCCGGTGGCGGCGGGCGCCGACTTTCACACCGGGTTCCTGTTCGGCACCGGCAAGAACGATCGCGGCGACGTGCAGGCCGGGCTGGGAATGATCGCCTCCGCGAAGCAGTGGCTCGGCTATTCGATCTTCTTCGGCGGGCCGAAGCTGGAATTCGGGCCCTGGTCGAAGACGCGCATCGCCGCCAACCAGTGGCAGTGCGTGGAGCTCTTCGAGAACGGATCGGACCCGAAGACGGAGATCCGCCAGATCTGGGTCGACGACGTCGAGCTGACGGATCTGCGCAGCGATTCGGCGATGTCGGCGGGCGGGAACCCCAATCACCTGCCGCCCAAGTTCGCCGGCGTCTCGTTCGGCCTGTGGGAGTATCACCCGATCCCGACGCTGTCCGACATGTGGATCGACGACATCCGCGTCAGCG
>DATKEU010000288.1:0-11259 GCA_035544495.1 Polyangia bacterium | reverse complement strand
CGGGCGCCAGGTTCAGGATCGCCACCAACCCGATCACGAAGATGCCGCCCACGTACCCGAAGCCGGTGGCGCGGAAGATCGTCGAGTTGGGATAGGCGAGGGCGATGAACCCGCTCACCGTGCGCGGCAGGCCCAGGTAGGTCAGCGGGCTGTCGAAGTCGGCGACGTTGAAGCGCGCCTGGCGGATCGACGCTGTTGTGATGAGGGCGGCCATGAGGAGCAGCCCCAGGCGATCGTGGCCTCCCAGACGGTAGGCCGACCAGACCACCACCGCGGGGGCGATTCCCTGACCGACATGGTCGGCGGCGGAATCGAACTCCGCGCCGAAGCGATTGCCGGTGTTGGTGGCGCGCGCGACGACGCCGTCCAGCGTGTCGCCAAAAAAATATCCGGCCAGGATGCAGTAGCCGGCCGTCGCCGGATCGCCCAGCGCCGCGAAGTAGATCCCCAGCACGCCGCCGAGCAGGTTCACCATCGTGAACAGGTCTTTGACGCCGAACCAGCCGATGCTAAGGCGCATGGCCGGTCTGCATATCACACCGGCGCGGGCGCGGGCGCGATGTGCCGCGCGCGCAGATCGTCGTCGCAGGCGCCGACGTCGATGTGCGACGGGCCGAGGCGCAGGCGCAGAAGCGCGCCCAGCGTCACGTTGAACGCGGTGGTCAGCCAGGCGCGCGCGGCGTCGCCCGGCCCGACGCGCAGTCGGGCGGCGTAGTTGGTGTACCCGCGCAGGTCCTTGAACTGATCCATCGCCAGCATCAGGCGCGGATCGCGCACCAGGTTCACGGGAATGGCCAGCGTCGCGACGTGCGGGTCGTCGCGGAACGCCGTCACGTCGCGCAGCAGGCGCGGGTAGTAATTTCCGGCCTCGATCAGCGACGTGAGGGCGCGCTGGTGCGGGTGCGTGCCGGCCAGGATCTGCTCCGTTTGCCGCACCATCTGATCGACGCCGTCGGGGAAGGCGCGCAGCAGCACCAGGTCGTAGACCGGGTGGCGGTGAAAGGTTTGCAGCACGTGGTGAATGATGGCGTCCCGGTGCGAGAAGAGACCGGTGGGATCGATCATCGTCGCCGGGTTGGACAGGAAGCGGCGCAGGTTGTGGAAGACCCAGGGGATGCCCTGGCTCTGGTAGAAGATCTTGGTCTCGACGGCGGCGCCCAGGACCATCTGGTCGCGCGCCGCCACCAGCAGCTGCGCCGTCGTCGGCAGCTGGTCGATGTGCCGGAGGCCGCGCAGGCGCTCCAGACGGCGCCGCACGCGGCGCGGCCAGAACAGCGTGGTGAAGAACGAGACCAGCTGCGCGACGCGATCGCGCGCCTGGCGCCAGCCGCCCGCGATGTCCAGCAGCAACGCCCAGCGCGAACGTCCCAGCCAGGGCGGCGGCGTGGCCTGCTGGGTCTCGGCCATGGCGCCGTCGCCGGTCGTCATCGTCATCGTCATCGTCGCGCGGGCTCTGGCGGCAAGTTTGCCACGCGGCGGGCGGCGTGGTCGTCTTGGCGGCATGAGCGTGCGGCAGAGCGAAGGGCGTCCGGCAGCGGGCATCGTTTATCTGGTGGGGGCCGGGCCGGGGGATCCGGGGCTTCTGACGGTGCGGGCGGCCGAGCTGCTGCGCGCCGCCGACGTCGTCGCCCACGACGAGCTGGTGGCGCCCGCCATCTTGAACCTGGCGCCGGCGAGCGCCGAGCGCCTGCCGGTCGGGCGGCGCCAGGGCTCGGGCAAGATCGACTACCGCCTGCACCCGGCCGTGCTGGATCGCGCGCGGCGCGGGTTGCGCGTGGTGCGGCTGAAGTCCGGCGACCCTCTCATCTTCGGCCGCGGCGGCGAGGAGGCGGAGGAGCTGGCCGAGCAGGGCATCCCGTTCGAGATCGTCCCCGGCATCTCGGCGGCGCTGGGCGCGGCGGCTTACGCCGGCATTCCGCTCACGCACCGGCACGTCTCGTCGGGCGTGCTGCTGGCGACCGGGCACGAGGCGGAAGGCAGCGCGTCCGGGTCCGCGGCCGGCTCGCATGAAAACGTCGTGCTGGTGGCCCCGCGCGCCCCGGGCGCGTCGCCGGCGCGCGATCGCACGCTGGTCCTCTACATGGCCGCCCGCCGCGTCCGCCCGACGCTGCGCCGTCTGGTCGACGAAGGATTCCCCGCCAGCACGCCCGCCGCCTACGTCGCCGCCGCGACCACGCCGGCGCAGGAGGTCGTCGTCGGGACGCTGGCCGATCTCGCGGACGCGATTCCACCTCCGTCCACCGCCGGCCGTCCGCCCGGTCTGCTCATCGTCGGCGAGGTGGTGCGGCTGCGCTCCCGGCTGGCCTGGTTCGGCGTGACTGATAGGTCGACGACATAGTCTCAGGGTGTACGATAGAATCAAGCTATCGTGAGCCTGGCTCCCCATCCGTTCACCACCCGCCAGCTGCAGTACGCGATCGCCGTGGCCGACGCGCGCAGCTTTCGGCGGGCGGCCGCGTCGTGCGGCGTCTCGCAGCCGTCGCTCAGCGCCCAGCTGTCGCAGCTGGAGACAGCGCTGGGCGTGCGCCTGTTCGAGCGCGACCGCCGCGGCGTCTTGCCGACCGCCGCCGGCGAGGAGCTGATCGCCCGCGCCCGCCGCGTGCTGATCGAGACCGACGATCTCCTGGGCGCCGCTCAGCGCTTCGGCGATCCGCTGGCCGGCCGCCTGCGCCTGGGGGTCATCCCGACCGTCTCGCCGTACCTGCTGCCGGAGATCGCGCCCGCCCTGCGGCGGGCTCACCCGCGACTCGATCTGCGCTGGATCGAGGACAAGACCTCAGCGCTGGTGGCGCGCCTGCAGGCCGGTGAGCTCGAGGGCGCGCTCCTGGCGCTGGAGGCGGAGCTCGGCGAGGTGAAGGCGGAGGTGATCGGCCGCGATCCCTTCGTGCTGGCGCTGCCGCGCCGCCACCCGCTGGCGCGGCGGGCGGGACCGGCCGCGCTGGGCGAGCTGCGCGGCGTCCGCGTGCTGCTGCTCGACGACGGCCACTGCCTGCGCGAGCAAGCGCTGGCGGTGTGCGCGCACGCCCGCGCCGACGAGCTGGGCTTTCGGGCCACCAGCCTGCCGACGCTGGCCCAGATGGTCTCCGCGGGCGCCGGCGTGACGCTGTTGCCCCGGCTGGCGGTTCCGACGGAGGGGCGGCGCGCGGCGCTGGCGATCCGACCGCTCGCAGAGCCCGGCGCGCATCGGACGCTGGCCCTGGTCTGGCGCCCGGCCTCGCCGCTGGGGCCGGCGCTGTCGACCCTGGCGGCCACCGTTCGCGAGAGCTTCGAGCGCGTGATGGCCGGCGCCGGCAAGGGCGGGCGCCGCGCGCGCTGATCAGCCGTCGCCGTCTGGGGACGCGGGCGCCTGGCGATCGGCCACTCCGGCGATGCCGGCGGTGGCGAACGTCGCCATCTGGTTCTGGGCCGCCACCGCCGCCCGCACCAGCGGGATGGCCAGCGCCGCGCCGGTCGCCTCGCCCAGGCTGAGCTCGAGATCCAGCAGCGGCCGGGCGTTCAGCGCCGCGCACGCCAGCCGGTGCCCGCGCTCGGCCGACAGGTGCGAGAGGGCGAAATACCCGCGCGCCCGCGGCGCCAGCGCCGTCGCCGCCAGCGCCCCGACGGTGGCGATGAAGCCGTCGACGAGGACCGGGCGGCGCGCGCCCGCGGCGCCGATCAGGAAGCCCGCCATGCCGGCGATCTCCAGGCCGCCCACCGCCGCCAGCACGCCGATCGGATCGTCGCGGTCGGGACGGTGACGGGCCAGCGCCTCGGCGATAAGCGCGGCCTTGCGGCCGATGCCCCGCTGGTCGAGACCGGTGCCGCGCCCCACGACCTCCTCGGGGGCGGCGCCCGCCAGCGCACACAGGACCGCGGCCGCGGCGGTGGTGTTGCCGATCCCCATCTCGCCCACCGCCAGCAGATCGGCGCCGCGGGCGGCCGCCTCGCGCGCCAGGCGCACGCCGACGGCGACCGCCGCCTCCGTCTCCGCGCGCGCCATCGCCGGCTCGCGGCGCATGTTGGCGGTGCCGGCCCGCACCTTGGCGGAGACGAAGCGCGCGCGCGGCGGGCTCGGCAGCCCGCTCAGATCCCCGGCCACGCCGATGTCGACGACGGTCAGCGCGCTGCCCGCCACGCCCGCCAGCGCGTTGATGGCCGCGCCACCGGCCAGGAAGTTGCGCACCATCAGCGCCGTCACGGCCGAAGAGAAAGCGCTGACCCCTTCGGCGGCTACGCCGTGATCGGCGGCGAAGACGAACACCTCTGGCGCCCGCGGCGGGGGCGCGTCGGCGCGCCCGTGCGCGCCAGCGTAGAAGGCGGCCAGCTCTTCCAGGCGACCCAGGCTGCCGGCCGGCTTGGTCAAGCGCAGCTGGCGCGCGCGGACCGCCTCGGCGATCGTCTCGTCGATCGGGGGCACGTCGCTGGCCAGCGCGGCGACTGCGCTGGCGCTTGCGCTCGCTGGTGCCGCGCGCGTTGGTTCCACGGACGCGCCGATGGGCGCGCTGGCGCCGCCGAATCGTTCGGCGTGCAGGGCCTGATCCAGGGGGCGCCGGTCTCGCCACCCCGTCTGTTCCAGCATCGGCCGCTCGGGGAACTCGATCGGATAGCCGACGCAGAGATAGGCGACCGGTTCGATGCCGGGCGGCAGCGCCAGCTCGGCCCGCAGCACCGCCGGCTCGACGATGCTGACCCAGCCCACGCCGACCCCCTCCGCGCGCGCCGCCAGCCACAGGTTCTGGACCGCGCAGCAGGCGCTCCAGCGCAGCGCTTCGGGCTGCGCGCCGGTCCCCAGCACCAGCTCCTCCGCCGGGCGCAGGTCGACGGTGACGCAGATGTTCAGCGCCGACTCGAGGATCCCTTCCAGGCGGTACGCGAGGTACTGCGCGCGCCGCTCGGGCGTGTAGCGGGCGGCCTCGCTCTCGCGGCAGCGCAGGAAACTGTCGCGGATCCGGCCGCGGGTTTCGGGATCGCGCACCAGCACGAAGTCCCAGGGCTGGGAGAAGCCAACGCTGGGCGCCTGGTGGGCGGCGGAGAGGACGCGGCGAAGGACGTCTTCCGGCAGCTCGACGCCGGCCGCGAAGTGGCGGATGTCGCGGCGGCGAGCGATGACGTCGTAGATGGCGTCGCGCGCGGTCCGGTCCAGCTGATCGGGAGCATCCACCGGCGTACTCTACTCGCGGCTCAGGGGTGTGCCAGCGCTGCCCGTGCGGGTGTGCCGGAGATGGCATGCCGTGCGATCGCCGGCACGACGTCGTGCCGAAAAAGGCCTGCCCTCCGGAGCGCCGAGCCGTTCTTCGCACGGATGGCGCGCCTTCTTCAGCTGGCACGTCCCGTGCTGCACGAGCGCGCAATGAGGACGTACCTGCCAATCGTCAGTCTGGGCGTGATGGCGCTCGGGTGTCAGGTTACGGAAGGGCCGGATCAGCGAGCGACGCAGATCCGCAGCGGCTGCGACGGCGGCGCCGCGGCGGCGGTTGGTGCCACGCCGGCCGTCGAGGTCGATGCCGGCGGCGGGTCCACTCCGGACGGCTCAGCGGACGTCACGGCCACCCCCTTCATGCCGCCCGCCACCTGGCAAGAGCACTGGATGGATCACGACCAGCTGCTGAAGAAGGTCTCCCAAACGGACGACACCGCGATCTACTTCGACGCCGACGTGGATCCATCGTCCGCCAGCTGGATCCAGCCGTTCGTGGCCGCGCTGTGGACGTACACCAAGCAGACTTACGGCGCTCCCGGCGACGGGCGCCTCTACGCCGTCTTTCACGCCGGCCGCTATGACGGTGAGCATGACGTCTCGATCTTCGATCCCACGCACGACCACCGCAACGTCATCGACCTCGGCAGCTCCGACAAGTCGTTCTGGACGATGCCGCAGCAGATCTCGCGCATCGCCTATTGCATCGGCGACATCGTGGAGCTCGGCCCCCTTGGCTACGACACGTTGCCGTCGATCAGCCTCACGCGTGATCAGTTCTCGTACTTCTTCGCCTACGACGCCCTGAAGGCGGTGGGAAAGAGCGCGGAAGCGGACGCCTGGCTGGCAAGTCTGATGAGCTACTCGATCGACTCTCCTCGCCCCGGCACCTTCTGGTCGCGGGACTGGTTCTACCCGCTCTGGCTCGGTCACGGCGGCGCCGGGGTTTCGGCGCGCTTCGTCCGCTTGGTCGTCCAGCAATATCCAAAGATTGCTCGACCCACGGGACCGGGAGAGACCTTCGCCCTCATCATGAACTGGGGCGAATACGTCCACTTCATGAGCGGCGCCGCCGGCACGGACCTGCGGTCCATCGCCACCCGAGCCTTCGGCTGGCCCGAGAGCAACGAGATCGAGTTTCAGCAGGCCAAGCGCGACTTCCCGGCGATCAAGTACTGATCCGCCAGGTCCTGTTCGAGACGCGACCTGCTATCGAATCCCGCGAAAGCAGGCGTCGAGCAGGACGTTGCAGTACGTCAGCATCAGGCCGGCGAAGACCCCGATGCCGATGACCTTAATCGCGAACCCCAACGCATCGACCGGACGCCCCCCGCGCAATCGCCCAACCAGCTGTGCCATTTGATTCATGCTCCTTGCCGGTGCCTCGACCGGACAGCTGCACTTTAAAAGGGCATCGGTCAACGGGGTGTTTCGCCTCCGTACATTCGGCGTAAATTCGTGGCCCGACGCCCCCCGCGCCCTGGCGAAGCGGCGGCCGCGACGGCGCGTGATACGCTTTCGGCCTGACCCTTCGAACCGAGCTGTCCCTGGTGCTGTCGTCGTTGCTGGTCGTCTCGATCGGCCTGGCGGGGGGCACCGCGATCTATCAATCGGCGCGCAACATGCGCCGCGAGCTGACCACCGAGTACCAGCTGTTCGCCGAGAACCGAGCCTTTGCCTTGCGGGACAACTTCGAGATCCTGGAAGACGAGCTCAAGCGGCTGTCGCTGCTGCCGCAGATGAACATGGGCGACGGCGATTCGATGCCGGAGCAGCTGGCCCTGGCCGGCGCGCACGAGCACTCGGTCCTCTACAACACCGCGGTGCTGCTGCTGGACGAGACGGGCCTCTGCCAGCGCGCCGTCCCCGACCGGCCGGAGTTCCGCGGCCAGTCGTTCGGCGAGCGGACCTGGTTTCGCGCCGTGCGCGGCAGCGGCAGCGCCGAGCCCGTCTTCCGCGGCACCGACGATCCCGGCATCGGCCGGACGATCAAGATCATCCAGCCGATCCGGCGCGGCGATCGGTTCACGGGCGCGCTGGTGGGGGTCATCTCGCTGTCAGAGACCAACCTCATCACCCCCACGCTGCGCGACAACTTGCCCCCCGCCACCGACGCCGTGCTGGTCGATGAGATGGGCGAGATCATCGACCCGCCCGACCGCTCGCGCGCGGCCGCCGGCACGGGGTGGGCGCGGGCCATCACGGCGGCGCTGACCGGCGCCACCGGATCCTTGTCGGGGCAGGCCAACGGGCAGGAGGCGCTGTTCGCCTATTCGTCGGTGCGGGCGGGGACGCCGTACGTGCTGGTGTTCTCCTGGCCGTGGCGCAAGCTGACCACCAACCTGACCCAGCAGGCCTGGACGCTGGCCGGCATCCTGCTGTTCGGTCTGGTGCTGGCGGCGATCGCCGGCCTGATGCTGTCGGCGTATCTGACCCGGCCACTCGAAGCGCTGGGCGCGGGCGCCATCCGCATCGCGCGCGGCGAGCACGTGCCGTCCATGACCGTGCCCGGCGCCCGCACCGAGGAGGTGGCCGCGCTGGCCGCCGCCTTCGCGCACATGGAGACGTCGATCCAGAAGCGCGATCAGCAGCTGCGCGCCGCCGCCGAGCACCTGGAGCAGCGGGTGAAGTCGCGCACGCAGGAGCTGGTGGCAACGCAGCAGGCGCTGGTCGAGGCCGAGCGCTTCGCCGCCATGGGCAAGACGTCGGCGGCGATCGCCCACGAGCTCAAGAACACGCTGAACGGCCTGGGCATGGCGGTCGAGCTGATCGCGCAGGATCCGGGCAACACGGCGCGCGTGAGCCGCCTGCGCCCGCAGGTGCTGGGCGAGGTGACGCGCCTGCGCGACGTGGTCGATTCGCTGCTGTCGTTCTCGCGCTCGCCGCGCGTCGACCGGGCGGCGGCGGATCTGACGCCCGTCCTCTACCGCGTGCGCGAGCTCTTGGCCGACCTGATCGCCGATCGCGGCGCCGACGTGCGCATCGAGGCGCCGGATTCGCTTCCCTTCGTCTGCGATTCGCACAAGATCCAGGGCGTGCTGGTGAACCTGGTCAAGAACGCCGTCGACGCCGGGCACGTGGTGCGCGTGCGCGCCGCCGCCGACGAGCGCGCGCTGACGCTGGAGGTGGCCGACGACGGCCCGGGCCTGTCGCCGGAGGCGCGGGCGCACCTGTTCGAGCCGTTCTTCACCACCAAGCCGAACGGGACCGGGCTGGGGCTGCCGACGTCGCGGCGCTATGTCGAGGCGCACGGCGGGACGCTGGAGCTGGGGGCGGCCGCCGATCTGGGCGGGGCGCTGGCCCGCGTGCGCCTGCCGCGCGAAGTGGGGGCGCCCGCGTGAAACCGACGGTGCTGGTCATCGACGACGAGAAGACCTTCCGCATCGTCGCGGAGGAGGCGCTCTCGGCCGAGGGGTTCGCGGTGACGACCGCGGGCAACGGCAAGTCCGGCCTGGCGGCGTGGCAGCGCGAGCCGTGCGACCTGGTGATCCTCGATCGCCAGCTGCCCGACACCGACGGCATCTCGATCCTGGAGACCATGGTGCGCGAGTCCCGGGAGCGCGGCGTGGAGACGCTGGTGGTGATCGCCACCGCGTACGCCGACGTCTCGAGCGCGGTGCAGGCGCTGAAGCTGGGCGCGTTCGACTACCTGTCGAAGCCGCTGCAGCTGCCCGAGCTGGTGATCACGGCGCAAAAGGCGCTGGAGGCCAAGCGGCTGCGGGCGCAGGTGCGCCAGCTGGCGGGGCGAGCCCAGGCGGCCATGGGCGACCTGGTGCCGGGCGAGTCGGCGGCCATGCGCGTGGTGCTGGAGATGGTGGAGAAGGTCGCGCAGGCGACCGACACGACGGTGCTGATCCAGGGCGAGTCGGGGACGGGCAAGGAGCTGATCGCGGATCTGATTCACCGGCGGACGCCGGGGCGGTCAGGGGAACCTTTCGTCGAGATCAACTGCGCGTCGGTGCCAGAGTCGCTGCTGGAGAGCGAGCTGTTCGGGTACGAGCGGGGCGCGTTCACCGACGCCAAGCAACAGAAGCGCGGACTGTTCGAGGAGGCCGACAGTGGGACGCTGTTCCTCGACGAGGTGGGCGAGCTGCCGCTGCCCACGCAGGCGAAGCTGCTGAAGGTCCTGGAGGACACGACCTTCCGGCGCCTGGGCGGCACGCGCGATCTGACCGTCAACGTGCGCGTGGTGGCGGCCACCAACAAAGATCTCGCGGCCGAGGTGAAGCGGGGCGTGTTCCGGCTGGATCTTTTTCACCGGCTGGATGTTTTTCACGTGCAGGTGCCGCCCCTGCGCGACCGGCGCGAGGACATCCTGCCGCTGGGGCGCCATTTCCTGGCCAAGTTCGCGGCGCGCCTGCGCAAGCCGGCCACGCACTTTGGCGCCGAGACCGAGCGGCGGCTTTTGACGTACGATTTTCCCGGCAACGTGCGCGAGCTGCGCAACATCGTCGAGCGCGCGGTCATCCTGGCGGGTTCCGGCGACGGCGAGATCGAGATCGACGCGCGCAGCCTGGCCGGGAGCGGCGCGGCGCCCGGGGCGGCGCCGCCGGGCGCCGGCGGCAGCGCGGCGGAGGAGTTCTTCACGCTGGGGCTGGACGACAGCGGCCGGCCGCCGCCGCTGGCCGCGCTGGAGCGAGCGTACATCGCGCGCCTGCTCGAGTTCGCGGGCGGCAACCGCACGCAGGTGGCGCGGCTGCTCGGGGTTTCGTACCCGACCATCGCCAAGAAGATCGCCGACTACGGGCTTTGACGCGCGGTTCGCGCGGGCGTGGCGTGTATTTGCCGGCGCGCTTCGTGTATCTTCGATTTTCGGTCTTCACCACACAGACGGAGTCTCGGATGGCGCGGTCGTTTCGTTCCCTCTGGTGGGCGGTGGGCGTGGGTTTGCTGGCCGGCGCGTGCGGCGCGCAAAGCGAGAGTGGCAAAGCGAACGGCTCGGGCACGCCGGCGACCGGCGGCGCCTCCGGCACGGGCGGGGCGACGGGATCGGGCGGCGCTGGACCGGGCAGCGGCGGCGCGCCCGCGTCGGGCGGTGCGGGCGGCGGCGCCGCGCCCGCCGATGCGTCGAGCGGAGACGACGCCACCGTCGATCAGCCGAGCGGCGATGGTGGGCCCGTCGCGGCGGCCGGCTGCGCGAACAACAAGTACGCCGCCTGCATGGACTTCGAGACGCTGCCCGACGCCAAGTGGACCGGCGCTGGCGCCAACGTCCAGACCGGCGCCGGCAAGGCGGCGCACGGCAACGCGGCCTTCCACGGGCCGCCCAGCACCGTCGTCACGACGACCGACCTCGGCGCGATCACCAACGTCCTCTGGGGGCGGTTCTACCTGCACACGACGCCCAAGGCGCCCTACGGTCACGGCGCGATCGTGCAGCTCTATGACGGGCCCAACGGCAACTGGTACGAGGTGGGCTTCGAGTACAACGGCCTGCAGGGCAACTGGCACGGACCGGGCGGCGAGCGTTACATGCGCACGAGCGCGCCCAGCGCCGACAAGGGCGGCCTGATGGGCGTGAGCATCCCGGACAAGTGGGTCTGCGTCGAGTTCTTCGCCGACGGCGCCAACGCCGCGCCCGTCCAGATCTGGATGGACGGCGTGCTTCTGCCCTACGTCGACAGCGCGAAGGCACCCACCATCCTCAAGACGGTCAAGTTCGGCACCTTCAAGATTGGCCTCACCCCCTACCACGAGCTGTCGACGGTGGCTTACGGGGGCAACGCCATGCCGATGACCGACATGTGGATCGACGATATCGCCCTCGACACGCAGCGGGTCGGCTGTATCGGCAACTGACGCTCGGGCGGCGCCGCTCGCGGGGCGCGCCGGGAATAACGGCCGCCGACCTCGTTTTGCATAGGGGCGCCGGAAATACCGGCGTCGGGGGGGCGTTCCGAAGGGATCGGCACGGCGGCTGCGTTGCGGCGGCCGCCACCCGGTATCCGACTCTCGGAGGGACGGCAGGGCGGCCGCGAGCGCGCCACGGGAGGTAATCCCGGGACGGCGCTCGCGGCTAGTCCTGTGGTGGGGCGACCGGCGCGCAGGCGGACGCGCGCGCCGATGACAGCCCGCCGCCGCTG
>DATKEU010000287.1:0-5858 GCA_035544495.1 Polyangia bacterium | reverse complement strand
CGTGCGCGTGCGCGGGCGCCGCCACCAACGACTGCACGGTCGACGAGCTGTGCCTGGACGCGGGCGTCTGCGCGCGCCAGGCGTTCGAGAGCCGGTACTGCGCCAAGGCCTGCGGCGACGACGGCGATTGCCGGGGTGGATACCAGTGCCGGACGGCCGGCACGCGCGGCAACTTCGCGCTGGTCTCGCGAACCGGCACGACTGTCCGCTTCTGCGGGCAAAGCGTGGAGTGACCGACCTCGGGCCGCGCGACGGACCGCGACGGCACACGCGCCGGGTCCGGGCAGACGGCTCGAATCAGCCGGGCGCGCGCGCGACGCGGCCGTCGGCGTGCTGGGCGAAGCGGCCGTCCTCGAGCGCGTGCACCGGTTCGTCCTTCGGCCAGGGCCAGCCGCCGAACTGCGTGCGCTGGTAGTCGGCGAAGGCGCGCTGGATCTCGGCCGGCGTGTTCATGACGAACGGGCCATATTGGACGACCGGCTCGCCGATCGGGCGGCCCTGCAGCAGCAGTAGCTCGGCACCGTCGGAGCCGGCTTGCAACGTCACGGCGGCGTTGGCGCGCAGGCGCACACTGTGCCGGGGCGCGATGTCGCGCTCACCAACCTTGAGCGCGGCGCCGCGGAAAAAGTAGACCACGCGGTTGGAGCCGCGAATGGCGGCCGGCAGCGTGAAGCGCGCCCCCGGATCCATCTTGATGGTCCAGATGGCGACGTCGCTCTCGGCGCGCGCGGCCCACGAGTTGGGCGGCGCGGCGAGGGGCGCCGTCGGGCCCAGCGCGCCAGCCACGACGGTGACGCGCGTCTGGCGGCCGTCGTCGTCGGTGTGCGCGTGGCGCGGCACCACGGGATTCCAGAGCATCGAGAAGTACGGGTCGACCATCTTGTCGCGCGCCGGCAGATTGAGCCAGATCTGGAACAGCTCGAGCGGGTTCGGCTGGCCGCCGTTGATCAGCGGGAACATCTCGGCGTGCACGATCCCTTTGCCGGCGGTCAGCCACTGCACGTCGCCGGCGCCGTAGCGCGCGGTGGCGCCCAGCGAATCGGAGTGATCGATCAACCCCTGGCGCGCGACCGTCACCGTCTCGAAGCCGCGGTGCGGGTGCTGCGGAAAGCCCGGGACAGTCTGACCGTGGTACATGCGCCAGCCGTCCTTGCCGGCGAAGTCCATGCCGATCTCCCGCCCCGCCAGGGACGCCGCCGGGCCCATGCGGCCGTCGCCGGCGGGATAGTGGTCGTCGTGGTACGCGCAGAACAGGAACGGATCCAGCGTCTCCCAGGGAAATCCGAGAGGCTTGATGGCGAGGATGATGTCGTCGGCGGTGCTCATGGGCGGCTCTTTCGTCGCCAGGCGGCCGCGCGTCAGGTCACCAGCACGCCCCCGTCGATGGGGTAGGCGGCGCCGGTCACGAACGCGGCTTCATCGGAGCAGAGATAAAGGGCCAGCGCGGCGACCTCGTCGGGCCGGCCCATCCGTCCGATGGGCTGGTACTGGTGCAGCTTCTCCATCGTCTCTGCTTCGCGTCCGGGATAGCTCCTGGCGACGTAGCCATCCACGAACGGAGTATGGATGCGGGCCGGGCAGATGCAGTTACAGCGGATCCCCTTTTTCAGGTAATCGATGGCGATCGAATACGTCATGGTCAAAATGGCGCCCTTCGTGGCCGAGTAGGCGAAGCGATCCGGGACGCCGACCAGCGAGGCGATCGAGGCCATGTTCAGGATGACGCCGCCCCCGCGCGGCAGCATGCGGGCGATGGCCTGCTGCGCGCACAGGAAGGCGCCCTTGACGTTGACGCGGTAGAGGCGATCGAAGTCGGCCTCGGAGGTGGTCTCGATGGTGCCCACGTGGGCGACGCCGGCGTTATTGACCAGGATCGAGACCGGGCCGGTCCCCGCTTCGACGCTGTCGAAGGCGGCCTTCACCTCGGCGGTGTCGGCGACGTCGCAGCGGACGGCCAGCGCGGCGCCGCCGGCGGCGCGGATAGCCTCGGCGGTGGCGCGCGCCTCCGCCTCCTGGATGTCCAGCACGGCGACGCGGGCGCCCTGCTTCGCGAACAGCCGGCAGATCGCCTGGCCGATGCCGGAGCCGCCGCCGGTGACGACGGCGGTCTTGCCTTGAAGATCAAACATGAGCTCCGCTTTCACCGCCGGCGCGGACGTAGGGGATGGTCTGCGGCCCTTCGGGCAGCACGGCGATGGGGACGCCGGCGCCCCCGCGCCGGGCGATCTCGGCGTGTAGACGTCCGGCCACGTCGGCCACCGGTTCCAGGTGGGCGCGCCGCACGTCGCCCTCCGTCAATTCGCTGTAAAGCCCGACCCGGGCCCGGAGGGCGATGATGGCCAGCAGCTGCGCCTCCCACTGATCGAACATCGAGAACCCGGGCGCGGTGATGGTGTCCAGCAGCGCGCGCGGCGACGCGTGATCGAAGAGCAGCTTCTTGAAGTTGCCGTGGCTGGGAAAGCCGTCGTTGCAGCGCGAGGCGGCCAGGATGAACCCGCCGTCGGCGACGATCTGCATGGCGGCGTGCATGCCCTTGACCGTCTGGTAGAGGTTCTGGTCCAGGGGATAGCCGGAGTTGGTGGTGACGACGATGGGGTAGGGGCGCTCGCAGGCGACCATGGCGGTCTCCTTCGCGAAGGCGCAGCCGGCGGCGTGGGCGGCCAGGGCGTCGCCGCAGAAAAAGCGCGTGATCTGCCGGCGCCGGTTCAGCGTGAGGTTGACGAGAAAATCGACCGGCAACAGCGCCCCGTTGTGGCGGATCTGCGCCTGCGTGGGGTTGCCGTCCAGGACGCCCCAGGTGCTGCGCGGGTGGCCGATGGTCCGGGCGTCGTGGTAGCGCATGATCGACGCGATGTCGGCGACGGCGGGGAAGACGCCCTTGTACCCGCCGGAGAAGCCGGCCATGAAGTGCGGCTCGATGAAGCCGAGGGCGATGCGGCGATCGGCGCGGACGTAGTGGGCGTTGAGATAGACCGGATGTCCGTCGCTGGTTTTGCCGGCCAGGGCCATCGTCGCCGGATCGTGGGCGTCGTGGTTGACGACCCGATGGCGGGCCAGCACGTCGGCGCCCACCATACTGGCCAGCTCGGCGGGCGTGTTCCCGCGGTGCGAGCCGGTGCCGTTGACGATGACGATCCGTTCCGGCGCGACGTGGGAGAGCTCGGCGAAGATCCAGCGCAGCAGGCGATCGCTCGGCAGCGGGCGCGTGATGTCGGGGATGACGATGGCGACGGTCTCGCCCGCCCCCACGCAGTCGCGCAGCGGGCGGCCGCCGCCGATCGGGTCGCGCACGGCGGCGGTGAAGGCGGATGCCTCGTCGGCGAGGCCGTCGACGAACGCGGGCTCGATCACGCGCGCGCCGTCGGGCAGATCGACGTCCAGCCCGTCGCGTCCGTACTGCAGGTGGACGCGCATGGCGCGCTACCCGGCGCTCGGGGGCACGACGCGTTGGCGCGACTGGCCCAGGCCCGCGATGCCCAGCTCGACGACGTCGCCGGGGCCGAGAAAGCGCGGCGGCTTGGCGAAGCCGCCCACGCCGGGCGGCGTGCCGGTGCTGATGATGTCGCCCGGCAGCAAGGTCATGAAGGCGCTGATGTAGCTGACGAGCGTGGGCACGTCGAAGATCATATCCTTGGTATTGCCGTTCTGCCGGGTCTCGCCGTTGAGCTTGAGCCACATCGGAAGGTCGCGGCTGTCGATGGTGTCCGCCGTGGCGATGAAGGGGCCGAAGGGGGCGAACCAGTCGCAGCCCTTGCCCTTGTCCCACTGCCCGCCACGCTCGAGCTGGAACTCGCGCTCGGAGTAGTCGTTGATGACGGCGTAGCCGGCCACGTGCTCGAGGGCCCTTTCCTTGCTGACATAGGCGGCCTTCTTGCCGACGACGACGCCGAGCTCGACCTCCCAGTCGGTCTTCTTCGAGTTGCGCGGCAAGACCAGATCGTCGTTGGGACCGCAGAGAGCGGTGGTCGATTTCAAGAACAGCACGGGCTCCTTGGGCGGATCGACGCCCTGCTCGCGGGCGTGCTCGAAATAGTTGAGGCCGACGCAGACGATCTTGCTCGGGCGGCAGACCGCCGGGCCCAGGCGCACGCCGCTGTCGACGCGCGGAGCGCCGGCGCCGTTCTTGGCCACCCAGGCGGCCAGGCGCGAAAGGCCGTCGGCGCCGAAGAATTCCTCGTTGTAGTCTTGGCCGAAGCCGGAGACGTCGATCGACGCGCCGTCGTCGAGAATGACGCCGGGCTTCTCTTTTCCGGGCGAGCCAAATCGAAACAGTTTCATGTTCTGTGCATTAGTGCCTGACGGCATTCATTGTCAACCGGCCCCGACAATTCTAATCTCTGCCGCCCTTCCGCCATGAAACAACGCACGTCGCAATCGGCTCTGCCGCCCGGACCAATTGGCCCGACCGGGACGGCGGCCGCGTCGGGCGACGCGGCGGTGGCACAACGGCGCACATTGCTGGGCGAGCTGCGCGCGCTGTTTCCGCCCGAACGATTGATTGTCGACAGTGAGAATCTGTTCGTTTACGAGTGCGACGCACAGACGACGGATCGCGGAACGCCGCTGGCGATCGTGTTTCCCGAGTCGGCCGCGGAAGTGTCGGCCGTCGTCAAGGCGTGCGCGCGCCGGCAAGTGTCGTTCGTCCCGCGCGGCGCGGGCACGGGTCTGTCGGGCGGCGCGGTGGCGACGGGCAGCGTGGTGATCTCGCTGGTGCGCATGAACCAGATACACGAGATCGACGCCGCCAACCGCCAGGCCTGGGTCGGTCCCGGCGTCGTCAACGCGCACCTGTCGCGCGCGGTGGCGTCGCTGGGGTTGCACTATGCGCCCGACCCGTCCAGCCAGAACGCCTGCACCATCGGCGGCAACGTGGCCGAAAACTCCGGCGGGCCGCACACGCTGAAGTACGGCGTGACGACGAACCACATCCTGGCGCTGGAGGTGGTGTTGCCCGACGGCGAGGTGGCGATGCTGGGGGGCGCGGCGGAGGGCGCGCCCGGGTACGATCTGGTGTCGGCGTTCGTGGGATCCGAAGGGACGTTTGGACTGGCGACGAAGATCCTGGTGCGCCTGACGCCGAACCCGGAGGGCGTGAAGACGGCGCTGGCGATCTTCGACACCGTCACCGACGCCAGCCGCGCGGTGACGGAGATCCTGGCGCGCGGGATCACGCCGGCGGCCATCGAGATGATCGATCAGGTCACCTTGCGCGCCGTCGAGGCGTACATCCACGCCGGCTTTCCGCTGGATGCCGCCGCCGTGCTGCTGGTCGAGGTCGACGGTTTCCTCGACGATCTCGACGAGCAGGCGCGGCGCGTGGTCGACGCCTGCCGGGCCATGCGCGCGCGCGACGTTCGGCTGGCGCGCGACGAGGCCGAGCGGCTGAAGCTGTGGAAGGGGCGCAAGCAGGCTTTCGGCGCGCTCGGTCGGGTGGCGCCGAACTATTACACGCACGACGGCGTCATCCCGCGGTCCCGGCTGCCCGAGGTGCTGGACGAGATCGTCCGCACCGCCGCCGCGCACGGGGTCCTCTGCGCCAACGTCTTTCACGCCGGCGACGGCAACCTGCACCCGGTGATCCTGTTCGACGAGCGCGAGCCCGGCGTCATCGATCGCGTGCGCGCGGCGGGCGACGCCATCCTGCGCCTGGTGGTGCGCGTGGGCGGCGCGCTCTCGGGCGAGCACGGGATCGGCTGCGAGAAGATCGACTACATGGGGCTCATCTACTCGGAGGCGGATC
Source organism: Polyangia bacterium (assembly GCA_035544495.1). Lineage (GTDB taxonomy): Bacteria > Myxococcota_A > Polyangia > Fen-1088 > Fen-1088 > DATKEU01. Next base: position 118 of record DATKEU010000287.1, on the reverse strand, counting down.
TGGCCGCGTTTCGCCGGCTGCGCGCGGTGTTCAACCCGGCGGGGCTGTGCAATCCGGACAAGGTGATCCCCGGCCCCGGCCGCTGCGTCGAGCTGGGCCCCGGCGGCCACGCGCGCCC
>DATKEU010000286.1:0-7373 GCA_035544495.1 Polyangia bacterium | reverse complement strand
GCCGAGCAGGCCGGCCATGGTGGCCATCGGGCGCCCGGCGTTCGGGCTCTCGGTCGAGGAGCCGTCGCGCCGCCAGATGGCCCAGGCCCGGCGCGCCGGCCAGCCGCCCAGCGCGCCGGCCAGCAACAACAGCGCGGCGGTCAGACGCGCCGGCAGCAGGTTGAGCAGATCGTCGAGGCGCGCGGCGGCCTTGCCCAGGTACTCGTAACGGCCGTGATAGCCGATCATCGCGTCCAGCGTGTTGACGGCGCGATACGCGATGGCGCCCGGCAGGCCGAGGAGCACGTAATAGAAGATCGGCGCCACGAAGCTGTCGGAGAGATTCTCCGCCACTGATTCGACGGTGGCGGCGGCCAGCGCGCCGGCATCGAGATCGTCGGGCGATCGGCTGCACAGGCTGCGCAGGCCCTCGCGCGCGCCGCCGAGATCACCGGCGGCCAGCGCGCGCCGCACCCGGCCGGCGGCGGCGCCGAGGGCGCGCAACGCCAGCATCGTCTTCAGCAACCAGGCGCTGATCAGCAGCAGCAGCCAGGGCCGCGGGCCGAGCAGGCGCCAGAGCTGCCAGCCGCCCAGCACGGCCAGCGCGGGCACCGCCAGAGCCACGGCGGCGCCGGCGGCCAGCTGGCGAAGCGGGCCCGAGCGGGGCGCGCGCGCGACCGACCAGGCGATGAGCCGCCCCATCCAGCTGACCGGATGAACGGCGTTGGGCGGTTCGCCGAGCGCGAGATCGATCGCCACGGCCAGGCCCAGCGTCACGATCGACGGCGTCCACACGCTGTGCACGCGCCGACCATAGGTCGAAAGCGCGGCGGCGGAAAAGGGGCGAGCGCGATCGAGCGCGGTGAAATTTTCTTTTCGCGTGGTTCTCGCGGGTTGCCGCGTCGTCCTTGACAGCGAACGCACGACTCACGTAAGAGGGCGACTCTGACAACTGAATAGACGCCTCGAGTGCCGACAGGCATAACAGGGAAGTCCGGTGCGAATCCGGCGCGGTCCCGCCACTGTCAGCGACGTCGATCCTTCGAGAGCCACTGAACCGTCGGGTTTGGGAAGGTGAAGGATGGAGAGGAGAGCGCTTCTCTCTCGGTCGCGAGCCAGGAGACCTACTCGAGGCGACGAACGGCACGCCGCGGGTACACGGACGTGCGTCGACGGCAGATCGTCATCGCGCCTTCTGCCCAAGGCCCCTCCCTCCCGCGCGTGTGCGCGTGTGACCGAGGGGTTTTCTTTTTGGGCCGCGAGGAACGCAAATCGAAAGGAGCCGGGCGATGCCGCAGACGAAGAGCCACGTTCGAGGGCCGCGGACGACTGTCGTCGGAGAGCGATTTCGGGCGCTGGTGTCGCTGGCGGCGGCCGCGCTGGGCGGCGCGGCGCTGGCCGGCTGCGACGGGGCGCCGTCTCCGGGCAGCGACGTCGGAGCGCCGACGCAATCGTCGCTGGAGCTGCGCGCGTACATCGTCAGCCGTGATTCCGACGATCTGACGGTGATCGATCTCGAAAAGCTGCAGGTGATCGGCAACGTGCGCACGGGCGGCGTCGCCGACCACATGGGCGAGCTGAACGCCGACTTCACCAAGCTGTACGTCGATTCGGAGCTGACCGACGAGTCGGTGGTGGTCGACCTGCGCGCGTTGAAGGTCAGCGGCCGCATCAAGGTCGGCAAGCACCCGACGCACCTGACGCTGCTGCCGTCGGGCCTGATGGGGATCATGAACGAGCAGGAAGGGGCCATCTCGTTCGTCGACACGAAGACCGACGTCGAGGTCAAGCGCCTGCCCGGCTTCTTCACGCCGCACTTCATCCGCGTGCCGGAAGGCGAGACGCACGTCGGATACGTCGCCAACGTCGGGGCGTACCACATCACGCGCGTCGATCTCGACAAGCTGGAGGTGATCGATCACGTGCCGCTGGACGGATACTCCGGCCCGCCCAACGTCAAGCTGGCTGCGTACGACAAGGGCTTCGCCGACGTGCAGATCGCGCGCGACGGCATGCTCTACGCCGCGCACGGCGAGACCGGGCGGGTTCTGGTCTACGACACCAAGACAGGCATCAAGATGCCGGAGCTGGTGGTGGGCAAGTCGCCGTGGATCGTCTATGCGCAGCACCCGTTCGCCAACGTGCCGCTGCGCCACCTGGTCCCGAACTTCGGCGACCAGACGGTGTCGATGATCGACGGCGTGGCGGCCCTGGTGAAGGCGACCATGCCGGGTGACCAGCAGGCGTTCGGTGTGAATTATTCATCGGCGGCCCCCGATCAGGCGTTCGTCATGAACCGGATGCGCGAGGACATCTCGCTGGTCGACATGAACGCGGGCATCGTCAAGCAGCGCATCCCGGTGGGCGGCACGACGGAGACGGCGTCGACCACCGCCGACGGCAAGTGGATCGTGGCGACGGTCAGCAGCACGAACCGCGTCGTCGTGCTGGACGCGGTGACGGGGGCGATCGTCAAGGCGTTCGAGAACGTCGGCAAATATCCGTGGAGCGTCACCATTCCGCGGGGCCAGAACTACTGCCACTGAAGCGGGGCGGGTGGCCGTGCGCGGTCTTCGATCGGATCGGTTGTCAGCGGGCGCGGGCCTCCAAGGGCTGGCGCGGCCGCTGACCGTGGCGCTGACGCTGGCGCTGCTGGGGCCAGCGGCGTGCCGATCGAGGGCGGTGGCGCCGCCGGCCGGCGGCGGCGCGGCCGAGGCGCCGGTGCGCGCGATCAGCCTGCACGACGTGACGACGGAGGCGATCGTGGCGGCGGGCGGCGCGGGGCGCCTGGTCGGCGTCGTCGAGCCGGTCACCACGTCGGAGGCTGACCGGGCGGCGCTGGCGGGCGTGGCGCGCGTGGGCAGCGTGGAATCGATCCTGGCCCTGCGCCCGTCGGTGGTGCTGGGCCTGGCCGTGGTGGCGCGCGAGGATCCCGATCTGGTGGCGGCGCTCCGAGGGCGTGGCATCCCGGTCGAGCTGTGGGAGCCGCGCACGCTGGACGACAGCCTGGCGCTGGTGCGGGCGGTGGCGGCCCGCGTGGGGCTGGCGGCCCGGGGCGACGCCGTGGCGCGCGCGCTGGCGGCGCGGGTGGGCGCGCTGGCCGCGGCGGCCCCCGCGGTGCGCGCGCCGGCGCCGACGCGGGTGTTCGTCTACGACTGCTGCGATCCCCCGTTCACCGCTGGCGGCGGGACCGTGCTGAGCGATCTGATCGCGCGCGCCGGCGGCGACAACGTCTTCGCCGATCTCGACGCGGGCTGGACCGCGGTGTCGTGGGAGCAGGTGATCGCGCGCCGGCCCGGGCTGATCGTCATCGACGCCTATGGCGGGCGCGCGGCGACCGATGGCGCCGCGGCCGTCGAGCGCAAGCGCGCCACCCTGCGCCGGTTCTCCGCGCTGGCGGGAGTTCCGACGGTGGTGGTGCCGCTGGGCGCCGTCCTCGGCGGTCCGCGCGTCGTCGACGCGATCGAGATCCTTCGCGCGGCGCTGGCGGGAGCGGTCAAGGGGGCGGGATGACGTCTCTGCACGGCGATGGGCAGCGGCGGCGCGTGGGGGTGATCCTCGGCCTCGTGCTGGCCGGCGTGGCCCTCATGCTGGTCGGTCTCTGCGTTGGCTCGTCGGGCAACGTGGGACCGGGCGAGGCGCTGGCGCGGCTGTTCGCGGGCGAAGAGATCCTGGCGCATCTGCGCGCGCCGCGCGTCGGGCTGGCGGCGATCGTCGGCGCGTCGCTGGCGACGGCGGGCGTGGGGATGCAGGCCATCCTGCGCAACCCGCTGGCCGAGCCGTACGTCCTGGGCGTGTCGGGGGGCGCGTCGCTGGGCGCGGTGGCGTCGCTGGCGTTGTGGCCGGGCCTGGCTCCCGGCCCGGCGGCGGCGGCCGGCGCGGCGGCGACGATCGCGGCGGTGCGGGCCTATGCCCGCGGCGCCGCCGATCCGCTGCGCCTGTTGCTGGCGGGCGTGGCGTTCGGCTCGGCCCTGGCCGCGCTGACCGGCATCATCCTGGTGCTGGCGCCGCCCGATCGCCTGCTGCGCGCGGCGACGTTCTGGCTGTTCGGCGGCTTCGGCACGCCGCCGCCCGCGCGCCTGCTGGCGCCGGCGCTGCTGCTGGCGGCGGCGTTCGCTTGGCTGTGGCGAAACGCGCAGCGCCTGGATCGGCTGGCGCTGGGCGACGAGGTGGCGGCGGCGCTGGGCGTGTCGGTCAGCGCCGTGCGCGGCGGGGCGCTCCTGGCCGTTGTGGTGTTGACGGCGTCGGCGGTGGCGGTGGGCGGCCTCGTCGGCTTCGTCGGGTTGATGGCGCCACACGCCGCGCGCCGGCTGGTGGGGGCGGGGCACCGGCGGCTCTTGCCGGTGGCGGCGCTGCTGGGCGCGCTGCTGGTGCTGGCGGGCGACATCGTGGCCCGCCGGGCGTTCGCGCCCCGCGAGCTGCCGGTCGGCCTGCTGACGGCGCTGGTGGGCGGGCCGTTCTTCCTGTCGCTGCTGCATCGGGCTCGGAGGTGGACGTGACGGTCCTGTCCGGCGGCGTGCTCGACGCGCGGGTGGTGCCGGTGGGGCCGGCGCCGGTGCTGGCGGCGCGCGCTCTCTCCGTCGGATACGGCGGGCAGGCCGTGCTCGGCGACATCGATCTGACGATCGCCGCGGGCGAGCGCGTCGCCGTCCTCGGGCGCAACGGTTCGGGCAAGAGCACGCTCCTGCGCGCGCTGGCGGGCGTGGCTCCGCCGCTCGGCGGCCAGCTGCGCTGGTCGGGCGCGCCGCTTCCGTCGGGGCCCGCGCGCGTGCGTCAGGTGGGCGTGCTGTTTCAGGGCGAGCCGCGCGCCCCCTTCACCGTGCGCGAGCTGGTGACGCTGGGCCTGGCGCTGGACGCGCCGCCGTCGCTGGCGGCGCGCCGGCTGGTCGATGCGGCGCTGGTCCGGTTCGGCTTGCGCGAGCTGGCCGAGCGGCCGTGCCCGTCGCTGTCGGGCGGGGAGTGGCAGCGCGCGGCGCTGGCGCGCGCGCTGGTCGCCGAGCCGCGCCTGCTGGTGCTGGACGAACCGGTGGCGCACCTGGATCTCGGCTGGCGCGCGGATCTGGCCGCGGCGCTGGAACGTTTGCGGGGCGTGGTGGCGGTGGTGATGGCGACGCACGATCTCGACGCGGCGGCGGCCTGTGATCGCGTGCTTCTGCTGTCGGACGGGCGCGCGAGCTGCCAGCCGCCGCGGCAGGCGCTGACGCCGGCGGCGCTGGCGCGCGCCCTCGGGATCAGAGTGCAGCGCCACGATCCGGCGGACGGCGGGCCGCCGCTCTACCGCGTGCTCGGCCGCGCCGAGGGGGCCGCGTGAACGGCGGCGGCGTCCGCGGCGCCCCGCGCACGGGCGTGCTGGTCGTCGGGCACGGCAGCCGCGAGGCGGCGGCCAACGACGAGTTCGAGGTGCTGGTGGCCCGCTACCGCGCGCGCCGGCCCGACGTGGTGGTCGCGCCGGCGTACGTCGAGCTGGCGCGCCCGTCGCTGGCCGACGCGCTCCGCGCGATGGCGGCCACCGTCGATCGGCTCGCGACCGTGCCGCTGTTCCTCTTCGCCGCTGGTCACGTCAAGAACGACGTGCCGCTGGCGCTGGCATCGGCGCGCCGGAATTTTCCGGCGGTCAGCTTCGCCTCGGCGCGCGCGCTGGGCGTGCACCCGTCGCTGGTGGGCCTCTGCGCCGAACGCGTGCGCGCGGCGGCGGCCGGTCTGGGCAGCGAGCCGGCGCGCACGGCGGTGGTGGTGGTGGGCCGCGGGGCGAGCGATCCCGACGCCAACGGCGATTTCTGCAAGCTGGCGCGGCTCCTCGGCGAGGGGCAGGGGTTCGGGTGGGTGGTGCCGTCGTTCATCGGCGTTGCCCGCCCGCTGTTCGAGGACGCGGTGGATCTGGTGGCGCGCGCGCGGCCCGAGGCGATCGTCGTCGTCCCGTACTTTCTCTTCGGCGGCCGGTTGCTGGACAAGCTGGCGGCCCAGGTGCGCGCCTTCGCCGAGCGCGCGCCCTGGATCCGGGTGGCGCTGGCGGGGCACCTGGGCGCCGACGAGAGGCTGCTGGCGGTGATCGACGAGCGCGTCGGCGAGGCTCTGGGCGCGGGCAGCGCGGGCGCCGCCTTGCCGTGCGACAACTGCCAGTACCGCGTGCCGGTCTCGGCGGTCAGCCAGCAGGTGGGCGGACTGAACGCGCTGTTGTGGAGCGTGCGCCACGCCTTCACGCACAATCAGGCGATGCCGCACACGCACGCGCACGCGCCGCTTTCGCGCCACGTGCTGGTCTGTGGCAACGTCGACTGCGCGGACGCCGGCAGCGTCGGGCTGCTGAACGCGCTCCGGCGGCTGGTGCGCGAGGCGGGGCGCGAGCGGGACATCCGCGTGACGCGCACGGCGTGCATGGGCCGCTGTGGCGAGGGCCCGACGGTGGCGGTCTATCCCGACGGCATCTGGTATCGCGCCGTTCGACCGGAGGACGCCGAGGAGCTGGTGCGCGAGCACCTCCTGGGCGGGCGGTTGGTCGCTCGCCTGGTCGACAACATCATGCAGTAGCGGAGGACGAACGATGGCCTGTCACGAGATCGCGGCCCTGCGGTTGGGGTTGATGCGGGTGCTGGGGCGCACCGACGAAGCGGAGCGCCAGCACGAGCTGGCCGAGCTGCGCGGCGCCGCCGGCCGGCCCGGGCCCATCGCCTCGCTGTGCGAGGCGGGGGATCTGGCGCGGCTGAAACGTTTCTTCGAGGCGGCGCTGTCCGAGCTGGACCGCAAGGTGGCGACCACGCCGGCCGGCGATCCGAAGCTGCCCTACCTGCGCACGTTGATCGTGCTGACGAAGAAGGTCGAGCTGGATCTGGCCGCGCACATCGAGGGCTTCACCCGCTTTTATCGCGAGCTGGATCAGATGCACGACCTGGTCCACGAGATCTACCCGGCGGACTGACATGGCCACGCCCAGACACGCGCACGTCGTCGCCGTCGCCGAGGTGGGGCGGGACACCCGCCACCTGACGCTGCAGATGGACGGCGGCGAGCCGCTCGGTTTCTTCGGGGGCCAGTACGTCATCGTCGACAGCGGCCTCTTGCTGCCGAACGGCAAGGCGTGCAAGCGCGCCTATTCGATCATCAGCGGCGACGACGAGCAGCGCACCTTCGAGCTTCTGGTGATGCGCCTTCCGGCGGGGCCGGGCTCGACCTACATGCACGGGCTGGGCATCGGCGCGCCGATCACCTTCAGCGGGCCGTGGGGGAAGATGGGCCCGCCTTTTCAGGCTGACGAAGGCGGGACGCGCGGCGGCGCCAGCTTCATCCTGGCCACGGACACCGGCCTGACGTCGATGCTGGGGCTGGTGCGGGCGCGGCGCTTCCGGCCGCTGCTGCCGGCGGCGACGTTCATCTGGCTGCGCACGACGCCCGACTAT
>DATKEU010000285.1:0-4197 GCA_035544495.1 Polyangia bacterium | reverse complement strand
TCCTGGTATTTTTTGGTCCGCGGCCGCCGGTCAATCCCGGGCGGTTGGTTCGACGGAGAAGGGGGGCCTGGTGCAGGCGCTAGAACGTGACACGGACCCGAACTGGCAAGCTCGATTTCTGCGCGGAGACAAGGACGTGATGGAGCAGATCTATCGCGACACATTTCAGGAGGTGCGCGGCGCCGCCGGCAGCGTGCTGCGCGAACCCGCCGACCGCGACGCCGTCGTGCACGAGGTCTATCTGGATCTGCTGGCCAAGCGCGACCTGCGCGAGAGTCACCGCGGGGGCCGCCTGGGCGCCTGGCTATCGGCGATCGCCCGCCACCGGGCCCTGGACTTCGTGCGCCGCGAAGGGCGGCTGGCGGAGCTGTCCGCCTCCGAGGAGGCGGCGCCGGGGCCCGATCCGGTCGACGACTTCCGGCGCGAGCTGCTGCGCTTTGCCACCCGCCTGCCGCCGCCCCGCCAGCGGCTGATCGAGCTACGCTATATAGCCGGCATGACCCAGATGGAGGCGGCCGCGGTCATGGGAATGTCGCGTTCGACGCTCGAGGACTGGGAGCGCGAGGTGAAGGAATCGCTGTCCGAATTCCTGGCCCCCGACGGGGAGCGCAAGCCGAAGACGGCGGTGGTGACATGATCTGGTTCGGCAAGCACCGGCAGGTCGACCGACACTTCGCCGGTATGGGCACGCCCGGCCGCGACCGGCGCATGTTCGATCACCTGCGCGGGTGCGAGCGGTGCCGCGCTCGCTACCGGATCTATGCAAGACTGGAGTCGATGACGGGGGGCGGGGAGGACGAGGCGCGCGGTCGCCTGGGTCGAGGCATTTTCCCGAGCGGGGCGCGTCGGCGCCTGCTGGGCGCCGGCATCGGCATCACGGTGGCGTGCGCGGCGGCGGTCCTGCTGGTGGCGCGGCCGCGGGACGACGGCTTTCGCGGCCGCGGCGGCGCGGGCACGCCCGAGGGCGGGGGCCCGGCGCTGAGCATCTTTCGCGTCGCACCCGACGGCGTCACGCGCACCCAGCGCGCCGGTGGCGACATCCGTTCGGGCGAGCCGCTGGCCTTCTCGTTCAGCAACCCGTTCTCGAAGAGCTATGCGCGCTTGATGGTGTTCGCCGTCGACGGCAGCGGGCGGGTGTTCTGGTTCTGGCCCGCCTGGACCAACGCCGCCGACGATCCGGTCAGCATCGCCATCAGCCCGGGGAGCGAGCCGATGGAGCTGGGCGAATCGGTGCGCCACCCGCTGACGCCCGGGCGGGTGACGATCTACGGCCTGTTCTCGCAGGACGAACATCACGTCCGTGAGGTCGAGGCGGCGCTGCAGCACGGAGCCGACGGGCTCAAGGCGCTGCGCGGCTATCTCTGGTCGGAGACGCTCGACGTCAGCCGCTGACAGCCGCTGGCGTGACGCTCGACGGGACCGACATCTCTACTTGGGCGCGCGCTTCGCCCCGCCCCGCCCTTCCTTCACCAGCACGTAGCCGCGGTTCTCGGCCACGTCGCGCGTCCGCATCGCCTTGATGAGCTGCGACGCCGGCGCCCAGACCCAGGTGTGGCCGTTCGGGTTGACGTCGAGGATCAGGAACGAGTCGGACGCCTTGTCGTAGGCGCCGAGCGGCGAGATGTGTCCGCCGCCTTTCTGGCCAAGGACCGGGCGAAGGTAGTTCACGAGGACGTAGTCGTCGGGCGTGACCAGGTTGGCCGCCAGCTCGCGCCGGATGGCTTCGTCGGACAGAGTGTCGTCGGCCACGCGCAGCTCGGCGTCCAGTCCGTGCGCTCGCAGGATGCCGGCCAGCTCGCGCAGCTCGAGGCCGGGACTGGGCTTGGCGCCGGGGGTCTTCGGCTTGCCGAAGAACTGATCGCGGGTCTTCACGCCCGTCGTCTCCTCGTCGAAGAACGTCGACTGCGTGTAGCGGGCGAAGACCGGGTCCAGCCCGGGCGGCAAGGCCGCGCGGTACTCGGAGGGGAACAGCGCCGGGTCACGCGGCTTGGTGACGGCGTCGTCATCGGCGCGCAAGGCGTTCAGCACGATCGTCGCCGAGGCGGGCCCGCAAAACCCCAGGTTCTGTTGCCCCTCGAAATGATTGGCCAGGTGAAAGAAGTCGACCTTGGCCGTCGAGCGCTCGAGCCGCTTCTGCGACTCCGCTGCCGCGAACGGCACCAGCGTCCCTGTGACGGACGAGGCCGGCGCGCCCGGCTCGAGGGCTAGGAGCATCAGAAGAGACGCGTGAATCATCGCGCGAGATTACACCGCTTCTCGAGGTCGGACCGCGAGGGCGCGGCCGGCTGGTGGCGGCGGCTGTCCGACGTTCGTCGACCACGTGCGCGTCTACGTGCGCTGCGCGGCCCGATTGCAAAAACGCTCGGATCGCGATTCTGGACGCGGCGCGCAGAGACGCGCCAGCCTGGCAAAATGTCGAACAACGTTCTGGCCAAGTCGGTCGTTTCGGTCGCGCTGCTGGGCACGCTGCTGGGTGGGTGCGGGGGCGGCGGCGCCGATGGCGGTGGTTCGGTCTCCAGCCAGCCGCTGAGCGGCACCATCGGAGGCCAGGCGTGGACACCATTGACGAAAAATGATGACCATCATACCATCACGTTCAGATGCGCTACCCGGAAGGACACAACGACACCGTCCGGACCCGCATCGTCGAGACGGCGTCGCGAATCCTGCGCCGCGAGGGACTGGACGCCGTGAGCATCCCCAAGCTCATGAAGGCGGCGGGCCTCACGCACGGCGGCTTCTATATCCACTTCAAGGACCGTGACGACCTCGTGGTGGCGGCCGTGGCCCATGCCGCCAACGACAGCGCCTTCGCGGCGGAGGACGTGACGGCCGCCGAAGCGTTCGCGAAGTACCTGTCCCAGGACCATCTCGACCAGCCCGACCACGGCTGCGTCGTCGCCGCCCTCGGCGACGAGGGGGCGCGACGACCCGGGCGTATCGGCCGCGCGTTCGCGGAGGCTGCCCGCGGGTTGCTCCGGCGCGTCGAGAAGACGCTCCACCCGAGGAGCGAACGGCACACCATCAGCGACGACACTTTACGGAAGGCCTCCCAGATTGTCGGCGCGGTGGTCCTGGCGCGCCTGGTCCAGGACGACGCGCTCGCCGGACGACTGCTTGTAACCGCCAGGGAACAGGTCGCGCGCTGACGCGGGTTGGCCCAGATCGGCCTACTTGGCGCCTTGAGCGTCATCTTTCATTGATCACCAGGGGAACGCCGGTCAGCCCGAGATGAAAATCCGTCGACCAGCATCGTCGAAGACGCTGAACCTTCATGAGGTGAAGGCCCAGGGCGTCCGTCAGCGTCAAGTCCTGATCGGAAAAGCGGCGAAGCAGCTCGGCGGCTGCGCGCTGCTCCCTGGGACCGACCGCGGCGACGGTCAGCGGTGTCATGTCATCGATCATCGACAAGAACTGGAGGGCCTTGCTCCGATCGTAGCGGCGAAGAAACCAAGCATGCCCCTCGGCGATCACCAATAACGTCGTGAGCAGCGGGGGCGGAGCGGCGAACAGGCGCCGAAAAACAGGATGATACGTATCCGACCGATCGACGAACGCGATCAAGGCTGACGTGTCAACGTAGGCGTCACCCTTTGCGGCCATAGATCACGTCGTCGATCTTCTGGCTCGACCGCGAATCGCCCGTCTCGACCATGCCCGCATAACGCATCCACGGGTGAGTGTCGTTCACAGGAAGAGCCGTTCTGAGAGAACGACGCAGGAGCTCCGCCAGAGAGATTCCCTGCCGAGCGGCTTCGCGCTTGGCCGCCGAATACTCGTCCCTGGACAAACTGATCTGGGTTCGAATCATGGTGATAACAGAGTATATTTTTTTGTTATCATCGTGCAAGTGGTGCCGCGTGCCGGATCGCCGCCCCTGTCGCTGTGGTTGTGGCTGTGGCTGTCGACCGGGGACACCCCACGGCACGCGGCCCGATGCGGCGGCCTATGCCGCGTGGCTCTTCTTCGCGGCCGGCGTGCTGCGCTTCGGCGCCGCGCTGGCGGCGAACCGCACGGTGAAGGTGGTGCCACGCCCGGGCTCGCTGTCGACGTCGACGTGGCCGCGGTGGTCGTCGACGATGCGGGCCACCGTGGCCAGGCCGAGGCCCGAACCCGAGACCTTGGTCGAGTAGAACGGCTCGAAGATGCGCTCGAGGTGGGCCTTGGGGATGCCGGCGCCGGTGTCGCTGACGACCA
>DATKEU010000284.1:0-8512 GCA_035544495.1 Polyangia bacterium | reverse complement strand
GGTACCGTGCACATCACGTCGCTGGACGCGGCGGCCACCGTCGCCGACGAGCGCCTGCCCCCGCCCGACGCCGCGCTGGAATGGCGCCAGTTGACCGGGCAACTGCGAGAGGCGCTGGCGCGGCTGCCGGACAAGGAACGCCAGTTGAAGGAGCTTTACTACCTCGGCGACAAGAACCTGGAGGAGGCGGGGCGCGTGCTGGGGCTCTCGAAGTCGTGGGCTTGCCGGCTGCACGCGCGCGCCGTCGATCTGCTGCGCGCGGCGATGGCGGAGGCGATCTAGCGACGATGGCGAAGGCGGCGATGGCGACGAAGGCGCCGGCGGCGGCGACGCGCCGGATGGCCGAGGTGCTGGTGGCGGCGGTGGTGGCGCTCGGCGCCGGATGCTCGGCGAACATCCTGCACAATCAGGACGAGCGCAGCGCCAACGAGACCGTGACCGCGCTGGAGCGCGCCGGGATCGGGGCCGACAAGCAGGTCGACGACGACGGCGCCGCCGCGGGGGCCAGCACCGTCGCCTTCAAGGTGCGCGTGGCGCGCTCCGACGAGGCGCGCGCGCTGGAGGTGCTGCGCGGGCTGGGGCTGCCGCGCGATCGGCGGCACGGGTTCGCCGAGGTATACGGCCAGCCGAGCCTGATCCCGACGGCGTCCGAGGAGCGCGCCCGCTATCTGGATGCGCTGGCCGGCGAGGTTGGACGCACGCTGGAGGTGGCCGACGGCGTGATCAGCGCGCGCGTCCACCTGGTGCCCGAGGAGCGCGCTCCGCTCGGCGGCGACGAGAAGGCGCGCTCGCCGGCGCGGGCAGCGGTCCTGATCAAGATGAGGGCCGGTCGGGCGCCGGCGCTGGCCGTGGCCGACGTGCAGAAGCTGGTCGCCGGCAGCGTGCCGGGGCTGGAGCCCGCCGGCGTCGCCGTGGTTGTCACCGCCGCCGGCGAGCCCGAGGGGAGCGGCGAGCGCTGGCAAGCCTTCGGCCCGCTGCGGGTCTCGCCCGGTAGCCGCTCGCTGCTGGTGGCGGCGCTGGTGATCGCGCTCGGTCTGCTGGCGGTGATGACCGCCCTGCTGCTTTACACCGTTCGCCGCCTGGCCGCGCTGGAACGCCCGCGTCCGTCCCAGACGCACGAAACGGCGTAGCGGCGGCGTGCTTCGTGCTCGCGCCTCGCGCGCGGCGGCTGCTCAGCGGAAAACGTAGGCGTGGGAGACGCTCACCGGGCCGCCCTTGAACGGGGGCAACGCCGCGGACGCGACCTCCTTCAACACGCAGTCGCCGGTCGGCGTGCCTTCGAAGTCGCCGGTCACGGCGGGCGATTCAACGCTGCCGCTGGGGCTGACCGTCAACCGCACCTGCGCCACGCCGCGAATCTGGAAGCGGCGAAAGCACTCGTGCACCTTGGGCTGCAGCCCGTCGAGCGCGGCGTCGACATCCCTGCGCGGATCGGCGGCGGCGCGACCGGCGCCGGCTGCCAGTAACCTGTCCGGCACGCCTGGCCTGTCGCTGGTCGCGGGCGCCTCGCCCGCTTCGGCGTCATCGGCAGCGGCGACCGTCGTCGCGTGGGCGGCGCTCTTGCCGCCCCGGTGGGCGGCGTGCTCTTTCTCGACGTGCGCGGGCGCCACCGGCTCGGGCGCGGGCGGTGGCGCCGGCTCCGTGCGTGCCGGCAGCGGAACGATCTGCGGGGCGCCGGCCGACGGACGTGGGGCCGCGGGGGGGTGAGGACCGGCGGGCGGCGCCTCCGCCGTCGCGGGCGCCGGGGAGCTCGGCAGCCCCAGGTACCAGAACACCCCCATGCCCAGCGCCAGGACGCCCAGGCATCCGATCAATCCCCAGACGAAAGGCGGCATGCCGGGCCCGGCGCCGGTCACGCGCGCGCCCACCACCGAATCGCGCCGTGCGATCAGGCCCGACAGCTCGGCGGGGTTGACCACCGCTGGCGTCGCGCTGGCACGCGTGGACGCAGCGATCGCTTGCAGCTCGACCAGATCGCTCGACTCGCTGTCTGACAGGGGTTCCGGTCGGGGTGCAGGGGCGCTGGGGCGTGGGAGGTTGCGCGGCTCCTTCATCGATTCGCCACTAAGTTAGCACGCCACTTGCCCGGCGGCGCCTTTCCGTCCGCCGCCAGATCGAGAAAACACCGGAAATTCAGCTGCCCCACGGTGGCAATCCGCGGCCGCGCGGCGACGCCCTCCCCGCGCCGGCGCGCCGGCCGGACCGTCAGCCCCCGAGCTTCTTCTTCAGCTCGGCCAGCGCATCGTCGACGGAGCTCTTCCGGGCCATCTCGTTCAGCTTGCGCTCGGCGGCCGCCGATTCGGGCGTGCGCCCGCTCAGCTCGTCGCCCAGGGAGGCCTCGGCCTCGACGGCGTCGATGCGCGACGACATCCGTTCGAAATCGTCGAAGGCCGACGTGCCGGTGACGGCGGCGCCGCCGCGCTTCGTGGCCCGCGCCTTCTCGCGCAGGCTGCCCTGGCGCAGCTTGACGTCCTTGACCCGCGCCTCGAGAGCCCGCAGCCCGGCGGTCAGCTGATCCACGTAGACCTGCTGCTCCTGCAGCGACTTTTGCGCCTCGGCCTTTTCGGCTTCCTTCTCGCCCTTGCGAACCAGCGCTTCCTTGGCCAGGACGTCGTCGCCGGCGCGGACCCCCATCGCGGCGCGGTCCTCCCAGGACTTGGCGTCGGCGGTCAGCGATTCGATGCGCTTTTGCAGCTGCTTTTCGCCGGCCATGCAGGCCGCCACCTCCGACCGGGCCTGGCGCGCGGAGTCCTCCATGTCGCGCACCATCTGGTCGATCTCCTTGGCCGGGTCTTGCATGGAGTCGATGACGTCGTTGACGTTGGACTTGATCAGCGTCGACAGCCTTCCCAGGATTCCCATGCGCGTTCTCCTCGCCGGCCTCGCGCCGGCGAAACCTAGGTTAGCTTCGGCCACGCGCACTGTCGACCGGCCCCGCGCCGGATGTTAGGGTTGCGCATGCACCTTGGCGCCCTCGTCGGACAGGACCTGGCAGCGTCGGTCCTCGGGCGCGCGGTGGCGGGCGGGCACGTGCCGCACGCGTACCTGTTCGAGGGGCCGGCGGGCGTCGGCAAGCGCGGCGCCGCGCTGGGGCTGGGCATGGCGCTCGCCTGCCCGGTCGAGCCGCGCGTCGGCTGCGGCGCGTGCGACAGCTGCCGGCGCATCGAGGCCGGGCTGCACCCCGACGTGCCGACGTTCGTGGCGGACGGCGCCTTCATCATCATGGAACAGGCGCAGGCGATGGTGGCGCTGGCCCAGCAGCGCCCGCACGAGGCGCCGGCGCGCGTGATCGTCGTCGACGACGCCGATCGCCTGAACCTGAACGCCGCCAACTGCCTGCTCAAGGCGCTGGAGGAGCCGCACGCCGGGACGCACTTCGTCCTTTGCACGACGGCGCCCGAGCGCATCCTGCCGACGATCCGGTCGCGCACGCAGCGGGTCCGCTTCCGGCCGCTGGGGGTCGACGCTCTGGTGGCGGTGGCGGTCGCGCACGGCGTCCCGCGCGAGCGGGCGGCGACGGCGGCGGTGCTGGCCGACGGCTCGCTGGGCGCGGCGCTGGTGACGGCGTCGGCCGAGGGCGACCGCGAGCTGTGGGCGGCCGTCGAGCAACTGGAGGCGGCGGCCGCCGCGCGCGACGTCGGTCCGGTGTTCGACGCCGCGCTGGCCGTCGCCGGCGACAAGGAGAACAAGCAGCTGCTGCCGCGGGCGCTGGGCCTGCTGGCGCGGGTGTACCGGGACGCGCTGGTGACGGCGGCCGGCGCGCCCGAGCTGGCGCTGTTCGGCGAGCGCGCCGCCGCGCTGGGCGGGCGCGGGCTGCCGGCGCTGGAGCGCGCGCTGGCCGCGATCGTCGAGGCCGACACCGCGCTCGCCGCCAACACCAACGCGGTCACCGCCGTCGAGCGCATGCTGCTGGCCTTGCGCCGCCGCCCGGACGCGACGGCGGGAGCGGGGGCGCGATGACCGAGCACCAGGCCAACATCGCCGGCGTCAAGTTCCACCCGACGGGCCGCACGTTCGAGTTCGACGCCGGCGCGCTGACCCTGCGCAAGGGGGACCGGGTCGTCATCCAGGACGAGGGCGGGATCGAGGTGGCGACCGTCGCCGTCGCGAGCGCGCCGCGCCCGGTGGCGGGCCCGCTGGCGCGCGTGCTGCGCTTGGCGGACGAGCGCGATCTGGCGAAGGTGGAAGCGAACCGCGAGC
The DNA here is from genome assembly GCA_035544495.1 of Polyangia bacterium. Lineage (GTDB taxonomy): Bacteria > Myxococcota_A > Polyangia > Fen-1088 > Fen-1088 > DATKEU01. The sequence goes on along the minus strand of DATKEU010000284.1, from coordinate 4,312 downwards.
GGGCGGTGGGCGCGCTGGCCCACGCGCGCGAGCTGGCGCGGGCCAAGCAGCTGCCGCTGAAGCTGTTCCGCGCGGAGTTCCACCACGGCGGAGGCCGCGCCACGTTCTATTTCGCGTCGGAGACACGCGTCGACTTTCGCGAGCTGGTGCGCGAGCTGGGAGCGCAGCACCACGTCCGCGTCGACATGCGCCAGGTGGGCGTGCGCGACGAGGCCAAGATGGTCGGCGGCATCGGCTCGTGCGGGCGCGAGCTGTGCTGCAGCACGTTCCTGCCGCGGTTCGCGCCGGTGTCGATCAAGATGGCCAAGCACCAGAACCTGGTCCTGAACCCGACCAAGGTCTCGGGGCAATGCGGGCGCCTCAAGTGCTGCCTGGTCTACGAGGACGCGACGTACGTCGAGGCCGCCAAGGGGTTACCCAAGGTCGGCAAGCGCGTGACCACGCCCGACGGCGTCGGGCGCGTGGGCGACATCGACGTCTTGCAGGGGCGCATCCGCGTCTACTTCGAGGACCAGCCCCCCAAGGTGTTCGCGCCCGGTGACGTCCGCCCGCTGGTCCCGCCCGGGCAGGAGACGGCGGCGCCCGCCGCGGAAGCCGACCCGGCCGACAACGACGGCGACAGCGGCCCGACGGACCTGCCGCAAAACTAGCGGCGCTTGAGGATCGGCCGCGGCGGCGGTACAGAAGAGCGTTTCATGTCCAAGTTCTTCATCACCACGCCCATCTATTACGTGAACGCCCTGCCCCACCTGGGGACGTTCTATTCGACCGTGGTGGCCGATGCGCTGGCGCGCCATCACCGGGCGCGCTTCGGCAAGGAGAGCACGTTCTTCCTCACCGGCCTCGACGAGCACGGCGTGAAGATCGAGCGGATCGCGCGCGAGAAGGGCATCGATCCGAAGACGTATTGCGACGGCGTGGCGGCGGAGTTCAAACGAATCTGGGCACGCGCCGGCATCAGCTTCGATCGGTTCATCCGCACGACTGACCCCGACCACCTCGTCGCCGTCCACGAGATGTGGCGGCGCATGGTCGCCAGGGGCGACATCTACACCGCCGATTATGACGGACTTTACTGCGTCGGCTGCGAGGACTGGAAGACCGAGGACGAGGTCATCACCGAGAACGGCGAGAAGATCTGCCCGATTCACCGCCGGCCGGTCGAACGCGTGAGGGAGAAGAACTATTTCTTCCGGCTGTCGCGCTACGCCGACCAGCTGCTCGAGTGGTACGAGACCGGCGCCGTCCGTCCGGAGTCGCGGCGCAACGAGGTGGCGGAGTTCGTGCGCCGCGGGCTGCGCGACATCTCGGTGTCGCGCATGACGGTCAAGTGGGGCATACCGGTGCCCGACGATCCCCAGCACGTCATCTACGTCTGGATCGACGCGCTGACGAACTATCTCACGGCGCTGGGTGGGCCCGGCGCCGTCGAGGCGGGCCACGACAACGGCGCCTTCTGGTCGGCGTCGCATCACCTGATCGCCAAGGACATCCTGCGCTTTCACGCCGTCTACTGGCCGGCGATCCTGTGGTCGGCGGGACTGCCGCCGCCGAAGCACGTCTTCTGCCACGGGTACCTCACGGTCAAGGGCCAGAAGATCTCGAAGTCCATCCCCGCCACGCGCGTCGATCCGAGCGCCATCGGCGACGAGCTGGGCATCGATCCCCTGCGCTATTTCGTGCTGCGCGAGTACACGCTGGGCGGCGACGGCGACTTCACGTACGAGGCGCTGTTCCAGCGCTACGAATCGGACCTGGGCAACGACCTCGGGAATTTGCTGAACCGCACGGTGTCGATGGCGCACCGGTATTTCGGCGGAACCGTCCACCAGGTGCAGGCCGTCGGCACGCTCGAAGAAGCGCGGGGCGCTACCGCCCTGCTCAGGCAGGCGGAGGGCGCGTGGGACGATTTCTCGCCGTCGCGGGCGCTCGAAACGACGTGGCAGCTGGTGCGTTCGTTCAACGGCTATATCGAGAGCAAGAAGCCCTGGGCGATGGCCAAGGATGAAAACCGGAAGTACGAGCTCGAGACGATGCTGGCCAACTGCTGCGAGGCTCTTCGCTGGGCGGCGCTGATGGTCGCGCCGGCGATGCCGGCGGCGTCGAAGGAGATCCTGCGCCAGCTCGGGCGATCGGTCGACGAGGGGACGTGGCCGACGGAGTGGCGATGGCCGGGCAGCACGCTGACCGAGCCGCAACCGATCTTCCCGCGCTTCGAACCCGACAAGCAGGCGGCGCTGATCAACAAGTGGATGCCGGCCGAAGCGCCGGCGGCCGAAGCGCCGAAACCGGCCGCCGAGCCAGCGGCCGCGCCCACCGAGATCACCCTCGACGATTTCGCCAAGATTGACCTGCGCGTCGCCAAGGTGATCGCCTGCGAGCGCGTGCCCAAGGCCGACAAGCTTCTCAAGCTGACGCTGGACGTTGGCAGCGAGCAGCGCACCGTCGTCTCCGGCATCGCCACCGCGTATTCGCCCGAACAGATGGTCGGGCGGGCGGTGATCTATCTCGCCAACCTGAAGCCGGCGAAGATCCGCGGCGTGCTGTCGCAGGGGATGATCCTGGCGGCGGGTGACGCGGACGTCCTCGGGCTCTCCACGCTGGATCGCGACGTCGCGCCCGGCACGAAGGTTCGCTGACCTCCGACGGCGTCCGCCGCGGCCGTCAAAATCGCCGGGCCGGTTCGTCTAGCGACGATGCCCGCTGGCCGTCGCCGCGTCACTGGTCGCCGGAGCCTCGCGCTGGCGCTGACTGCCTTGGCCGGCGGCGCCGGCTGCCAGGGCGCCAGCGCATCGGCGCTCACCGATGCCGCCGCTGAAACGCCGGTTGCGATAGGCGGTGCCAGTGACCAGCCGGTCACCACCGGCGACGCCTGCCCGGAGTCGCCCGCGCCGCGCTTCCCGACCGGGGCGCTGCTGCAGCTGCCGCTCGCCCTCCAGTTTCGCGGCGCGACCATGCGTTTTGGCGAACCGAATGCCGCCGGCGGCGGCGCCACGGTGACGCCCCTCAACGTCCGCTTCTACCTGTCGCAGGTGGCGCTGATCAGGACCGGCGGCGCGGGCACGGTGCCGGTCGACGTCGTGGATGCTTCCGGCCAGCCGCTGCCGTATGGCGTGCACTTCTTCAATGGCGAGGATCCGATCACGCAGGTCCTACGCATCCGGGCGCCGGCCGGTCAGTACGACGGCATCACGTTTTCGTTCGGCCTCGGCGACGAATGCAACGCCGGCCCACCGGAGCGCAACCCGCCGCTCTCGGCGGCGTCGCAGATGACCTGGCCACACGGCTTCGGCTATCTCTTCTTTCGTTACGAGGCGCGCGTCAGCGGCGGCAGCGGCCCCGACGCTGGGGGCGACGGAGACGGCGGTGTCGCCGTCGGGGACGGCGGGGACAGCGGCGCCGCCGACGACAGCAGCCTGCCCGGACTGCCGGCCGCCATCCACATGGGCGGCTGGCCCCATCTCGTGCTGGCGCCGACGGCGCGCGCGGCGGGCGCGCTGGCCGTCACGGACGCGCCCCCATCAACGCGCACGCTGTTCCTGGTCATGGACGAGGTCTTCCGCGGAGCCGGCACGCCAGCCAAGAGCGCGCTGCCGCTCGCTCCTCCCGGCGCCGAGGCCGCGGCCGGCGAGAACCTGCGTCAGGCAGCCAAGGCACTGACGCTGTTCGTGCTGGCGCCATGATGGGGCGAAGCGAGTGTGGTCTTTTGCTGGCGCTGGCCGCCAGCTGCGACGCCGCGCCGCCGCCCGCGCCGCTCTCGACGGCGCTGGCGCCGCCCGGTTTCCCCGCGGGGCCGGTATCGGCGACAGCCCCCGACGACAACGCGCTGACCGAGGCGCGCGCGCAGCTCGGCCGCCGCCTCTTTTATGACCGGCGCCTGTCGCGCACCGGCGAGATCGCCTGCGCCAGCTGTCACCGGCGCGAGCACGGCTTCGCCGGCGACGGCGCCATCTCGCCCGGTGTCGAGCACCGCCGCGGCACGCGCAACGCGCCCGGGCTGGCGAACCTCGCCTGGAGCTCGAGCTTCTTCTGGGACGGCCGCGCCGCCACGCTGGAGAAGCAAGCCGCGATGCCGATCGAAAACCCGCTGGAGATGGACCTGGCGCTGCCCGACGCGGTCGATCGCCTGATGGCCGACGAGGCGATGGTGGCGGCGTTCACCGGCGCGTACGGCGGGCCGCCCGCCACGGACACGCTGCCGCGCGCGCTGGCCAGCTTCGTGCGCGCGCTGGTCAGCGGCGACAGCGCGTACGACCGCCACCTGCGCGGCGACGACCGCGACTTCGGCGAACCCGCGCGCCGGGGCGAGGCG
>DATKEU010000283.1:0-6563 GCA_035544495.1 Polyangia bacterium | reverse complement strand
GTCTGGACACATCGACGATCCCGCGACGGGTGAGGGCCGGCGCACGGCACGACGCCGGGTACCTTCCAGTGCCGATCGCGAACCTGCTCTCCGAGATCGAGAAGTTCTTCGTCAATTATCACGCCGAATATGGAGAGACGTACCGACTGGTCGGCTGCAAGGGTCCGCGCGCGGCCTGGAAGCTCGTGAAGGACGGTGCCCGCATCTGGAAGCGCAACGGCGGCTGACTTGCGGGAATGGCTGATCCGCGCGTCCGTCAGGACACCAGGCTCAGCCGCTTGCGCTTGCGGGCGCCGGGGGCGCGGGCCTCGTCGTCGGGGGCGCCGTGCGCGCGCGGGCGCGCGTCGGCGGGCGCTTCGGCGTCGCGGGTGGCGTCGACGGCGAAGCGCAGGCTGCGATCGGCCAGCGCCTCCAGGAGGTCGCCCTTGCGGCGGGCGGCCCACAGCTCCAGCTCCGGATCGGCGTCGACCTCCAGCCGCACCTCCATCGTGCGGCGCTTGACGGTGCAGCGCACGCTGCGCACCAGCGTCGCGTGCGTGCGATCGAGGGCGTCGGCGATGCGCAGGATCGCGGTCAGCCAGCGGACCCGCCGCCGCGTCTGCTTGGGCAGGGTGGCGAAGGCGCTCTGCACGCGGGCCGACTCGCGCTTGGCGTCGCGGCGCGCCTCCTTGCGGACTTTCTTGCTCGGCTCGTCGGGAACGGCCTTGCGGTGATGGCGGGCGCAAAGCGCGACGATCTCCTGCTCCTCGACAGTGAAGCCGGCCATCACATGGCTCTCGATCAGATACTGCGTGTGCCGGTGGTGTCCCTTGGCAGAGATGTAAAAGCCGATGTCGTGCAGGAGGGCGGCGTATTCCAGCAGCTCGGCGTCGGCGCCGATGAGGCCGTGCAGGTTGTGCGTCTGGCGGAAGATCGACAGGGCCAGGCGGGCCACCTGCTGGGCGTGGGCGGCGTGGAAATGACAGCGGCGGCACAGCTCCATCACGCTGCGCCGGCGCAGGTCGGGGAACTCCTCGGCCAGCAGGATGCCGGGGCGGTTGGCCACCACGTAGTCGGCCACGATCCCCTCGCGCAGGGCGGTGTCGCACAGGACGGCCTGCTGGGCGTCGCAGAGATCCAGAATCGTCCGCAGGATCATCGCGCCGGCCAGGATGGTGTCGGCGCGCCGCCCGTCCAGGCCGGGCAGCGCTGCGCGCTGGGCCACGGTCATGCCGGCCAGCTTCTGCTCCAGCTCGGCCAGCGCCTGGCGCGGCAGCGTCCCCGAGGCGCCGTTGTTCTTGTCGCCGTTCTTGGTCCCTAAAAGCCCAGCCAGCGCCGATGCCGTCCCCGACGAGAAGGCCACGAAGTCGAAGCCCATGGCGCGCAGGCGGGCGACGGGGCCCTCCAGCGCGGCGCGGATACGCTCGGCCAGCATCAGCCGCTGGCGCGGCGTGGGCGGGTCGGCCATGGCCGACTCCTCGCTGACGCGGATGACGCCCAGCTTCAGCGACGCGGTGGAGTAGCACTCCTGCGCGTCGGCCAGGATGACCTCGATCGATCCGCCGCCCAGGTCGAAGAGGGCGACCCGCCGCTTGCCGAGATCCAGGCTGCCGCGCGCGCCCAGGTAGATGAGGCGCGCCTCCTCGTCGCCGCGGATGACCCGGATCTCGATCCCGATCTCGTCGCGGACGGCGCGCACGAACTCGCCGCCGTTCTGCGCCTCGCGCACGGCGCTGGTGGCGACGGCGATCAGGGCGTCCGGCTGGTGGCGGTCGGCGATGCGCCGCAGAGCGCGCAGGGCCGCCAGGCCGCGCTGGAAGACCTCCGGCGGGATGACACCGGTGCGCAGGGTGGCGTCGCCCAGACGGACCATCTCCTTGGCCCGGTCGCGGATCTGGATGCGGCCGCTGGGCTCGACCTCGGCGACGATCAGGTGGAAGGAGTTGGATCCAACATCGAGGGCCGCAATACGCACATCGAGATCATATCGTGCGACCGGAAATGAATGGCGACTTTCCGGTGACAGGCCCGTGGACGCCAGGTGAAGGGACGGTGTCAGCGCGCGCTCGGCGCGAGACGATGTTCCGTGCCGGGGCGCCGCCGTCCCCAGCCCGCCGGCCCTCTCTCAGTCGTCGCTGCGCAGTTCCTTCTCGTTGCGCTTGCGCTCGTTGTGGTCCAGGGCCCGCTTGCGCAGGCGGAGGGCCTTGGGCGTGACCTCCAGCAGCTCGTCGTTGTTGATGAACTCCAGGGCCGACTCCAGCGTGAAGACGCGCGGGGGCGTCAGGATCAGCTTTTCGTCGGCGGCTGTCGTGCGGATGTTGGTCAGCTTCTTGGTCTTCGACGGATTGACGATGAGATCGTTGTCGCGCGAGTGCAGGCCGATGATCTGGCCGCCGTAGACCTTCACCCCGGGCTCGATGAAAAGCTGTCCGCGCTCCTGCAGGTAGAAGAGGCCATAGGCGTTGGTCTCGCCGGCGTCCTGCGCCACCAGCACGCCGTTGGTGCGCGCCTTGAACGAGCCCGCGTAGGGGCCGTAGTGCTTGAAGTTGTGGTACAGGATGCCGGTGCCGCGCGTGTCGGTCATGAACTGCGACCGATAGCCGATGAGTCCGCGCGCCGGGCACAGGTACTCGAGGCGCATCCGGCCCACCCCCGACGGCCCCATCTCCTGCATGCGCCCGCCCCGCCGGCCCAGCTCCTCGATCACGGCGCCGGCGTAGCCCTCGTCGAGATCGATCACCACCTCTTCGTACGGCTCCTGGCGTTCGCCGTTCTCGCCCTCCCGGAAGATCACCTCGGGCTGCGACACCATCAGCTCGTAGCCCTCGCGGCGCATGGTCTCGATCAACACCGTCAGGTGCAGCTCGCCGCGCCCCAGGACCTCGTAGGTGTCGGGCGACGCCGTCTCTCGGACGCGCAGGGCGACGTTGGACTTGATCTCCTTGAACAGGCGCTCGCGCAGGTTGCGCGAGGTGACGAACTTGCCCTCCGTGCCGGCGAAGGGGCCGTTGTTCGAGATGAACTGCATGTGCACCGTCGGCTCTTCGATCTCCAGCAGCGGCAGCACGATCGGGCGCGCGATCTCGGTGATGGTCTCGCCGACCGTCAGGTCCTGCATGCCGGTGACGGCGCAGATGTCGCCGGCCGCCACCTCCGCCAGCTCGAAGCGCTTGAGCGACTGGAATCCCAGCAATTTGGCGACGCGGAACTCCTCGCGGGCGCCGTCGCGGTGCACGCACAGCGCGCGCTCGCCCTGGCGCAGCCGCCCTGACTGGATGCGGCCGATGGCGACGTACCCGAGGTAGTCGTCGTGGTCCAGCGTGGTCACGTGCATGGCCAGCGGCGCGGCGGCGTCGGCCCGGGGCGGCGGCACCTTGTCGAGGATGGTGTCCAGCAGCGGGCCGAGATCCTGGTGCGGGTCCTTGAGATCGCGCACCGCCCAGCCCTCGCGCCCCGAGGCGTAGACGATGGGGAAATCCAGCTGGGCGTCGGTGGCGCCCAGCGCGCAGAAGAGATCGAACGTGGCGTCGACGGTGCCGTCCGGATCGCAGCCCACGCGATCGACCTTGTTCACCACCAGGATCGGCCGCAGCCCCAGCGCCAGCGCCTTGCGCGTGACGAAGCGGGTCTGCGGCATCGGCCCTTCGTAGGCGTCGACCAGCAGGCAGACCGAATCGACCATCTTGAGGACGCGTTCGACCTCGCCGCCGAAGTCGGCGTGCCCGGGGGTGTCGACGATGTTGATGCGCGTCCCCTTCCAGGTGATGGCCGTGAACTTCGACAGGATGGTGATGCCGCGCTCGCGCTCGAGATCGTTCGAGTCCATGGCGCAGTCGGCGATCACCTCGCCCGGGCGAAACGTGCCGGCCTGGCGCAGAAAGCCGTCCACCAGCGTCGTCTTGCCGTGATCGACGTGGGCGATGATGGCGATGTTGCGAACGTCGCCGCGCACCGCCTGGGGGGCGGATTCCGGGCCGTCGGATAAAGGCACGGCGGTGCTCATGCGGGCGGGAGACATAACCCCCCGCCGGCCGCGGCGCAAGCGCATCGTTCACGACGCGTTGTCCAGCTGACCGTCGGCAAGGGCGCCGAAGGCCGCGATCATTGATGTGCGCGCGCGGCGGTTGCTGTCCCACTTCTTCGTCGATGCGACAGGAGCCGGGCGGGCGGGCAATGGTTTTTCGCCGTGCGCTTTCCGACGGCCGCCGGCATAAAATGACAGACAGCGAATGGACTCGGCGTCTCCCTCGTCCGGGGCCCGCGTCTTCGAGCGGCGGTTTCAGGCGGTTTCGTTGCTCAAGGCGGGGCAGGGCATAGAAACTTGGTCGGGCACCGACGTCCTTCGCCAGTCCGCGATCGTCATCAAGGCGGCGGCGGCGGTTACGTTCTCCGCGACGGCGCAGCACCGGCTGCGCAACCAGGCGCGCGTGCTGGCCGAGGTGCACAGCCCCTGGATCACGCCGCCCATTCACGTCGGCGTCGACGGCCCGCTGCTGTACACGGTGATGCCCTTCGTTCACGGCGTCCCGCTGGATGAACGGCTGCGCGCGGGGCCGCTCGACGTGCGCGAGACGCTGCTGGTGGCGCGCTGGATCGTCAGCGGCCTCGGCGAGCTGCACCGGCGCGGCGTCCTGCACCGGGACGTCAAGCCGTCGAACGTCATCGTCAACCAGAGCAACGAGGGCGAGCCGCTGCGGCGGGCGACGCTGATCGATTTCTGGATGGCCCGCAGCGATCGCATCGGGCAGTCGCTGCGGGATCAACCGGTGGCCACGGTTCGCTACCTGTCGCCGGAGCGGGCGGGCCTGCTGGAGTCGAACGTCGACGAGCGATCGGATCTCTACTCGGCGGGCGCGCTGCTGTTCGAGTGTCTGGCCGGGCGGCCGCTGTTCGCGGGCGCCACCATGAGCGAGCTGGTGCGCCAGCACATCAGCGAGCCCCCGCCCGAGCTGCGGGCGCTCGGTCTTTCGGCGCCGCGCGCGCTGGACGGCATCCTGCAGCGGCTGTTGCAGAAGGATCCCCGCGATCGCTACCACTCGGCGGAAGGGGTGCTGGCCGATCTGACGGCGGTGGAGCACGCGCTCGATCGCGGCGAGGCGGAGCCGACGATTGTCATCGGCGCGCGCGACCAGCGGCTGACCATCACCGAGCCGGCGTTCACCGGCCGCGCTGCCGAGCTGCGCGCGCTGGGCAACGAGATCGAGCTGGCGCGCGGGGGTCAGGGGCGGCTGGTGCTGGTCGAGGCTGAATCAGGCGGTGGCAAGACCCGCTTGCTCGACGAGCTGGCGCTGCGCGCGAGCCGCGACGCCCTGGTGCTGCGCGGGCAGGGCGTCGCGCAGCAGGCGGCGCGGCCGTTTCAGATGCTGGTCAGCTTCGCCGAGCAGCTGACGGCGATGGCGCGCGCCGATCCCGACTTTGCGCAGGCGGTCCGCGAGAGCCTGGGCGACGAGCGCGCCGCCGCCTGCGCGGCCCTGCCGGAGCTCGGCGCCGTGCTGCGCGCGCAGGCCGATGGCGGGCGAGAGGAGGAGGCGCCGGGGCCGGAGGCGTTCGGCGAGGCGCGCACGGTGACGGCGCTGTCTTCGCTGCTGGACGCGCTGGGCAGCGCCGGGCGTCCCGCGCTGCTCATCCTCGACGACGCTCAGTGGGCCGACGAGCTGACGATCAAGCTGCTGCGACACTGGGGGCAACGGCGCCGCCCGGCGCGCGGGTGCGACCACGTCACCATCCTGGTCGCCTTCCGCTCCGAGGAGGTGCCGCAAGGCCACGAGCTGCGCCAGCTGGACACGGCCACCTCGCTGCTGCTGGCGCCGCTGGGGCCCGATGACATCCGCCGCATGGCCGAGTCGATGGCGGGGCCGCTGCCGGAGAACGCCCTCAAGGTGGCTGAGACACTGTCGGGCGGCAGCCCGTTCATGGTGTCGGCAGTGCTGCGCGGGATGGTCGAGTGCGGGGCGCTGTTGCCGGCCATGAACCGCTGGCGCGTCGAGCCGCTGGCCCTGGACGACGTGCGGTCGTCCCGCCAGGCGGCGGTGTTCCTGGGCCGGCGTCTGGAGCGCCTGCCGGCGCCGGCCCTGGATCTGCTGAGCGTGGGCGCCGTCCTGGGCAAGGAGTTCGATCTCGACTTCGCGGCGGCGCTGGCCGGCCAGTCGATCGCCGCCGCCACGGCGGCGCTGGAGCAGGTGCGCCGCAGCCACATCGTCTGGCTGCGCGGCGACGGCCGGCGCTGCGTGTTCGTGCACGACAAGCTGCGCGAGGCGCTGCTGGAACGGGTGGGCGAGGCGATCCGGCGCGGCCTGCACCTCAAGGCGGCCACCGCCATCGAGGAGCGCGATCGCCAGCGCTGCTTCGAGATCGCGTATCACTATGACGCCGCCGGCGAGCCGGCGCGGGCGCTGCCCTATGCGCTGCAGGCCGGCGACGGGGCGCGCGCGCGCCACGCGCTCGGCGTCGCCGAGCAGCAGTACCGCATCGCCGCGCGCGGCCTCGAGGGCGCGGACGCCGCCACGCGGTTGCGCGTCGCCGAGGGGCTGGGCGACGTCCTGGTCCTGCGCGGTCAGTACGACCAGGCGCTGGACGAGCTGGGC
>DATKEU010000282.1:0-6405 GCA_035544495.1 Polyangia bacterium | reverse complement strand
ACCGCGGCGTCTTCGGCGTCAACATGGGGCACCTGTGGGATCACGCCGCCACGCTGCGCGCCATCCTCGACGAGCTCCTGGCCCTGGTGGAACGCGGCGTCCTGGATCCGCTGGTCGACAAGACGTTCCCCTTCGACCACGCCGCCGACGCCCACGCGTACCTGCAGGCGCACCGGAACTTCGGCAAGGTGCTGCTGGTGCCGTAGCGTCAGCGTTCCGGCCGCACCAGCGCGAACCAGGCGTCGAAGGGTTTTCCCCGCTTGAAGGCGCGGCCGATGACGACGTGTCGGCTGATGCGGCGGATGACGTCGACCATCCGGTAATAGATGAAGCGCGACAAGCGCGCCGAGTTCGGGATGATGGCCGGCCAGGTGGGTGGTCGATCGGGAGGCACGCGGTAATAGTCCACCGCCAGCTCGCCGTTGTCCTGGTGGTGGCAGACGAAGTAGCCCGGGCCCGTCGCGGCGCCGTACCACTGATGGTTGTATCCCCACAGCTCGTGGGCGCCGTTCATCGCGGCGGGCGGGCGGCAGAAGCGCTTTTGAAAGCGCGTGAACAGGGGCAGCGAGTTTTTCCCCTCGTGAATCACCTCGACCAGCGCCGGCGTGTCGGCCGGGACCATGTCGTCCAGGCGCAGCGGCGGGTTGACGGCCGCCGCCTCGAACAGGGGGGCCAGTTGCTTGCGGCCGAGCCGCATGACCGTCTTGAGGCGAGCCGCCGCTGACATCGCGTCCAGCTGCGCGGCGATCTCCGGCGGCGTGAACGGGGGCATCAGGACCGCCGGCGCGCTGATCGCCGCTGCGGCGTTCGTGCCTCTTTGCTGCTCGGCAATCATGTGAGCTCCTTCATCAGAATTGCTTTTGCAGATTGACGTTCAAGATTCCGATCCAGGCGGTGTACTTGCCGCCGGCGTCCGGCAGGCGCGTCGGCAGCTCCGCCTGAGCCAGCTGGCTCTTGCCGGTGTTGTCGCGATCCAGGTACTGGATGTGCGTGTACGAGGCGGCGACGAACAGTGTCGGCAGGACGCGGAAGCGAGCGCCCAGCGAGGCGGCAAAGTTGGCGGCATCGGGGAGGCCCGCCTCCAGTGTGCTGTCGGGTGTCGCCGCCGTCTCGAAGCCAACGCCGCCGAACAGCTCCGTCCCCGGCGACAGCCAGCCGCTGGCCCCGGCGCGAACGCCGTAGGTGTCCTTCCAGTACCGGCGCAGGTTCTGAATCGTCGTCCCCATCGGCGTGGCGTCGGCGCCGGCGGTGTCGACTAGACAGGGATCGTTCCGCAGGCTGACGCACTGACTCTGCATGACGCTCCAGCGCATGTATTCGCCGGACAGCCGCAGCTCCAGCGTCGGTATGGGACGAAATCGCGCGCCCGCGCGCAAGCTGTCGGGCAAGGCCTGATGAAAGTCCACGTTCAGCGGCGCGTCGCTGTCTTTGTACGTGATGCGCAAAGTCCCGTGCAACGTCATCGGGCCGAACCCGGGCTGTGACTGATAACCGACGCCCAGCCACAGTCGATTCGCGATCGCCTCGACCATGATGCCAAGGCCGATGCTCGGCTGATAGCCGCTGACATCGATGACGGCGCGCCCCTCGTGGGTGAGGTCCGGATCTCCGTTACCGACGGGATTCTTGGCCTGCGAGCTGTACACGGATGATCGCACCAGGCTGCCGGTGACGCCGACGCTGACCGGCCCCAGGCGATAGGCCATGGCGCCGCTGAAGTAGATGAAGGTCAGGGCCCCCTCGATGTTTTGCCAGCGCTGGATGCCGTCGGCGGCCAGCGGGAACATCGGATCGTTCTTGAACTTGTCGTTCGTCCCCCAGTGCGCGCGCCCGCCGAACGGGACCATCAATCCCAGGCCGAACGCCAATCGGCCGACCCGCGTGGTCGCGCCCGCCATCGGTCCGCCGAAGACGTTGAACAGCGTCGCCTTGCCGAAACTCGCCCCCTGTGCGCCCGGCGGCTCGGGCATGTCGGTGGGGGCCATGCTGTGCTCGTACGTTGCGTGGCGCATGGCCAGCGTCCCGTCGAGGAACAGCTGCGTCCCCTCGGAGAAACCGATGCCGGCCGGGTTGAACCACAGCGCGGTCGGGTTGTCCGTGGTGACGTTGCCGTGCTCGCCGCCGAATCGAGCGGCGGCGAACCCGGACGCGCGCGCCAGCGAGGACAGGCTGGTGATCACCACCAGCGGAACAATCCCCGCCAGCGCCAGGAACTGCGCGCGATGGAGCCTCATTACATCGGCAGCGCGTCGCGCACGTTCGCGCAAGTCGCGTCGTCGGCGACCTGCTTCGAGGTGAAGGTCCCTCCGCTGATCGTGTAATTGGTGCGCGACGTATCGACGAAGTCGGTCTGCGCCGGCGTGCATTCGCCGGCGCCCTTGACGTGGCATCCAACGACGTGACTGTCGAAGAACTTCACTGTCACCATGCCGGATTGGGCCGTGCAGGTGTCCATCTTGCCGTCCAGCTGGACGACGGTTCGGGTGGCCAGATAAACCTGATCAGCCGCCGGGCCCAGCCCGAACAACGTGACCTGCAGCGGCGGCGCCACGAAGCCCCCGCCCTGGCGCGGGATGGCGGTGAAGCCTGCCTTCCCGTCCCCGTCGGCGTCCACCGTGGTGATGGCCGTGTACGACGCCGGCCAGGCGGCCATCGGATCGGGCATCGTCAGTCCAACCAGGGCGATGGTGGGCGTGATGTTGATTGTGCTGCCCGGATCCCACCCGCTGATGGCACCCGAATTGGGAAACTTGGGAATGGTCGGCGTGTCCCACACGCTGTTCGGCACGTCGATGGCGACCATCGATCCGCCGGCGGCGAGGGAACCGACGCCGTTGAGAGTAAATGGCGGCAGCACGCTGCCACAGGAAGCTGTCTCACCCGTCAGCTGCAGGCCGTTGGCGCTGAACTTGGCGCGGTTCCAGAGATGGATTTGCCCGCTGCCTTTGTTCGTGGCGGTGCCGGCGGCCCAGGTGGCGTCGAGAATCACGTGCACGGCCAGAGCGAACGCCGTCTGGGCGGGGCACGCCCCGGCCACGCCGCCGTCGGCGCCGCCGCCCGTCACGCCGCCGCTGCCCATCGCGGTGCCGCCGCCCGTGCCGCCGCCCGTCGTGCTGCCTCCGGAGCCGCCGCTCATCGAAGCGCCGCCGGTGCCGCCGCCGCTCGCGCCGCCGCTGCCCGGGTGGACCTCGGAGTTGCTGCTGCCGCCGCACCCGATCAGGGAGGCGATGGCCAGGGAAAAGGCGGTGGATGCCAGAGTCAATCTCCAGCCGCCGCCGGCAATCGACCTCTTGTGCGCGTGCGTGCTCAGTTCGTTGTTCATGACTGCCCCCTTGAATCAGAACGGATATTTCCCCGACTCGATGGCGGCGGCCGCCACCTGCCGGCGAAGCGCGACGATGTTGGGTGTCTCTGCCTTGCTGAATCGCTCCACGGCGCCGAGGTACGTCCGCAGGGTGTCGCCCTCGTGCAGGGCCGCCAGCAGCCGGCGGGCGGCGGCGCCGATGGTGTCCAGCGCGTCCTGCGCATAGCAGCGCACCACCGCCGCCGGCAGGCTGGCGGCGCCGGCGCCCGCTCGCGCGAATTGTTTGCGCGCGCGCAAGAGGGCGCTCTCCAGCGCGAACGTCTCCATCGCGATGTCGGCGAAGTGCCCCAGCACCTCCTGCTCGTCGCCCAGCTTCTCGCCGAAGCGCTGCGCCGCCAGGCCCAGGCACATGAGCGCGATCTTCTTCGCTCCAGTGACCACGCGGGCCTCAGCGGCCAGAAAATCGTCGTCGTCGGTCGCTGCCGCGCCGCCGCCGGCGTCGTTCATCAGCGCCATGGCGGCGGCGAAGATCGGCAGCTCGCCCTTCATCGCCCGCCGCAGCAGGCGGCCCGGCACCAGCAGGCGGTTGATCTCGTTCGTGCCCTCGAAGATCCGGTTGATGCGCGCGTCGCGCCAGTGGCGCTCGGCGCCGTAGTCCTCGACGTAACCGGCGCTGGCGTGGATCTGCACGCCCTCGTCGACGACGTAGTCCAGCATCTCGGAGCACCACACCTTCACCATCGAGCACTCGACGTCGTACTCCTCGATGCGCTTGAGGCAGGCCTCCGTGTCGCGAATGTCGACGCCGCTGAGGTTGCGATCGATCATCCCGGCCGTCCGGTACACGACCGCCTCCGAGACGTAGGTGACGATCGCCATCTGGCCGATCTTGTGCTTGATGAGGCCGAAGTCGGAGATCGGGTGGCCGAAGGCCATCCGGTTCCTGGCGAAGCCGATCACCTCGCCCATGGCCAGCTTTGCTCCGCCGGTCACGCAGGCGCCCAGCTTGAACCGCCCCATGTTGAGGACGTTGAAGGCGATCTTGTGCCCCTTGCCGATCTCGCCAAGGACGTTCTCGCGCGGGACGACGGCGTCGCTCAGGACCAGCGGGCGCGTCGACGATCCCTTGATGCCGGTCTTTTTCTCTTCGGGGCCCAGGCTGACGCCCGGCATCCCCTTCTCGATGATGAAGGCGGTGAACTTCTCGCCGTCGACCTTGGCGAAGGTGGTGTAGACGTCGGCGAAGCCGGCGTTGGTCAGCCACATCTTCTCGCCGTTCAGGATGAAGCTCTTGCCGTCGGGCGACAGCACGGCGCGCGTCTTGGCGTTCATGGCGTCCGACGCCGACGACGCCTCGGACAGCGAGTACGACGCGATCCACTCGCCGCTTCCCAGCTTGGGCAGGTACTTCCGCTTCTGCGCCTCGGTCCCGAAATAGACGATGGGCAGCGTCCCGATGCCGGTGTGGGCCATGTACGTGACGACGACGCTCCCCTCGCGGGCGGCGTTCTCGGCCGCGATCGTCGCCGAGACCTTGTCCAGGCCCAGGCCGCCGTACTCCTCGGGGATCTCGATGGCCAGCAGGCCGGCGTCGCCCGCCTTGCGCATCAGCGCGCGCGTCGTCGGATAGTCCAGCTTCAGGATCTGGGGCAGCGCGGGGACGACGTCCTTGGCCATCCAGTCGGCGCACGTGGCGCCGATCATGCGCTGCTCGTCGGAGAGATCCTCGGGCGTGAACACCTCGTCGGGCGCGCGGTCCTCGATCAGGAAGCTGCCGCCGCGGGCGGCGACCACGCCGTCTTGCGCCTTGGCCTTGTCTACGGACATGGTCGCCATAAAAAGCTCCTGACTGACTGACTCGGGCGGAGGGTTCACCGCCTCCGCGGCGGTGTCATGGTCGTGGCCGTGGTCTTTGAATTCGCGGTCTTCGTCGCCGCTGTCGTGGCCGTCGCCGCGACGGTCGTTGTCGCCTGCGTTGTCGCCGCGGCGGTCCTGGCGCTGGCGCCGGTGAGGAAGAGCTCGACCACCGGGCCGGCCAGCTCGGTCAGATCGAAGCTGTTGCGCGCCAGCACCCACGACGTCACCAGCGCGTCCAGCGCGCCGAAGAAGGCGTGCGTCGCCATCTTGCGCGACAGGTCGGCGCGGAAGGTCCCCTGCTTCTGCCCGGCCGCGATGGCGCCCTCGACGAGGTCGAAGTACTCCATCAGCCAGGAGGCGGTGAACATCTCCATGAACTTCGTGGACTGCCGCAGCTCGACCTGGAACACCACCGCCAGATCGGGGTTGCGCCCCAGCAGGCCCAGGTGGTGGTCGGCGATGATGCGCAGGCAGGCGGCGGCGTCCTCGACGCGCCGGATCTCCTGGCGCGCCGCCTCGATGTGCTCGCCCATCACCTCGTCGAACAGCTTGATGAGGATGTCGTCCTTGCTCTCGAAGTAGAGATAGACGGTGCCGTCGGCGATCCCGGCGGCGCTGGCGACGTCGTTGATGCGGCTGGCGAAGAACCCCTTCTGGGCGAAGACGGAAACCGCCGCGTCGAGGATGCGCTGGCGCTTGTCGTCTGTCCGTCGCTTGGCCTTCATGAATGAACCATCATTCAGTAAATGCGAATTATATGTTTTTTTGGAAGCTGTCAACGACTATAATCCGATTCGCGTCGCCTGACGGACCGGGAATGCGGCAAAAACTGGCTGAAAAGGTCGTCTTCGTCACCGGCGCGTCCTCGGGGATCGGCGAGGCGCTCGGGCGCGAGGCGGCGGCGCAGGGGGCGGCGGTCGTGCTGGTGGCGCGCCGCTTCGCGCTTGTCGCGCGCCTGGCCGCCGAGATCGAGGCAGCCGGCGGCCGGGCGCTGGCGCTGGCCGGCGACGTCACGCGCGACGGCGACCTGGAGGCGGCGGTGGGGCAGGCGCTGGCGCGTTTCGGCCGGCTCGACGTGGCCGTCGCCAACGCCGGCTTCTCATGTAACGGTCCGCTGGCCGAGCTCGGCGTCGAGGACTTTCGCCGCCAGCTCGACACCAACGTCCTCGGCGTCATCCGCACGGTGAAGGCGGCGCTGCCGGCGCTGGCGGCGGCGCGCGGGTCGATCGGCCTCGTGGGCAGCA
>DATKEU010000281.1:0-6731 GCA_035544495.1 Polyangia bacterium | reverse complement strand
CCTCGGCACCATGACAGGCGCCGCCATCAGCGTCACCAGCAGCACCGCCAACCACTACTGCGGTCAGCATTCGCTGGAGGTCACGACCACGTTCATCGGAACCTCCGGCAACACGACCAAGGCCGAAGTCCTGATCGACCTGCCCCCCAATCTGCAAAATTTGTCGGGGAAAACCATCACCATTCACGTGGCAGCCGTCCCCGACGCCATGCCCAGCGCCTATCTCGCCCTGACGCTTCGAACCGCCGTGGGTGACATGACCATTTCACCGTCGGTGCGACCGCTCACGGGCGACTGGAAAACCCAGACCTACGAAGTCCCGAGCAACGACGGCGGAACCACGATGGTCACCAGCCTGGCATTCCAGATGTTCGACACGAACGGCTATCAGGGAAAGCTTTACATCGACGACGTGGACATCCACTGAGCCGGCGCCGCGCAAAGCGCGAAGCGCCGCTTGACACTGACTGATCAAATGTTCAGTCTTGGTCGGTCGTGGTGGATTACGTCGAGTTGCGGTGCCGGTCGGCCTTCAGCTTCCTCGACGGGGCGACGCTGCCGGAGGAGATCGCCGAGGCGGCCGCCCAGCAGGGCTATGGCGCGCTGGCGCTCGGCGATCGCGACGGCGTCTACGGCGCGCCCCGCTTCTTTGGCGCCGCCCGCAAGTACGGCATCAGGCCCATCGTCGGCGCCGAGGTCACGCTGGCGGGGGCGCCGCCCGTGCTCTTGCTGGTGGAAAGCCAGGTCGGCTATCGAAATCTCTGCCGGCTTCTGACGCGGGCCAAGGCCGGCCACAAGAAGCAGCCCGCCGCGTGGACGGAGCTCGGGCCTGGCACGATCCGCCCGGCGGCCGGTGTGTCGCACGATCTCCTGGCCGAGCACGCCGGCGGTCTGATCGCGCTCGGCGGGGCGGCGGCGCGCGCGGATCTGCCGCGCCTGCTATCGGTGTTCGGGCGCGACCGGCTGTATCTGGAAGTCCAGCGCCACCTCGACGCCGCGCAGGCGCACGCGGGGCGCGCCGCGCTGGATCAGGCGCGCGCGCACGGGATCGGCGTCGTCGCCACCAACGACGTGCGCTACGCGCGCCCCGACCAGCGGGCCGTGCACGACGTGCTCACCTGCGCGCGCCACCACCGCACCGTCGACGAGATCGGACGCTTCCTCGCCTGCAACGGCGAGCGCTGGCTGAAACCGGCGGAGCAGATGCAAGCGCTGTTCGCGGATCTCCCCGCCGCCGTGCGCGCCACGCGCGCCATCGCCGAGCGCTGCGCCTTCACGCTGGCCGATCTCGGGTATGTCTTTCCCGCCTTCGACGTCCCCGCCGGCCATACCCAGCAAAGTTTTCTCGAGGAGCTGGCCTGGAACGGCGTGCGCGCGCGCTACCGCGATCTGCCCGCCGGCGATCCGTTGCTGCCCAAGGTGCGCGCGCAGCTCGAGCGCGAGCTTGCCATCATCGGCAAGCTGGACCTGGCCGGTTACTTCCTGGTGGTCTGGGACATCGTCCGCTTCGCCAAGGAGAGCGGCATCATGATCCAGGGACGCGGGTCGGCGGCCAACAGCGCCGCCTGTTACGTCCTGGAGATCACCGCCGTCGATCCGGTGAAGATGGATCTGCTGTTCGAGCGCTTTCTCTCCGAAGAGCGCGTGCACAGCGCCAGCTCCGTGGCGGATCGCCTGCCCGACATCGACCTGGATCTGCCGTCGGGGGACAAGCGCGAGGCGGTGATCCAGTACGTCTATCGCAAGTACGGCGCGCGCGGCGCCGCCATGACCGCCAACGTGATCACCTATCGCCCGCGCATGGCGGTGCGCGACTGCGGCCGCGCGCTGGGGTTCTCCGAGGAGCAGCTCGCCCGCATCGCCAAGCACCTGCCGGGCTGGATTCACGGCGACGACGAGCCGCTGGCCGGCTACCTGGAGGCGGCCGGTTTCTCCGCCAGCGACGGGCGCACGCGCCTGCTCGCCGACGTCGCCACCGCGATGCTGAACCTGCCGCGGCACCTGGGCCAGCACTCGGGCGGCATGGTCATCGCCGCCAACCACCTGGACGAGGTCGTGCCGCTGGAGCCGGCCAGCATGCCCGGGCGCGTGGTTGTGCAATGGGACAAGGATGACTGCGCCGACCTCGGCATCGTCAAGGTCGACCTCCTGGGCCTGGGCATGATGGCGGTGCTGGAGGACTGCGCGGAGCTCGTCGGCCGCCACGAGGGCCAGGTCATCGACTATGCCCAGCTGCCCGCCGGCGATCCCGCCGTCTACGACATGCTGTGCGCCGCCGACACGGTGGGCGTCTTCCAGGTCGAATCGCGCGCCCAGATGGCCACGCTGCCACGCATGCAGCCGCGCTGCTTTTACGACCTGGTGGTCGAGGTGGCGATCATCCGTCCCGGCCCCATCGTCGGCAAGATGCTGAACCCGTACCTGTCACGGCGGCGCAAGACGGAACAGATTCGCTACCCGCACCCGTCGCTGGAGCCGATCCTGAAACGCACGCTGGGCGTGCCGCTGTTCCAGGAACAGCTGATCCGCATGGCGATGGCGGCGGCCGGCTTCTCGGGCGGCCAGGCCGAGGAGCTGCGCCGGGCCATGGGGTTCAAGCGCTCGATCGAACGAATGCGCGTCATCGAGACGGATCTGCGCGCGGGGATGCGCCGCAACGGCATCACCGGCGATGCGCAGGAGGAGATCGTCGCCGGGATCAAGTCGTTCGCGCTGTACGGCTTTCCCGAATCGCACGCCGCCTCGTTCGCGCTCATCGCTTACGCGTCGGCGTTCTTGAAGGCGCACCACGGGGCGGCGTTCCTGTGCGCCCTCTTGAACAATTATCCAATGGGCTTTTATCACCCGGCCACGCTGATCACCGACGCCATCCGCCACGGCATCGAGGTGCGGCCCATCGACGTCGTGCGCTCCGGCTGGCGCTGCGATCTGGAGGGCGGCAACGCCGTCCGCCTGGGGCTGAACTATGTCACCAGCCTGCGCCAGGAGGTGGGCGAGCGGCTGGTGCGCGAGCGGGCGGCGCGGCCGTTCTCGTCGCTCGGCGATCTGCAGGCGCGCGTGCAGCCGAAAGCGGCGGAGATGGCCACGCTGGCCGAGATCGGCGCCCTGGGCCCGCTTGGCGGGACCCGGCGGCAGGCGCTGTGGCAGGTGGAGGCCCTGGAGCGTTCGGGTGCCTTGTTCGCCGGCGGCGCCGGCCGCGCCGGTGTCTCCGCCGGCTCGCCGGCCGCGCCGGCCCCGTCGCCGCTGGCGGAGATGACGACCGCCGAGGAGACTGGCGCCGACTTCCGCGGCACCGGAGTGTCGACCGGCCCGCACCCGGTGGCGGCGATGCGCGAGGCCCTCACGCGCGCCGGCGTGCTGTCGGCGGCGGCGCTGGCGCGCGTGCCCGACGGGCGCCGCGCCCGCATCGGCGGCGTGGTCATCGTGCGCCAGCGCCCGGGCACCGCCAAGGGGTTCGTCTTCCTCACGCTGGAAGACGAGACCGGCTTTTCCAACGCCATCATCACCCCCGACCGTTTTGCCCGGCACAAATCGCTGCTGCTGACCAACAACGCCTTGATCATCGAGGGCGTGGTGCAGAACCAGCAAGGGGTGGTGTCGCTGAAGGCCGACGGGTTCTCGGCCTTGACCGGCCGGGTCGGCGACGTCGACATCTCGCACGACTTTCACTAGGTGTCGCTCGCTGCCGACGCGGCCCGAAACCCTCCCGCCGGCTTCGCGTACTGGCTGACCGTGGTCACCGTGGCAGAACAGGCGGCGCGGGTTGTTCCCTTTTCGACACACCGACAGGGGCATCCGCCCGCGACGACCGCCGTTTCGCGGGCCCCGGGAATGCGCGGCGATTGGCACGGGTTTTCCAAGTAAACGGTCACAGTCGTCATGAGTCATCGCCCGGAACCGCAGCGCGCGCGCCGCTGGCCCCGTCGTTGGGCCTACATCGCTGCCGCGTTCCCCGTGGCGCTGATCCTGTCGGTGGGGCTGCTGGCGCTGGAGACCACACTGGCGCACACGGCGCCCGGCGTCTCTCACGTGCGGGCGGCGCTGGCGCACCCGGAGCTCTACGGATACGTGTTTCTCTCGACGGCGCTGGCCCTCGCCGGGTTCGGCTTCCAGGTTGGCCGCAAACAGGATCGCCTGGAACGGCTGAGCATCACCGACCCCCTGACCGGCCTCGCCAACCGCCGCCGGCTGCAGTCCGAGATCATCGGGGAGATGAACCGCGCCGACCGTTATGACACGCCCCTGGCCCTGCTGCTGATCGATCTCGACCGCCTGAAGCACGTCAACGATCGATTCGGCCACCCCGCGGGCGATCGCGCGCTGCAGACAGTGGCCGAGGCCCTGCGCCAGAGCTGCCGCACCACGGATCTGGCGGCGCGGCACGGCGGCGACGAGTTTGCCGTCCTGGCGGTGAACACCACCGCGGCGGAGGCGCTGGCGCTGGCGCAGCGTATCTTGGACGGCGTGCGGCGCTTCAGCGTCGCGGACCTGCACCTGACGGTGTCGATCGGCGTCTCCGATCTCGAACGCGCCGCCGTCGCCGGCTTCGACGGCCTGCACGCGTCGGCCGACGAGGCGCTGTACCAGGCCAAGGCGCAAGGGGGAAATGTCGCCGTCGCCGCGCCGGAGCGCGCCCGGCAGACGCCGCCCCGATTGCGCCTGGTGACGCCGCTCGAAACCGCCGAGACGTCGGCGTGGTCGCGGACGTGATCAGGCCGAAGCTTCCGAGGCGATGAACGCGCGCGCCGCCTCCTGCCAGCCGGGCATGGTGTCCAGCCCGCGCAGGCGCAGCATGCGGTTGTCCAGGATCGCGCGGCGCGGGCGCGGCGCCTTGAGCGGCAGCGCCGCCGTCGGCAGCGCCAGCACGCGCTCGCGCGGGACGCCCAACTCGGCGGCGATGAAGCGGGCAAAATCGGCCCAGCTGGTCTCGCCCTGCGAGGTGCAATGGTAAAGCCCGTAGTGATCGGTGCGCGCCAGCGCCGCCGAGATCTCCGCCACCGGGCGCACCCAGGTCGGTGACGCGCTCCGGTCGCCGTCGGCCCGCACGGTCTCGCCGGCCTTCAGGCGGCGCAGGATCGTCGACGGGAAGTTGCGCCCTCCCCGCCCATAGAGACAGCCGACGCGCACCGTGAACAAGCGCGCCGTCGCCGCCGCCGCCAGCCGCTCGCCCGCCAGCTTGGATCGCGCGTACAGCCCCTGGGGCGACGGCGGATCGAACTCGTCGTAGGGGCGCTCGCTCTCGCCGTCGAAGACGAAGTCGGTCGAGTAGTGCAGCAGCACGGCGCCGGTCGCGGCGGCGGCCCGGGCCAGGTTCTCGGGGCCGAGGGCGTTGACGGCGAAGGCGCGATCGGGCGCCGTCTCGGCTGCGTCGACGTCGGTGAAGGCGGCGGCGTTGAAGATGACCGCCGGGCGATGGCGATCGACGATGGCGCGCACGGTGGCGGCGTCGGTGATGTCGCCGTCGGCGCTGCCCAGCGCGGCCCGGACGTCGTACCCGCGCGCCGGCAGGCATTCGACCAGCGCCTGCCCCAGCGTCCCGCGCGCGCCCAGGACGACAGCCGGCAGCGGCGCCGGCGCGCTCATGCGCTGGGCGGCCGGCCCGCCAGCGAAGCGCGCACGTCCTGCTCGTCGGCGCGCACCATCATCTCGATGAGCTGCTTGAAGGTGACGCGCGGGCGCCAGCCCAGCGCGCGCTGCGCCTTGGCGGGGTTGCCGTGCAGGTGATCGACCTCCGTCGGGCGAAAATAGCGCGGATCGATCTCGACGTGCTTCTTCCAGTCGAGATCCAGGTCGCCGAACGCCACCTCCAGCACCTCGCGCACGCTGTGCGATTCGCCGGTGGCGATCACGTAATCGTCGGCGGTCGGCTGCTGCAGCATCCGCCACATCGCCTCGACGTAGTCGCCGGCAAAGCCCCAGTCGCGGCGCGCGTCCAGGTTGCCGAGGTACAGCTTCGATTCCAGGCCGTGGCGGATGCGGGCGGCGGTGCGGGTGATCTTGCGCGTGACGAACGGGATCCCGCGCCGGGGCGACTCGTGATTGAACAGGATGCCGCAGCAGATGAACATGCCGTAGGCGTCGCGATAGTTCTGGCACAGCTGGTGGGCGAACACCTTGGCGCAGGCATAGGGGCTGCGCGGCTGGAACGGCGTCTGCTCGTCCTGGGGCGGCGGCGCGGAACCGAACATCTCGCTGGACGACGCCTGATAAAAGCGCGTCGTCCGCTCGAGGCCCGATTCGCGGATCGCCTCCAGCAGGCGCAGCGTCCCCATCGCCACCGTCGACGCCGTGTACTCGGGGACGTCGAAGCTGACGCGCACGTGGCTCTGCGCTCCCAGATTGTAAATCTCGTCCGGCTTGACGGTGCGCAGCGCCCGGTTCAACGAGCTGGCGTCGTCGAGATCGCCGTACACCAGGCGCAGGCGATAGTTCGCGGCGTGCGGATCCTGATAGATGCCGTCCAGCCGCTCGGTATTGAACGAGCTGGACCGGCGGACGATGCCGTAGACCTCGTACCCCTCGGCCAGCAGCCATTCCGCCAGATAAGACCCGTCTTGACCCGTGATGCCCGTAATCAGCGCGCGCTTCATGCGTCGGCGCACTTTATCCGGAAGGCGGCGGGGCCGCTACTTGTCGGCCAACCACATCGACCAGCCGGTCGGGCGCGCCGAAAAGTGAGCAACGGCCGTGGGCCGCGGCCATTAAGATGAGGGTCGAGCAAAATGCTGCTG
>DATKEU010000280.1:0-8252 GCA_035544495.1 Polyangia bacterium | reverse complement strand
CTTGGCCCGGCATTTGAAAAACCCTCGCCGCGTAATCCAACGGGGCTGCGACTGGGTGATTCTCCCGTCGGGGTTCCCAAAGAATGGGAGACACAACCATGAACATGTCACGTGCATCTCTTGGCTTCCTCGCGCTTGCGGCGGGCGCCTTCGCCTGCAACGTCCACGACAACACGATCAACATCCCGAACGCGATGTTGAACGTGACCACCGACGTCGACGTGCAGAACGTGGAAGCGGGCCAGTCGGTTCCGATGAGTGTCAACGTCCAGAACGTCTACTTGATCGATCCGGCGGCGACCCCGCCGCCCGAGCACAAGGACGACGCTTGCCACCTGAAGTTCTTCCTGGACGACGAAGCGAACCCACCGATCCTCGTCACCGCGCAGACCAACGTCTCGGTCATGATCCCGCCGGCGACCCCGCCCGGTCACCACAAGATCATCTGCCGCGTGCACAAGCATGACGACACGCCGACCTCGACGAAGTTCGAGCTGGACATCAACGTCAAGGCCTCGGTCACCGTCGGTGGCGGTGGCACGGGCGGCGCCGGCGGTGGTGGCACCGGCGGCGCGGGCGCACCCGACGCGGCCGCGGCTCCTGACGCTGCGGCTCCGGACGCCGCCGCGGCCGAGGCCTACTGAGCGCGGCGAGGACGCGCAGCATTTGGACCTAGACTAGAGGATCTGCGATAGCCGGCGCGCTCGACGAGCGCGCCGGTTTTTTATGTTCAGTTGCTGTCGGGCAACACGACGCTGAATTTTCCGTCGGACGACGTGACGGTTTCAGCGATCGGCAGCGACGTGTCGGGACAGGCCAGCGAGCCGTCCGGACAGAAGACCTGGACCAGGGCGTCGCCGACCGCCTGGCCCGCGAACACGTTGCTTGTGATCGCAACACCAGGCGGCAGCCTGTAGGCGGAGAGCGTTTGATTCGCTTGCGGCGCCGTCAGTGTGGCCAGCATCCCGCGCGCGAACCGCTGCCCGGCCGCGGGCGGCGTCGCCCACAGCTTGTACGTTCGGCCGGGATCCAGCGCCAGCGTGAAGTTTCCGTGGCTGTCCACGTCGGCCGCCGCCGACGGCGCGACGACGTCGAGTCCCGTGTCGATGGCGACGATGCGCGTGCCGGCGCTGCCGTCCTGCAGGGCGCCCGTCACCGTCACCTTCCGGCCAAGCTGAACACTGGTGGTCACCCCTGCCGCCGTCACGTCGACGGTGGTGGTGGTGATGGCGGCGCCGGCGGCGGCCGTCGCGCCGGCGGGCGGCGCGACCGTCACGCGGTACTGTCCCACCGGCAGCGCGGGGAAGGCCACCGTGCCCGTCGCGTCGCTCGTAACGGCCGCGCGCACGTGCGCGCTGGCATCCAGCGGGGGCCCGCCGCCGCCGTCCGCCGCGCGCACGGTCAGGGTGCCGGCGCTGGCGATGGGCCCGTCCAGCTCGACGACGACGGCGGCGTTGGCCAGCGCGGTCGTGCCGTCGGGTGCGTGCACCGTCAGCGCGAGGGAGCCGGCGGGCTGCTGCGCCCAGCGCATGGTCATGGTCAGGCCCGCAGCGGCGGGCGCAACCAGAACGCCTGCCGTGGCATCGACGTGCGCGTCCGGCAATCCCGAGCCGGGCGGCGCGGAGACATCCACGGCCATCGCCCCGTCGCGTGTGAACAGCGAGAAAGTCCCGTCGGCGTCGCTGACCCCCACGGTCGACGGGCGGGCCCCGGCGCGCAGCACCACGCGCGCGTCGGCGACCGGGGTCCCGTCGCTGCGCAAGGCGGCGCCGGTGACGCTGATGCCGGGGTCCAGCATCTGCGGGCCGCTCAGCTGCGCCGGCAGGCCACTGAACAGCTTGGGCGCGACGGCGCCGCCTCCCGGCTGGGGCGCCACCTGGCCGTTCGCGATGCCCGGGATGGGGATGACCAGCAGATCGTACTGGCGTTCCGACAGCAGCGCGACGTCGACCGGGCCGCCCTGGGTGTTTCCTTCGATGGTGAGGGATCCCTGGCTGCTGAGCTGTACATAGGACGGCAGCGGGTGCGAGGGGCTGTCCGAAGGGAAGATCCGGATCGACCTCACCTGTGTGTTGAGCGTGATGCCCGCGGATTTCAGCTGTTCGGAGGTCAGTCGAAACTCTTGCGCCGGCAGCGCCATCGCCGGCGGCGGGAAGACGCGAAACAGGAACGCCGTTGGACGCGGCTCGATGACGGTCAACACGGCCGTCGTGGATCCGCAGTCCTGCCGGTTGGGGGTCGACACGACGATGGTATAGGTTCCGCTCACGGGAAGCGGGAACTCGACCGTGGCGGGATCACCGGCCACCTTCATTGGCTGGAGCGCGCCACCGGGAGAGCTGATCGTCCAGTTCCATTGGTAGTCGCCGGGCGACGTCGCTTGCGCGTGCACCCGGAACGGCGTGGGGCCGCGCTCGACGGGGTCGAGAAACCAGGCGGCGGAGAGGGGGGTGAGGATCAGCATGCAGCTGGCGCCAGCGCCAGCGTCGCGGCCGTCGCTGCCGGCGTCCGGCGAGCCGGCGGCGTCGCTGGAGCTGGAGGAGCCGCCGCTCCCCGCGGCGAAGCCGCCCGTGCCGGTGGCGCCGGCATCGTAGCTTCCGCCGCCGCCCATGGTGGCGGGCCCGCCTGCGCCGCCACTGAGTCCGCCTTGTCCGCCGGGATTGCTGCTGTTGGCGCCGATGCCTCCGGAACAGCCGCCCGCCGCCAACATGAGCAGCATTCCCAGCGCCAGGCAGGCGCTTCCCGCCTGCTTCATTGAAGGAACTCCACCGTCCACGTCACGCGCAGCAGGCAGTCGTCTTGGCCGGTATAAGCGCGCACGGCGCTGGCCTTGCATTTGTCGGCGGCCTTTCCGCACGCGTCCAGCGCGTTCTGGATCTCTGGCCCGTTGTTTCGGTCGCTGATCTCGACGCGCACCAGAACAGTGCTGCCGATGCGCGCCGCGGTGATCGGCGGAAACGTGGGATTGTCGATTCCCTGCGAGATCAGCGAATCCGGCGAGCTCCCCATGCTCCAGTTGAAGCGAAGCTGGCTATTGGGGTTGGGCAAGGAATCGAGATCGTCTTTGACCTGCAGCACCGCGAAGCCGCCATCGCCTGGCGCAATGGTCGATCCATCCGCCGGGCGCACGGTCGTGTCGACACTGGGCGCGATCTCGGTGATACAGGGCAGCTTGTCTCTCTGCACTGTCAGCGTCACCGGGTCCGCGGTGGTCGTGTCGATCTGGTCGCTGACGCTCACCTCGACGCGATAGTCGCCGGGCAGGTCGGACGACAGACACTGGACCTGTTGATTCATCGCCGCGTCGGGGCAATCCTGGAGAGAAGCCTGGGAGCCCGGTGGTTGCATCGTCAGGCGCCAGCGAAAGGTCAGGGGATCGCTGTCGGCGTCGGACGACTTCTCGGCTGACAGCCGAAACTGCGTGAGGAAGTCATAGGGAGGCGCCGACGTCGGGCTGACAATCCTCAGAACGGCCACCGGCGGGTGATTGGCGGGAGTCACCGTGACGGCGTCCGCGCCGGCGCCGCCGTAGCGATCGCGGGCCACCACCCAGACGCAGAACGGCGACGGCGTGGTCGGCGCCGTGACGGTGAGGCTGGGCCCGGGCACACGGTTGGGCGGCCAGTTGGCCGGGTTGACCCAGTCGTCGGCGCACTTGCCGTCGGTGCGCGCCCATTCGAGGGCGGGCGGCTCGCTCTGGTCGTCGGTCGCCGTGGCCGTGAAGGTCACGACGTCTCCGCGGGCGACGGGCATGAAAGAGTTGATTGTCACGTGCGGACGCTGGTTGATGGGATCGGTGAAGATGCACGCGCCCGCCGCCGCCACGACCAGCCCGCAGGCCAGCAGTGATCGCGGCGATCCGCCGCGACGACGGACGACGATTCGGATCCGGCGTGAAAGCGCGATGACGACGTGACTAAGCAACGGCTGAGCCAAGGAAAACCCCTGAAAAGCTGCGCATCTTCTGGTGGCGGCGGCGGCGCCTTTCGCCGCCCTCGACCGCGCCCGACAATCCTGTCGCGATCTGGTCGCAAAAGGAAGCGCCGCAGTGTAAACAGTCCCCCATGCCGGAATCGAAATTGGTGGGCAAGAAGGCGCCTTCCTTCGCCCTCGCGAACCAGGACGACAAGACCGTCAAGCTGGCCGATCTGGGCGGGCGCTGGGCCGTCCTTTACTTCTATCCCAAGGACGACACTCCCGGCTGCACCGTCGAGGCCTGCGACTTCACGGACGGCCTGAAGGACTTCGAGAAGCTGGAGGCGGCCGTCTACGGCTGCAGCCCGGACTCGACCGAGCGCCACCGCAAGTTCATCGCCAAGTACAAGCTGAAGGTGACGCTGCTGTCCGATCCCACGCACGAGACGCTGGAGAAGTACGGCGCCTGGGGGGAAAAAAACATGTACGGGAAGATCAGCATGGGCGTCATCCGATCCACGGTGATCATCGATCCGCAGGGCAAGGTCGCCTTCCACTGGCCGCGGGTCAGCGCCAAGGGTCACGCCGCCGCGGTGGCCGACAAGCTGAAAGAGCTTCGCGGCTGAGACGACTCACTTCGCGTCCCGCGTTCCCGAAAAAGCAAGGTCAAGAGAGGTCTCCCGGCGCGCGCGCCGTCACCGGATGTCCCGCACACCGGCGCGAGGGCCACGGGTCCCTCGCGCCGATGGAGAACGGAGTCACGGGAGGCGCGGCGAGGCGCCGCGGTGATGCTTACTGGCCGATCAGCTTGAGGGCAGCCTGCGGGATCTGGTTCGCCTGCGCGAGCACCGAGACCCCCGCCTGCATCAGGATCTGCTGGCGGCTGAGGTTCGACGTCTCCTCGGCGACATTGACGTCGCGGATGCGGCTCTGCGCGGCCGAGAGGCTGACCGACTCGGTGGTGGCGGTGTTGATGACCGTGTCCATCCGGTTGGCCTGGGCGCCCATGGTCGCGCGCACCGACGAGACCGACTGCATGGCGGCGTCGATGATCGACAGCGCGCCCTCCGCGGAGGTCAGCGTCGTGAAGTCGAGGCCGTTGATGCCCAGCGCGCTGGCGGTGGCGTTGGCGGTGGTCACCGTGATCTGGTCGTTGAGGGCCACGTTGCGGATACCGACCTGGAAGGTCAGCGCGATGGCCGAGTTGATGAGCGCGACGCCGTTGTACTCGGTGGCGTTGGCGATACGGTCGATTTCGCTGGTGAGCGCGTTGACCTCGTTCTGGATGTAGCCGCGCTCGGTGTTGCCGATGCCCGACGACGCCGCCTCCGACGCCAGCTCGCGCAGACGGGTGAGGATGTTCTGCCCCTCGTTCAGCGACGCCTCCGCGGTCTGGATGACGTTGAGCGCGTCGTTGGCGTTGCGGATCGCCTGACCGTAGCTGCGGATCTGCGCGCCCAGGTTGACCGAGATCGCGAGGCCCGCGGCGTCATCCGACGCCTTGGTGATTCGGTATCCCGACGACAGCTTGGCGAGCGAGCTGTTGAGCTCGTTCTCCGTGCCCATGAGGTTCTTTTGCGCTTCCAAAGAACTGATGTTGGTCTTGATCGACATTCCCATGGCAGATCCGTTTCTCCCTTTTGTTTTTTGGGTGTGATGGGGGCGCCGCTCGGGCGCGGTTGTGACTCCGGACGCCTCAGCAGCAAGCGTCGGGCCAACCGGCGCGCCAGTCTTCTGGCGCGGAAATTGGGAGTCGATATCAGGCACTTATGGGCGGGAATTGCCCAGCGGCGGGGTCGGCCGGGCAAGAAATGCCGATCAATTTCGGGGCAGGTCGGGTTTGTGGCGGCGTCCCGGATGCGGATCCGTGGCGCGGTCGATCGGGGGCCCGGATCGCTTCAGCGGAGCAGGCGATCGGTGTCGATCGGCTCTTTCGAAGCCTGCGATTTCGCCGACGTGCTGGCGAAGGAGATCGTCGACGACTCGAGGGTGACGAAGCCCTTCTGGAGGGCGGCGGGCGGCACGTCGCTGACCACGACCTCGAAGGGCAGGGCGACGCCCGGCGCCGCCTTGGACAGCGTGAAGGGGGCGGACGCGGCGCCGACGCGGACGCGGAAGAGCAGCGATTCGTGTGTCAGCGCTGACGTGTTGATCACCTTGCCGCGGACCTGCAACCCGTCGGTCGTGCGTTCGGAGCCGATGTCGATGACGAAGAACCCGCGGCCGATCGGCTGCCAGCCGGTCTTGTTGAGATCGATCTCGTCCATCACCAGCGCCGCCAGGTCACGACCCATGTCGCGCACCGAGCCTTTGAACTTCTCGACGGTGGGGGCGACGTCGTCGACCTTCTTCTGCAGATCGGCGATCTGGGCGCGCTGCTCGCGCAGCAGCGTCAGACCGTAGCCCGTGGCGGTGAGGGCGGCCGCCGCGAGCAGAAACGCGAGCACGGCGATGACTTTCACCCGACGATCCCTAGCACGCGGGCCGGCGACGGTCGATCACAAGACCGGCGGCGCGGCGGGTTGATACGCGACGGGCGGCCAGCGCAGAAGGATGCCCAGGCCCCCCAGTGTGGCGAACCCGGCGGCGACGAAGACCGGCGGGTAACCGACGGACGCCGCCAGCGCGCCCAGCGGAAGCGCGACGATCGAGCCGGCCAGGAACGAACCGTTCCACACCGACAGCAGGCGGCCGCGCTCCTCGGGCGCGGCGCTGTCCACGACCAGGGCCATGAAGCCCGGGAACAGCACGCCGTGCGCGATGCCGAACAGCCCGCCGAAGATCGCCAGCCACCCGGGGCGGAGCAGGCTCATCCCCATCACCACCAGCGCGTACGTCGCCAGCGCGCCGGCGGTCATGCGAAAAGCGCCCAGGCGATCCATCGCCCGCCCCATCACCAGGCGGACGCCCAGCGCGCCGGCGGTGTAGGCGATGAAGAACCCGCGCACGTTGCGCATGTGCAGGCCCAGCGCCATCGGCTGGTGAAACGTGAACATCGCGCCCCAGGCCGCGCCCGCGATGAGGACGATCAACATCATCCGCAGCGTGGACGGACGCGAGAGCACGCCCGAAAGCGGGATGGCGCGCGCCGCGGCCGTGCTGCCGGGCGGGGTCTCGTCGACGAGGCGGGTGATGCCCAGGGCGACGAGGCCCGCCACCGCCGCCGCCAGGTACGCCGTCCACGGCCCGCCGCGATCGATCATCGGCTCGACGGCGGCGGGCGCGATGGCGCTGGTCACCAGGTTGGCGCTGCCCCACAGGCCCATCGTCTGCGCCAGGCGCCCGGGCGGGGCCAGCTCGGAGGCCAGCGCCGCGCCCGCGCTGTAGACCAGCGCCCAGACGGCGCCCTGCGATCCGCGCAGGACCAGCGCCAGCGGCCCCGCCGATCGCACCAGCAGAAAGCCCAGCGACGTCACGATCATCAGCAGGCACGCCGCGGCCAGCATCGGCACGCGCCGCTCGTGATCGATGCGGGCGCCGACGATCGGGATGACCGCCACGCCGGCCAGGCCGAACAGCGCCTGCAGAAGCCCGACGTACGACGGCGCGGCGCCGAAGCGCGCCACCATGATCTTCGGCAGCAGCAGGAAGACCGACAGGGACACGCCCAGCGCGAACTGGACGCCGATGAGGGCCCAGAAAGCGCGGGAAAAACCGCTCTTCACTTGGACGGCGGGACTGGCTTCAGCGCCGCCGAGTTGATGCAATAGCGCAGGCCCTCTTCACCCGGTCCGTCTTCGAACACGTGGCCGAGGTGCCCGCCGCAACGGCTGCACGTGACCTCGGTGCGGACCATGCCGTGCGAGCGATCGGCGTGCTCGTCGACGGCGCCGGCGGCGGCCGGCTGCGTGAAGCTGGGCCACCCCGAACCGGAGTCGTACTTCGTGTCCGACGAGAACAGCGCGTTGCCGCAGGCGGCGCACAGGTACATCGCCTTGTCGTGCGAGGCCCAGTAGGCGCCGGTGAAGGCGCGCTCGGTCCCCTTCTCGCGCAGGACGTGGAACTGCTCGGGCGTCAGCAGCTTGCGCCACTCCTCGTCGGTCTTGACCACCTTGTCTGCCATCGCCGGTCGAGGATAACGCGAACGATCGCGCCGCGCACGCGCGCTCACCGTCGCAGATCGAAGGCGACCTTGACGACGGCGGCGCTGACCACCACCAGGATGACGGCGCGGACGAAGCGATCGCCCCGCCGCAGCGCCAGGCGCGCGCCGACGCTGGCGCCGGCGATGGTGGCGACCCCCATCGGCAGCGCGATCGCCCAGGCGATGCTGCCGCGGGCGGCGAAGACGATCACCGCCGCCAGGTTCGACGCCAGGTTCACCACCTTCGCGTTGC
>DATKEU010000279.1:0-5841 GCA_035544495.1 Polyangia bacterium | reverse complement strand
GCGCGGCGCGAACAGGTCGCGCACGTGGGCGACGCCCTGGGCACGCGAGATCACGGCGTATCCCTCCAGTTGGTCGCTCTTGCGCGCTTGCATCACTGCGAGCTCCATCGGTCCTTCGGGACAGCCCAGGAAGCGCCATCTCACGAACGCCGCGTCGCGCACGCCCACGACCGGATAGTCGCTCCGGGCCGTCTGCCACAAGCGATCGAACCGTTCGTCCACCTCCACCTCCGTGACGAACTGTAGGCGGTGGGTCACGGCCGCTTGCGCGGCCAGCCCAGCCACCAGGGCTGCCCGCACGACGTCCAGCGCGATGCTGGCGACGGGTGTCGCGCGCGCCCCCCAGGCAGCGCCCAGCTTCTCGCGCAACGTCTCCCCGATGTGCCGTCGATGCCCGAACACCAGCACGAAGCGGCGGGTCTGGCCGAGCAAACGGTAGCCGAGCCTGCGGAGCAGCGGATCGGCCTGGGGGTTGGGAAACCCATAGACGGCATCCTGGCGCGCCAGCACGTCGGCGCGCACCGCGCGCAACAGCATGAGGGCCGGCATCGCCGTCCGATGCGCGCGATCGACCGCCAGGTCGGCGAGAAGAGCCGCGCGCCGAGCTTCGCCGCCGACGTCCAGCGCGCGCACGGCGTATCCGGCGGTGCCCACGAACGCGGTCCGGTCAGCGGAGGTCGCCCGCAGCACGGCCAGCCGCCCCGGGCCCGCCGGATTGTCGCGGTAAAGCCAGTCGAATCGGCGGCGCGCGGTGACCGGCAACAAAAGGTTGCGCTCCCACACGCCGAGGTGTTCATCGCGCGCGTGCGCAGCTTCGATCCAGTCGACGGCGTAGGGCATGGAACGCCTTCCCTTTGCTATCACGGCTGCTGGCCAGGCGCGCGGTTTTCGATAAAACTCTGTTTTGCCATGCCGCGCATCGTGCCCGCCTTCCGCCGCCGCGTGCTGGTCATGGGAGGCGCCGCCGCGGCGCTGGGCGCGATCGGGGTTCGATGGCGCGGGCGGATCAGAGGCAAGCTCTCGCAGTGGACGGCGCTCGATTCGTTCGTCGCGACGCCGGTGCTCAAGCCGCACGACCCGGCGGGCGAGCGCCGCACGCTCTTCGTCGCGCGCGGCGAATCGCCGGCCAGCAACGTGGACGCGGCGCTGGGCAAGCTGGGCGGCATTGGCCGCGTCGTGGGCGAGACCGACGTGGTGCTGATCAAGGTCAGCGCACAATGGTGGAACCAGGGGATGACCAACGTCGCGGCCGTCAAGCGCGTGATCGAGCACGTGCTGGAACGCCCGGGCTTCCGCGGCGAGATCGTCGTGTTCGAGAATGTTCATTTCCGGCTCGCCGACGGATCGCCGCTGGCGCGCGCCTGGACGCACCCGAGCGCGCGCAACGTCGACATCGACGGCGCTCGGACGATGGGCGCGCTGATCAGTCACTTCGAAAGCCGCAAGACCCCGGTCAGCTTCGTCGGTCTGGTCGACGCCGGCCCCAGCGCCCTGGCCGGCGACCCGTGGCACGATCCTGGACACGTACACGGCGTCTATGGCGGCGACGGCCGCGGACCGATCGCCCCGGGCGAGGATCGCGACGGCTACGTCTGGGACTTCTCGCAGACCTTCAGGCTGCGCCGCAGCCTGCTCGATCACGCGCAGACGTTGCTGACCTGGCCGGTCTTCACGTCGCCCCGCTCTGGCCTGGTGGTCGACTTCCGGGACGGGCTGCATCGCCGCGAGGGCGGCCGCCGCGTCGCCGTCTCCGATCGGAAGCTGACCTGGATCAACATGACGACCGCCAACGAGCACGCGTCGACGGGATTCACGGGCGCTGTCAAATCGCCGATGGGCATCGTCGACATGAGCGCGGGACGCCTGGGCGCCGATCGCCGCGTGCAGGACTTTCAGTCGGTTCACTATTTCGGCGCGCCGCGCGCCAACTGGCGGATGGCGGGACCGCTGGCGCAGTTCTCGACTCACGTCCGCCATCCTGATCTCTATCTGACGGTCGCACACTGGATGGCGGCGACGCCGCGCCAGGGCTGGCCCGGCGGCGACGAGCACGACATCCGCCTGGAGGCGACGTCCGCTTTCCCGACGCGCGCCCTGGTCGCGGGCACCGATCCGGTGGCGATCGACACCTGGTGCATACGCAACCTCTTGATGCCGATCGGCGGCGCCGCGGCGAGCGACTACAACCTCGACGATCCGGACGCCAAGGTGGTCAAGTTCCTCCGCTACTGGCGTCAGACCGCCGGCTGGGGGACACTCGACGAGTCGCTGGTGACGGCAACGTGAGCTCTTGGCCGTGAATCATCGCGATGCTCGTATGACCAAAGTCGAGATTCGAACCGAAGACGGAATTTGTCCGACGCATGTCTTTCGACCGACAGGCGCCGGGCCCTGGCCCGCCACCCTCGTGTACATGGACGGCATGGGCATCCGTCCGGCGGTTCTCGAGATTGGCGAGCGGCTCGCCGAGCACGGGTACGTCGCGCTGGTGCCGGATCTCTTCTATCGATCGGGACCGTACGAGCCGATGGATCCGCACAAGGTCTTCGGGGATCCAGAGCAGCGCAAGATGTTGACGGAGAAGTTCTTCGCGCTCGCGACGAGGCCCGCCGTCATGAAGGACACGCGCTTTTTCCTCGACTACCTCACGACGCCCGACGTGAAACCGGGCGGCGTCGGCACGACGGGCTACTGCATGGGTGGCGGGATGTCGCTCCTCGCCGCAGGAACGTACCCCGATCGCGTCGTCGCGGCCGCTTCGTACCACGGCGCTCGCCTCGCCACCGATCTGCCGGACAGCCCGCACCTCCTGGCGTCGAAGATTCGCGCGCGCGTCTACGTCGCGGGAGCGACGGACGACGCCAATTTCCCGGACGAACAAAAAGCCCGCCTCGAAGACGCGCTCACTCAAGCGGGCGTCGACCATCGGATCGAGACGTACCCCGCCAAGCACGGGTGGGCGATCCGCGACACACCCGTCTACGATGCCGCCTGCGCCGAGCGCCACTGGCGGACGCTGCTGGAGCTCTTCGACGCGACCTTGAAGCGTTCGCCCGAGCGAACGCAGAGCTAGCGGCGCGAAGGTCCGGCGTCTCCTACGCTTCGATCGGGCCGCAGCTGCTGGTGACCAGCCCGGGCCCGGCGCCGACGGTGTTCAGGTTCGTCCCCGCCGCGCGCAGCACCGACAGCAGCACGACGCTGGTGTTCTCGTTGGTGGTCGGCGACCGGTAGTGGACGCCGGGGTAGCGGAGGAAGCCGCCCGCCTTTCCGGCCACCAGGATCGGATAGTCGAACAGGTTGTGGAACCGCCCGTCGGAGGTGTCGGTGCTGGCCAGTATGGCGCAGCTGTCGAGCAGGTTGCCGGCCCCCTCGGGCACCGCCTTCAGCGACTGCAGCATCGAGGCGAAATTCTGCATGATGTACGTGACGATCTTCTGGACCTGCGGCTGGTCGCCCTTCTCGTCATGGGTCAACTGGTGGTGCCCGGTCGTGATCGCCAGGTCGGCGAAGGTGGTGCTGGCGACGCTGCCGTTCCACATCATCGAGAAGACCCGCGTCTGGTAGCAGGCCAGCGCCGTCGCCAGCAGATCGCTCATCGCCTTGCTCCTGCCCACCAGCGGCTCCTGGCCGCCCTGATCGGCGAACGCGTTCGGCATCGCGGGCGCCTTGCACGAGACGGCGTTGACCATCGGACCGGTGCCGGTCAGGCGATTCTCGATGCTGCGCACGTTGTCCGTGTGCTTGTCCAGCCGCGCGCGATCGGCGGCGCCCACGCGGCCGCGCAGGCGGGTGATGTCGGCCAGGACCACGTCCATCACGCTCTTGCGGAAGCCGATGGTGTTGTCAGCGACGGGCGGCGGCGTCGCGCCCGGCGGCGTGAACCCCGTGCCGAAGATGCGGTTGTAGACGTTGACCGGGTTGTACTCGGGCGGGTTCGGACTGTCGGGACCCGAGTGCGACAGATAGTGCAGCGTCGTCCCCTCGACGGTGTCCAGGCGGGTCGACACGCCCAGCTCCAGCGATGGAAAGCGATCCGTCTTGCCGATGATCTTCGCCGCCACCTGGTCGATGCTGGGGAGCATGAACGTCGATCGGAATGGTGCCCCGCCGGCCATCTGCGATATCAGCGGGCCCCCGGACAGAATCCCGACCGTCCCCGAGTGGTGCCCGCGCACGGCGCTGGCCTGCTGCTGCATGCCGGACACGACGTTCACGTAATCCTTCACGCCCGCCGTCTCCAGCGGCATCAGGAGCGGGCTGGAGGTCCAGTTCGTCCCCACGTTGGGCGGGGTCCACTGATCGGGGCGAACACCATTGCCCCAGAAAAAGATACCCATCCGCTTGGGGATGGCGGTCCCATCGGCGAAGGCGGTGCCGTTGACGTTGAACATCGCCTCGAGGGGCGGCAACCCAAAGCCCACAGCGGTCCCGCCGATGGCTCCGCGCAAGATCGTCCGGCGCTTGATCGTCGTCCTGGACATAGTGCGTCTCCTTGCCGCTCGGGTCGCCAAAAAGAAGACCACGCACCGCGCTTGCGGTCAAGGCCACCGCGACGCTAAAGTTGCGGCTAAACTATTTTACGTGCTGATTTATTTGGCATTTGGCGCGACTCTACTCAGGCCGGAGGTCCCGTTATGACCGTTTGTTCCCGGGCCTCGAAAATTGAATCGCTGCTGCTGTTGATCGGCGCCTCCGTGCTCGCTGGCTGTTCGAGCGGCGCGAGCGTCGGCGGCGGCGGACCGGGCGGCGGCCCCGGCCCGGGGATGACCGGCGGCGGTGGCCCGGGGACGACGACTGGCGGCGGCTCGGGGACGACCCAGCCCGGCGTTTTTGCGCCCGCGCCCGGGGGCCTGCGGCGCCTGACCGTTCCGCAATACCGCAACAGCATCGCCGATCTGCTGGGCGCCGGCGCGCTTCCAACGACGCAGCTCGAGGCGGACAGCGCGCTCAGCGGCTTCGCCTCCATCGGGGCCGCGCAGCTTGCCCTCTCGGCGCCCATCACGGAAGAGTTCGAGACGTCGGCGCTGGAGATCGCGCGCAACGTGCTGGGGCCCGCGGCTGCCAACCGCGGCACGTTCGTCGGCTGCATGCCGGCCGGCGCCACCGACGACGCCTGCGCCACCGCCTGGCTGAAACGCTTCGGGCGCCGCATCTGGCGGCGACCGCTCACCGACGTCGAGGTGGGGGCGTACAGCATGCTGATCAAATCGGTGCAGACGACCTCCAAGGACTTTTACACCGGCCTGCAGTACGCGCTGGCGGGGCTGCTCGAATCGCCGAACTTCCTCTATCGCGTCGAGCTGGGCGCGCCCGATCCCGCCAATTCCACGCAGCGCCGCTTCGACGATTACGAGCTTGGCACGCGCCTGGCGTTCTTCATCTGGAACACCACGCCCGACGACGCCTTGCTGGACGCGGCGGACGCGCACCAGCTGACCACCGCCAGCGGGTGGCAGGCCCAGGTCACGCGCCTGCTTGCGTCGGACCGCGCCGGCCTCGCCGCGCGCAACTTCTTCACCGAGTACTTCCGGCTGGCCGAGCTCGACGACTTGCCACAGCTACCGGCGGTGTTTCCGCAAGCGACCGACACGCTGGGCCCGGCCATGCGCGAGGAGACCGCTCGCTTCATGGCCGACGTGGCGTTCGCGGGCAACGCTGACTTCCGCACGCTGTTCGATTCGCGCGACACCTACGTCAATCCGGAGCTGGCCAAGCTTTACGGGTTGCCCGCGGTCAGCGGAGCCGACTTCGTGAAGACGACGCTTCCCGACAGCGGCATGCGCGCAGGGTACCTGGGCCAGGGGAGCTTCCTGGCGCTCAACGCCCACGCGAACAGCACCT
>DATKEU010000278.1:0-2673 GCA_035544495.1 Polyangia bacterium | reverse complement strand
TCATTGCCTGGCCTTTCATGAGTGAGAGCGGAAGTGGATTCGGACCACCCGGCGCTGCCGTTGGACGGAGAAACCGCCGCTCGCAACACCCCTTGAACTGAATAGTCGTAAGCGCGTCGACGAATGTTCCTGTTCGATGACTGCCGGCGGGACGCCCCCGAACTCCCCGCCCGCGCTGCACGACCCGCGAACTCGTCAGACCCGGCGTGCGCGCGAAGGTTAGAAACGGCGACGGCGAATCAACGCGCGGGCGAGGGACCGGCGACGCGCTTGGCCACCAGGTCGATGAAACCGCGGATCCAGATCAGGTTGATCTCGTCGGCCAGGTTGGCCGGCGTCTCCGTGCTGGTTTCGACGGCCGCCGTCAGCGGGCAGCCGCGGCGGAAGTAATAGTCGGTGATGCTGCCGTCGTTGCACAGGATGAAACCTTCGTCGTCGGCGCGCACGTCGGTCCCCGGCTCGTGCCCTGAATCGACGAGGCAGCTGCGCAGCACCGGCACGAGCGCGCCCGAGCGCGCCATCAGTGGCCGGTAAACGTCGAGGTCGCCAAAGACGTAAGCGTAGAAGCGCTGGCCGTGGATGAAATTGTCCTGGTGCAGATCCAGCTGCGCCGCCGGCGTCGGCAGCGCGCCAAGCTCGCGCGCCAGGGCCGCCGTCTCCTTCGGCAGGGAGTCGCGCGCGCCGTCGGTGGCGACGTGACGCAGGAAGGGCTCGCCGGGTGAAAGCTCGCCCTTCCAGACACCGGGCGACACCTCGTATTTCAGGAAATCGTTGTTCGGGCGTTCGCCGGAGGCGTTGTAACGGGTCTGGGCCTCGAAGCCCGACGGGTTGAGGCACGGGTAGATGCGCAGGGCGACGTCGCGGTCGCGGGCGTAGTCGACGATCTCGGGCGCGTGGGCCAGCAGGGTCGACGGCCCCGCCCGCTCGTCGCCGTGGAAGCCGGCGGTGATGATCAGCGTGGCGGCGCCCGGCGAGGTGGCCGCCAGCAGCGGATAGGGCCGCCCGTTCTCGACGACGGCCGCGAAGTCGAACAGGGTGGCCTGCCCCCGCAGCGACGACCGCCAAGCCTGCGCGTAATCGCCAAAAACCACGCCAAATTATGTCATGCGCGTCGCCTGGCCGCGCGCGCCGGCGGTGCGCCGCTGGAAACAGTCGGCGCCTTCAGGCGAAAACAGTGGCACGCTCGGTCACGGCCGGCCGATGCCGCGATTCAGGTCGCCCCTCCGTCGGCCGGCGCGACGCCGCCGTCGGGGCCGCCCGCCGGCACGCAGGTGGCGTTGTTGCAGGCCTGGCCCCCCGGACAGGCGGCGCCGCAGACGCCGCAGTTGCCCGGGTCAATCGCCAGGTTTGTGCAGTAAGACCCGCCGCCCCCGGCGATCGGGCATTTGTCGGGATATTGCTCGGAGCAGGCGGGGCTGGCCCCGCCGTCAGTCGCGGTGCAGATGAAGTTCTGGCAGAACGAACCTTGCGGGCAAGCGTTGCCGCAGGCGCCGCAGTTCGCCGGATCGTTCATCACCAGGGCGCAGTAATAGCCGCCGGCCGCGATCGGGCACACCTTCGTCATCGGATCGGGACAGATCGGGGCCTGGGCGTCGGCGCTGGCGCCGCCGTCGTTGGGGACGCAAGCGCCGCTCTGGCAATACGTGCTGGCCGAGCAGACGTTGCCGCAGAAGCCGCAGTTCCCCGGATCGGCATCGACGTACGCGCAGTACGACTTGCCGGTCGGCTGGTCGACGCACAGCTTGCCGGGCGCCGGGCAGCCGCTGGCGACGGCGATGCAGGCCCCGCCCTGGCAATACATGCCGCTGCCGCAGATGTTGCCGCACGTGCCGCAGTTGGCGCCGTCGTAGTAAAGGTTCGTGCAGACGGGCGCGGCGTTCGTGCCCGGACAGACCGCCAGGGCGCCGGTCGTTGTTGTCGTCATGGTGGCACCGGGGACGCAGCGGCCGGTGGCGTCGCACGTCTGGCCGCCGGGACAGATCTTCGTCGACGATCGACAGTCGGGAGCGCAGAGGCCGGAGCCGCACAGATAGCCGCGCGGGCAGTCGGCGTCGGCGGTGCACTTGCTCTCGCACAGGCCGAAGTTGCCCAGCTTGGCGCCGACGTTGACGCAAGCCTGGCCGGCGGCGCACGAGCGATTGGCGTCGCAGGGCGTGGTGCAAAAGCCGTTGCCCCAGCCGAAGCGCGCCTCGTCCATGCACATCATGCCGGCGCCGCAATCGGTGTTGGCGACGCAGGGATCGCTGTACTTGCCGCTGCCCGGTGGCTGGCAGGCGGAGGCGCCGCAAACGCCGCCCTGACAGACGTTGCCGCAGCCGCCGCAGTTGGCGGGATCGTCGGCCAGCGTGGTGCAGGCGGTCCCGCACGAGCTGAGCGGCGGCGCGCAGGCCGCCACGCCGCCCGCGCAGACGCCCGCGCTGCACGCCACGCCCGCCGGGCAGGCGCGACCGCAGCCGCCGCAGTTGACGGCGTCGTTCTGGGGATCGACGCAGGTCCAGGGGCCGGCGGCGTTCTGGCAAGCGAGCGGCCTGGTGGCGTCGCAGGTCGGAACGCTGGTTGTGGCGCCGTCCGGGTTGCCGGCGGAGGTGCCGCCATCGGTCCCATCCGAACCGTTCATGCACGCGCCGCCGGAGCAGACCATCCCCGACTGGCAAGCGTGACCGCAAGCGCCGC
>DATKEU010000277.1:0-6900 GCA_035544495.1 Polyangia bacterium | reverse complement strand
GAGTTCAGGTCGCCCGGGCGCCGCCGCGTTCCGCGCCTGCGCCTTCATCACCATCCCCACCGCCATCGCCATCGGCACCGCCGCTGCGTCCAAACGCCGGTGCGCCACCCTTGTCGTGACCGCGGAACCGCTGCGGATGGCGCCTGTCTAAAGACCGCTGCACGCGGGCCGCGCCAGCATCTTCTCGTCGAATATCTTGAGAAGCTCGACCAGGGTCTTGATGCCGTCGGTGATCGGCCGGCAACCGACGGCGCCGCCGGCACAGTCGGCCCCCACCAGGATGCCGTGGCCGTCCGGCCGGCGCACGGAGTAAACCGTGCCGTCGACGGGGCGTTGATCGACGCCAAAGAGCAGCGGCACCGGTTCAGCGAATGCGCTCTGCACGTCCGACTTTTGATACGCGAGGCCGATGTCGAAAATTCCAATTGAGTTCATGCCGAGACACCCGCTCAACGGGACCGAGCAGGATCTGGTCTCTTCGGTCGGGGAATGATACGAGCGGGTGTGCTGATATTGATCCGGCGGCGTCACTGTCGACGCGTCCTCGAACGCCACCAGGCCGCCGGTGGAACCGAAGGTGAGGCTCGCCGTGAGCGGGCAGCCGCCGCCGACGGTCTCTTCAGCGCTGCCGTCCCCCGGTGAGGGATCGGTTCCGGCGCCGCCAGACCCGACGGCGCCGCCCGATCCGACGGCGCCGCCGGAACCAGCACTGCCACCGAGGTCGGCGTCGGGGTTTGCCAGCGGCGTTCCGGATGAGCAGGCGGTGAGGGCCAGGACCGAGAGGACGACAGTGGCAAAGAATGAGGGATATTCTTTATGAGCCATTTGCATCATCGCAATAGGTTAACACCCTCGCGGGCCGGCGGGCGGAGATCAGGATCCGGCGCCGTCGCGGGCGTGGTGTTGGTCATCGCTGCCCGCGCCGGCTTTCGGCGCTTGGGCAAAACGCGCGCCTCGATCCGCTCGCGCAACGCCAGGAACGGCTTCTCGATCACGTGGTACGACGCCAGCGCCGCGATCACCGCGAAGGCCAGGTTCTGGGGGAACGCGGCGACGAAGCTGGTGCTATGGCGGTTGAGGAACGGCTGCTGCCAGAGGTACAGCGAGTAGCTGAGGGTGCCGATGAAGATCATTGGCCGGCAATTGAGAAAGCGCCCGACCGCGCCGTCGGGAAAGCGGATCGCGCGATCGACGCACGCGGCGATGCACACGATCGTGACGCTCTGGCCGATCGCGATGCCGGCCAGGGCGTACCGCACACTGGCGCCGTACGCCGCCAGCAGGAGCAGCGGCACGATCCAGAACAGCCACGAGCGCTGGAACGCCAGCCAGCGCCGACTCCGCTCCAGTCGCGGCCGCACCATCGCCAGCACGCAGCCGATCGCGATCGCGTCGCCGGCGGTCCAGAACGATTCGCCCTGCATGTCGCGCCAGCCCGGCATGCCGTACCAGTCGGCGAGCCGGATCGCCGGGCCCAACACCACGAACGCCAGCGCCGCATGCATGCCGCTGCGCGCGCCGAAGAGCACCAGCACCGCCGGCCACAGCAGGTAGAACTGCTCCTCGACGGAGAGCGACCAGGTGTGCCCCATCCACCACGAGCGGTGCGGGTGATAGTTGGTCGTATAGGTGAAGGCGTGGAGCGCGTCGCGCGGGTGCAGCGCCTCCGCCGGCGACGCAATCCAGCCGGCGGAGACGGCGACCAGGATCGCGAACAGGTACGCATAGTACGCGGGGAAGATCCGGAACGTGCGGCGCAAGTAGAAGCGGCCCAGCGAGATGTGGCCGTGGCGGTCGATCTCGCCCAGCAGGAGCGTGGTGATCAGGAATCCCGAGATCACGAAGAAGACCCGCACGCCCAGCTCGCCCAGCATCAAGATGGGGCCCGGACATCCGTGGGTGGCCGACGCGTGGGTGGCCAGCACCATCACGATCGAGATCGCGCGCAGACCGTCGAGTGAAGGAATACGTCGATCCGCCCCGCCGCCCGCCATCCATTAAAGTCTACACGACGGAAAATCGTCTCTCCCGCGCTCTCTCTCTGCCACTCGTCAAGGCACCAGGTTGTTGGAGGTTAGCCAGCGCAAGAATTTATCCGGCCAATTGCGGCCAGGGTTATTGGGGACGCCGACGTTGAATCTCTCGTGTCCTCCGGTCGCGAAGATCTCGAGGGGCTCGAACACGCCCAGGGTTTTCAGCTGCTGGTCGATGGCGTCCGACAGATCGGGCTGCCGAAGCTCCAGGTGAACATCGACGCGACAAAGCCCGGCCGGCAACTCTCGCGCTCGACGGGATCGGCGCTGCTCATCTGACGGAGGTCGAACCCGGACACCGGGCTCAACCCCGTCGTGGGGGCTGGCTCGGTGGAAGCGGGTGGCGGCTCCCCGGCGCCTGGACCCGCTCCAGCCGAGCACGCGCCCGCCACGAAGGCCGGAATCAGCAACAGCCGCGCCCGCCTGTTCGTCACAGGCCCAGCGCCCAGAGGATTCCGGGCCACACGTGATCCTTCACCATGGGGGTGTCCGGTTGCCAGACGGGGATCTCGTGCCCAAGCGCCGTGTAGAAAACCCGGCCAGCCCCTTCGCTGCGGTGCCAGGCAATGGGCAGAGGCGCGCCGTTGAGGCCGGCGCATGTGAGATCAACTTGATTGGCGTTGTTGTACCCGTCGAAATTGTAGATCTCATCGTGCACCATGAAGGGCGTGGGCAGGTTCGCCACCGACGGGTGCGTCCCCTGCGGCGTGCACATCGCCGGGCGAAGGTCCCCGGGATGGCCGATGAAACGCCCTCCCATGATGGCCACGAACCGCGACGTCGGGGCGTACTTGACCGCCGATGCCGCGTGTATCCCGACGAAGGCGCCTCCGGCCTTCAGCCACGCATCCAGCGCCGCGACCGATTCGGTCTCGGGATCGCCGAGCGGCGCTCCGCACGAGCCGATCATCACCACCAATCGCAGGTCGGCCAGGTTCGCCTGGGTGAACTTGCCCGGGTCCTTGCTGATCTCGACGGAGAAACCGCGATCCTTCAGCAACGCTTCCAGGGTGAACGCCGCCGGCTCGATCGACGGGTGGCGGAAATACAGATTGCTGAAGATGTAAAGCAGCGCCTTGTCCACGCGAGCCGGGCCGCCGTCCGCGCTATCGGCGGTGCCGCCGTCGGTGTCCGCGCCGCCCCCGCCGGCCACGCCGCCGCTGCCGGGAACCGTCGTCATCCCGGCCGCCCCGCCTGTTCCGGCGTCTGCGCCGCCCGGCGCGCCGCCGCTGCCGGCGTGCGCCGCCCGGTCGTCACCGGCGGCATCCGGGGCGGCGCCTGTCGCGCCCGTCCCTGGCAACGAGCATGCGCCAGCGAGCAACCCGACAACGAGACAAGCGCGCATCATCGATCGCCCCACAGAATGAGTAGACGCTGCCGTCTCGCCTGCCAGGCAGCGATGCCAAAGCGCGAGGCCGGTGTTTCAGTCTTTCTTCAGATCCAGCTGGACGTTGGCCGCGGTCAGGCGCGGCGTGACGAGAAACAGGCGGCTCGCGCCGCCGGGCACACTCTTCGCCAGCAGGGCCTGCACGGCGGTGGCGCGGCGCAGGGCCAGCGCGCGCAGCTCGTCGTCCTCGACGCGCGTGTTGACCAGCATCAGCTTCTCCTGCTCCTCGACGTGCAGCGACTTTTCGAAACCCAGCGCGTTCTTCGGTTTGGGGAACTTCTCGGTCTTGTAGACCGCCGCCACCAGCGCCGGCCGTTCGGCCGCGTCCAGCGTAAGGTCATCCAGCGACGGCACGGCGGCGCCGGTCTGCACCAGCGCGGCCAGCTTGGCCGCCTTCAGCTTGCGTTCGTAGAGGAAGCGTCGCAGCCCCTCGCGATCCTGCCCGGGATCGGCGCCCCCCTGGATCTCGAACGAGATGCCGGGCCGCTCGCGCAGCGCCTTGGCCAGCACGCCCAGGCGCTTCTGCGCGCCCTCGTCCAGGGTGGCGCGGCCGGCGGGAAACTCGACGTGCGACAGCTCCTCGCCGCCGCCGAACGCCGACGCGATCAGCGCGAACGGCGCGGTCGCCGCCTTGACCAGCAGGTT
Source organism: Polyangia bacterium (assembly GCA_035544495.1). Classification (GTDB taxonomy): domain Bacteria; phylum Myxococcota_A; class Polyangia; order Fen-1088; family Fen-1088; genus DATKEU01. The sequence continues at coordinate 2,835 of DATKEU010000277.1, read as the reverse complement.
GCGCAGCACCTTCAGCACCGCGCGCCAGATGCGGAACTGCGGGTCGGCCAGCGAGCCGGCGATGGGCAGGTCGATGTCGATGACGCCACGGCGATCCTTGAGCAGCGCCACCGCCAGGCGCACCGGCAGCTTCGTGGCGTCGGGGCTTTCAACTTTCTCGCCGAACGTGAACTGATCCAGCACCAGCTTGTTCCGGGCGTCCAGCTTGCCGGCGGCGATCTTGTACGCCAGCGACAGATCCAGCTTGCCCTTGCTGATGACGTAGCCGGCATAGCGGCCGGTGTAGGGGCTGGCGGGCGGCAGCTCGAAGTCGCGCAGGTTGACCTGGACGTCCAGCGACAGATCCTTGGCCAGAGGGTTGGCCGAACCGACGATGGTCAGCACGCCCGATCGGTTCACGGAGCCGCGGATGTCGACCGCCGCCGTCGTCCCCGGCGTCGACGACAGGCCGGAGATGCGCCCCGCCAGCTCGGTGAGGTCGGCCGTGTACGACGGGTGGACGGAGCGATCGGTAAACGTCACCTGCCCGCCTTGCAGCGTGACCTGGCCGATGGTGACCGGCATCGGCGCCGGGGCGGGCGCGGTGTCCGCCGTCTTCCTCGGCGCGGGGGCGGTCGCCGCGGGCGGCGGCGCGGCCGTGGCGCCGGGGGCCGCCAGCGCGTCTTGCAGGTTGAAGTGGGCGTCGGCAGAGAGCACCAGCCGGGACTGGAAGTCGGTCAGCGCGACGTCTTCGATGGCGACCGACATCGGCGGACTGACGACGTGCAGCCCGCCGACGTGGAACGATCTCCACTTCAGCAGCGGCTCGTGCTTGGCGCGATCGACGGTGGTCAGGTCGCCGACGTCGATGTCGGCGGTGACGTCCAGCTTCGGATCCCCGGTGGCGGGGATCTTGACCGCCGCCTGACCGCGCAGGGCGACGGTTCCGCCCGTGACCAGCAGGCTCTCCTGGTTCTGAAAGTAAGGTTGCAGCGGCAGCACCTCGAGGCCCTTCAGATCGAAGCGCAGGTTGGCGGCGACCGGCGGCAGCGTGGCGTTGCCCCCGACCTGCAGCTTGCCGGTCTTGTTGATGCCGAGGCGCAGGTCGACGCCCAGCCTGGCGCCGGGGGCCGTCGAGACGCCGGTCAGGTGCAGCGCGATCTGATCCAGCGTGATCGTGGTGGGCGTCGAGACCGCGTGGTCGTCGAAGCGCGCGCTCCAGCGATCGAGATCGAAGCGGGCCACGGTGACGGTCCAGCTCGGCGCGACGGCGGCCGCCGGTTTCGCCGCGGCGGGCGGCGCCGGGGGCGCGGGCGGTACCAGCGTGGCGAGATCGATCTCGCCATTGGCGTCGCGTGCCGCGCGCACCCGGCCGTCGTGCGTCGCGATCGAGGCGACCTCGACCTTGCGCTCGCCGAGGTCCAGGCTGGCGCCCTGCACGGTCAGGGCCGCGAGCTTGAAGAAATCGTCGCGGGTTCCCCGCCGCCGCAGCGCCAGGTTGGCGATTTCCACGAACGCGTCGTGCAGCTTCAGCGACGCTGGCTGCCCGCGCTCGCGTGCTTCGAACCGGTAGTCGGCGCCCAGGCGGACGCGGCCCGACGCGACGTCGAAAGCGACCAGATCGCGCGTGTACGGCGCGAAGCGGCCCGGCTCGACGTCGTCGACGGTCAGCTTCCCCTCGGCGCCGAGCGGTGCCAGGCGCAGCGTTCCGCGCTGGTGGACGTTGCCGCCGGGGACGGCGCGCAGGCTGGCTTCGACCTTGGCCGTGGCGCCGTGGGCGTTCGAGAGGTCGTGCACGGCAACGGAGACATCCCGCACCTCGGTCTCGAACGCCGGCGCGACCGAGTCGTCGCGAAAGTGCAGCGTCGTCTTCTCGAGATCGAAGGCGTCGACGGCGAAGCGCAGGCCGCCGCTGGCCGATTCCCTCGCCTGGGCGGGGGCGGGCGGAGCCGGCGGCGCGGGCGAACCGGGCGCGGCCGGCGCCGCCGGGGCCAGGTGCTGGACATTGAGGGTGCCGTCGCGCTGCTTGCGGAGGTGGACGTCCAGGCCGGACGCCAGCACCTTCTCGACGTGGAAACTCGGCGCGCTGACGTCGCTCTCGCCCAGGGTGATCGCCAGCCGCTCCAGCGCCAGCAGGGGCCGCGTGCCCTTGCCCTGCTTCTGCTCGACGTCGATCTTTTCCAGCGCGACGTCACCCTTGACCGTCACCTTCGGCGCCTCGTCCGCCGGGCGCACGAACGTCACGTCCAGGGCCAGCGACAGCTCGGCCGATCTCAGCGCGAACGGCAAGCGCATCGGCACGAACGGCACGTAACGCGTGAGATCCAGCGCCTGCAGCCGCAGCTCCAGCACCGTCTCCAGCGATTGCTTGAAGGGCTTGGTGCGGCCGGAGATCACGAACGGCGTGCCGTCGACCCAGACCCGCAGCCCCGGTTGCACGAACGTGTCCAGGTACACCGGCAACGTCGATGCGAACGGTACGCCGGCCGACAGCCCCGTTATCTCGTGGTGGTCGCCGGTGGGCGCGTCGTCGAAGACCACCGCCGCGTCGTCGATGTGGATGTTGTTCAGGGAAAAGCGCGGCGGTTCGGCGCTGGCCCGCGGCGGTTCGGGCTGCGGCTGCGGCGATTTCGGCGGCGCCGCCAGGCGCGCCAGGATGTCGGAGAAGTTGTACGCCGCCTCGACGTCGCCCCAGGACGCCTCGGTGACCCTCTCTCGCACCACGTGCACGCGCAGCGCCTGCAATGCGATCTCCTTGATCACGGGCGCCCGCCGGACCAGCGACGATGCCTCGGCGTTGACGTACAGGCGCGAGAATCCCAGGAACGGCGTCACCCCGTCCGGCTCGGCGATGGC
>DATKEU010000276.1:0-2208 GCA_035544495.1 Polyangia bacterium | reverse complement strand
ATGCTCAGAAGCACCAGAGTGAGTGCTCCATCAGCGCTTCGCAGTCCGACGCCTGCATCAAGAATTGCCGTCCGCTCACGCCGAACGGCTGCGATTGCTTCGGCTGCTGCCTGATTCCCGGGGCGCCCAACGCCATTCGCCTGAGCGCCACCTGCACGGCGAAGGACTTCGGCGATCCGACCAAGTGCCCGCCCTGCACGCAGGTCACCCAGTGCCTGAACCCCTGCGACCACTGCGAGCTGTGCGTCGGCAAGGACAAGCTGCCGGACGATTGCGCGATGACCCCCGATGGCGGGACTCCGCCCGGCGACGGTGGAACGCCGCCGCCGCCCGTGCCGGCCTGCGGGAACTACCAGGCTTGCGCCCGCACTGCCGCCGGCACCATCGACGCCGTCAGCGCGTGCCCCGCCAACTACGGTTGCATCCAGGGCTGCTGTATCCCGACGGTGATCGTCCCCTGACGGTGACGCGGCTGACAGTTCCTATTCGGCAGCGCAGCGCGCCGTCCCACCGTATCCGCCAATTTTTTAGTCATCTGGCAAACGGTTATTGCCAGCCGAACGTTGGCGAAGGTAGGATGGTTCATCGCGTGACGGCTCCGAAGCCGTGCGCCGGTCGCCGGCCCGCGCGGGCCAGGAGGAATTGATGTCTGGCTCCTCTGTCTCGCTCCGGGTCGCCGTCGGTTGGGTGGTCTTGTCGCTGTCGGCGGTGGCCTGCACCGGCGCGATCGGAGGCCCCTCATCGCCGGGCGGTTCGCCGGGTGGCGGCGCTGGAGCGGGACAGAACGGGAGCGGCGCCGGCGGGCCCGGGATGGTCGTGGGCCCCGCCGTGCTGGGTGGCCGCTCGGCTGACGACGTGCTGGCCTCGTGCGGAGCGCCCAGCCCGGGCCGCGCGCCCCTCCGTCGCCTCAGCAATGCCGAGTACCGCAATACCATCAGCGATCTCTTCGCCAGTGTTCCATCCGTGCTGTCACTGGTGTCGACCGCCACTCAGACCTTTCCGCCCGAGCCGCAGTCGCTCGGCTTCCGCAACAGCGCCGACTATCTGTCCGTGCCGTCGCTGGCGGCGCAGGCCTTTCTGGACGCTGCCGATCAATTCTCGCAGGCGGCGGCGCAGGCGCCGGGCTTCGTCACCTGCGCGAGCGGTGTCAAGGACGCCACCTGCGCCAGCGCCTTCATCGCCTCGTTCGGCCAGAAGGCCTATCGCCGGCCTCTCACCGCCGACGACACCGCCCGTTACACCGCCCTTTACCAGAAAGCCATCGCGGGCGGCTATGACTTCCAGACCGGCATCGAGTGGATCGTCTTCGCGATGCTGCAGTCGCCTCAGTTCCTCTACCGCTTCGAGCTGGGCGGCACGGCGGCGGGTTCGGCGGTGAAGCCCTCACCGTACGAGATCGCGTCGCGCCTCTCGTATCTCTACTGGCAGAGCATGCCGGACGCGGCGCTGTTCGACGCCGCCGCCAGCGGCCAGCTGGGCACCACCGCGCAGATCGAAACGCAGGCCCGCCGGCTGCTGGCCGACCCGCGCGCGGCGCGCCTGCTCGAGTACTTCGATCAATGGCTGGATCTGGACGCCGTCCAGGAGATGACCCGCGATGCGACCGTGTTCGCCAACCTGGATCCGCAGCTGCCGTCGCTGCTGCTGCAGGAGACCAACGCCTTCGTCGCGGACGTGCTGCACGCGCCCGGCGGCTCGTTCGAGCAGCTGCTGACGGCGCCCTATACTTTCGCCAACGCCGCGCTGGCCAAGCACTATGGCCTGGGCGGGCCCGCCGGCGCGGGATTCGAGAAGGTCGCCGCGCCGGGGCGGTCGGGCGTGCTCACGCAGGGCATGATGCTGGCGCACGACAAACCGACCCGGACGTCGATCGTGCGCCGCGGACTGAAGATCCGAACCGACGTGCTCTGCCAGACCGTCCCGGCGCCGCCGCCGAACGTCGACACCGACCTCGGCAAGCTGGGCGCCAACCTGACCCAGCGCCAGCGCCTCGAGCAGCATCGCCAGAACTCCGCCTGCGCTTCTTGCCACAACCTCATGGATCCCATCGGCGTGGTGTTCGAAGGATTCGACGCCGTGGGCCGGCCCCGCACCGTCGACGAGACCGGCCAGCCGGTGGTGCTGGCCAGCGAGCTCGACGGCACCGCCGACGCCAACGGCCCGGTCGCCGATCCGGTGGCCCTGGGCCAGCGACTGGCCGGCAGCGAT
>DATKEU010000275.1:0-18178 GCA_035544495.1 Polyangia bacterium | reverse complement strand
CGCAGCCCGGCGCCGATGATCCGGTCGATCTGGTGGTTGATTTCGGTTTCCACATGCCCGCGCACGATCGCACCCTTCATCCAAAGCTTGAAGAAATCACGGGGCCGCGCCGGCAGCATCCCGGAAGCATCGACCAGCGAGGCGACGTCGGCGATCGGCGCGGTCGGGCGGCCTCCGACCAGCGCCAGGTGCACACCCACACCCAGGTTGGGCGCCTGGTCCAGCAGGGCCTTGGTGGCGGCGAGGTCGGTGCAGTTGCCCAGCACCGAGGTGCTGGTGACGCAGCCGATTTCATGAGCGCGGACGATGCCGCGCGAGATCTCCGGCGTCATGCCGAAATCGTCGGCGTTCACGACCAGGCGGATGGCGGTTTCGGATCCGTTCACGGTGGGCGTTCCTCGTCGATGCGGGGTGCGTTTTAACATTTCCGGTGAAATTGACCCCTCAAGTTGAAGGTGATATTTCAGTCGAAATGGCGAAACGCATACTCGTCGCTGACGACAGCGTGACGATCCAGAAGGCGTTCGCGATGACCTTCGGCGCCGAGGACGTCTCGCTGGTCGCGGCGCGCTCCGCCGACGAGGGGCTGAGCATGGCGCGCCAGAATCGCCCCGATCTGATCATCGCCGACGCGGGCATGCCGGGCCGGTCCGGATACGAGCTGTGCGCGGCGGTGAAGTCGGACGGCGGATTGCGCGCCACGCCGGTTTTTATTCTGGCTTCCAGCCAGCAGCCGTTCGACGAGGCGAAGGCTCGCCAGGTGGGCGCCGACGGACATCTGATCAAGCCGTTCGAGACGACGGCGCTCATCGAAAAGATTCGCGAGGCGCTGGCCAAGGTGGCCGGCGCCGCTGCCGAGGCTCCGCGCCCCACTGCGACGGCGCGTCCCGTGGTGCCGGCGCGGCCGTCGTCGGCGGCCATGCCGGCGGTGTCGGACGAGGATTACGGCGAGATCAGCGTCGACGCGCCGGCGGCGCGGGAGACACGGCCGGTGGCGCCGTCGCCAGCGTTTCCGTTGCAGCCCGCGCGCGCGCCCGGCCCGGCGGCGGTCCCGGCGGCGGCCTCGGCGGCTCCCGCCTCGGGCCCGGTGTCCGCGCCCGCGGCTCCCATGTCGCCGGGGATGCGGCCATCGCTGATCCCGGGCGTGCGTCCGGGAGCGGTGGCGCCCGCGCGTCCGGGCGCGCCGCCCGTGGTGGCGCCCGCGCGTCCGATGGGACCGGGCGCGGCGCCGCCCGCGCAGCGACCGGCGCCGCCAATGGCGCGCACGCTGATGGGATTGCCGGCGGCGAACGCTCCCCTCCCGGGGTCGATGCGTCCGGCGCCTGGACCGTCACCGTATCCGGGGGCGATGCCGCAGCCACGCCAGTCGCCGCCGCTGATGAACCGGCCACAACCGCAGGCGCCGGGGACCGGAGCTGGCCCGTTGCCCAGCCCGACGTCCACGCTGGTCGGCAGCGCCGTCGATCAGAAGATGGCCGCCATCGCCGCCCGCGGCCCGGAGTACGAGGCCATCGCCAAGCTGTCGCGCGAGATCATCGAACAGGTCGTCTGGGAGATCGTCCCCGAGCTGGCCGAAGCGATCATCCGCGAGCACGTCGAGAAGCGCGGGCGGGTCTAGACCTGATCCATTTCGGGACCCTCAAAGGGCCCTGACCTGCGGTGAACGATTGCACCTGGTCGTCCGGGGAACTTTGACAGTCTCCGCAGGTGATGACTGTGACTGCACCGCGACGGCGCGAGCGTGTTGATCCGCTCCGCAGCCGACCAGTCCTGTCACGAAACAGGTCACGAGACATTTCGAAACAACCGCTCGGACGACGACGGCGAGCCGCGCGGGTGTTCGGAGCTCCCGTCTTGTTCGGCGCGGCGGAATCCGAGATCCGCTTCGACGCGTCGATTCTGACATTCCCTCGGTACGGACCGATGCCAAGCTGCCGGCGCGTTCAGACGTTGGACGAGTCTGTCGCCTCTGCAATGCCGCTGCCGCGAATTTCCTGTTTGAAGATGCGCCCCAGCAGCTCGTGCGCGCAAATATTGCGTTCAAGGCCGACGACGACAAGCCACTTTCGTAACGCATCAGTCACAGTGTCGATCTGTCGACAATTTCGAGAATAAAGAGCGGGTTCGGAATTCGAGAGACTTGTCGCCCAGAACTCATGGTACAAGGGTTTCCGCAACACGGTTGGACGATACGCAGTGTGACGGAGGAGGCCCCGATGCCCGCGCTCAAGAGACCGACCTGTTCCCCAGTGGTGGTGTCCTCGTTCGTCGCTTTCTCCATCGCGCTCGCGGCTCCGCCGGCGGGAGCGCAAGCGGATGTCAACACGCTGATGTTCCACGGCAATCCGCAGAGAACCGGATGGCAGCAGAGCGAGACCGTGCTGACGCCGGCCAACGTCGCCGCGCTGGCTCCGATCTGGAATTCACCACAGTTCGATCTGGTCGGAGGGCAAGTTCCGCACGTTTACGCCTCGCCCTTGTATGTCGACAGCGTCACTCTTTCCAGCGGCACACTCTCCGGCAAGACGTTCCGCGTCGTCTTTGCCGCGACGAGCAACGGGTTCGCCTATGCCATCGCCGCGTCGACGACGGTCGACGCCGCGGCCGGGACCATCCTCTGGAAGAGACAGATGGGCACGCCGTCAGTCCCCTCCAACAACCCGAACCCCTTCGATGGCGGTGTCCAGCTCGGCGTGCTCTCGACACCCGTCATCGACCTCGCCGCCAGTCCCCCTCGCATCTACGTGGCCTCGGCGGACTCGGTGTCGGGGGCCTGGCAGGTGTTCGCCATCGACATCACCAGCGGGAACGTGTTGTCCGGGTGGCCGCTCAACATCAGCGACGCGACGGTGGTGAGCATCATGCAGAATGGCCCGGCGACGATGCAACCGCTGGCGCGAAACAGCCAGCGTGGCGCCCTCGCTTTGAGCCCGAATGGCGGCCTCCTCTACGTTCCCTTCGGCGCCTACGGGGATCAAGGGGCCGGCTGGATGGTGGCGGTCGACACGGTCACGCCCCGGCTGGCCAGCGCCTACGCGGGAGCTCCCGACGGCCGGCCGTCGCTGCACAACTTCGCGAACGGCGGGATGTGGGCATCGGGTGGCCCCGCCCTCGACGCCACCGGCAACGTCTACATCACGACCGGTAACGGCGACTTTCCCAGCTCGACCCCCAGTTGCTCGCCGAACTGCGGAAGCTTCGACACCACGCCTGGATACTGGGGCCAATCCGTTCTCGTCTGGGGGCCGATGCCGACGCTGGGCCTGCTCGGCACGTATACGCCCTGGAATCACTGTCAGCTGGAGACCGCCGACATCGACCTCGCCGGCGGGGCGCCCATCGTCGTGCCCGACCTCGGGAGCGCCAACACCTCGACGCCGCACACGCTGGCGTTCGGCGGCAAACAGGGGAACGTCTATCTGCTGGACATGGACCACCTTCCCGGCAGCCTGGTCCAGCGGCCGGCCTGCACCACCAATGCGTCGACGGACCGATCGCTGCTTCCCCCCGGCAACCAGCCCCAGTTTGGTACGCGCGGGCCTCTCAACGTCTTCGGTCCGTACTCGGAGACGAACGGCAACCTCGACTTCGCCAAATCGCGTGCGACGCCAGCGTATTTCAAGAAGAGTGACGGGACGAACTACCTCTTTGTTTCCGGTTCGAGCAAACAGTCCGCGACGTCGCAAACGACCGTGGCGCCTTGCCTGGCGCGCTTGCGGGTGGTGACGGCGGCGGGCCAGCCGGCGTATCTGGCGGTTGATCAGTACGAGAACACGCTGTTGTTCAACACGCCCGGCTCGCCCATCATCACCAGCAACGGCTCGACCAACCCGATCCTCTGGATCCTGGTCGCCAACGTCAATCGCGTCGATTCGATGGTCGGCACGGGCGTGCCGCACCCGACGCTTTACGCGATCGATCCGTTCACATTGGCCGTCTTGTGGAAGAGCACGTCTGCTCAGTTGAACGTGGGCGGCAAGTACAACACCCCCGCCGTCGGGCGCGGCATGGTGTTCGTGGGGACGGATCGGATCCAGGCTTTCGGGCTGCCCGCGGGCGGGCTGCCGTCGCTGACCGCGGTGGCCGACTCCTACGTTCGCGACGGCACGAACGCGGGGACGAACTTCGGCACGGCGACGTCGATCTACGCCAAGCAGACGACCGGGGTGGGCTTCAGCCGAAACTCGTACGTCAAGTTCGACCTCACCAGCGTATCCGTCCCCACCGTCGCCACCGCGACGCTGCAGGTGACCGTGACGGCGGTCGACACTCCGCCGGGGCCGGTCAAGGTCTACTCCGTGACCGACGACTCGTGGACGGAGACCGGCATCACCTGGAACAATCAGCCGGCGCGCGTCACCCTGCTGGGCTCCACCAGCGCCAGCGGAGCCGGTGTCCTCAACGTGGATGTCACCAGCTTCGTCAACAGCCAGCTCGCCGGAGATAAGAAAGCCTCTCTGGCGCTGGTCGATACCACCAACGCCAACGTTCTGGTCACGATGAACAGCCGGGAGGCCGCCAGCGGCCGGCCCACGCTGGCGATGACGGCCAACAGCGGCAGCGGCGGCAGCGGCGGGACCGGCGGCAGCGGCGGCACCGGCGGCAGCGGCACCGGCGGCAGCGGGACCGGCGGCAGCGGGACCGGCGGCAGCGGGACCGGCGGCAGCGGCAGTGGCGGCGCAGACGGCGGCAGCGGCGGCATGGACGCCGGCAGCGACGCCGGCGGGGGCGGACCAACGTCGCTGAATCCGACGGCCGACTCCTACGTCCGTGACGGCACCAACGCAGGGACGAACTTCGGCACGGCGACGTCGCTCTTCGTCAAGCAGACGACCGGGGTGGGCTTCACCCGAAACTCGTTCCTCAAGTTCGACCTGCATGGCGTATCAGGCACCAGCGTCACCAATGCGACGCTGAAGGTGACCGTGACGGCGGTGGACGCCCCGCCGGGGCCGGTCAAGGTCTACTCCGTGACCGACGACTCGTGGACGGAGACCGGCATCACCTGGAACAACCAGCCGGCCAAGGTCACGTTGCTCTCGTCAGCCAGCACCAGCGGAGCCGGCGTCGTCAATCTCGACGTCACCAGCTTCGTCAATAGCCAGCTCGCCGGGGATCGGACCGCGTCCCTGGTTCTGGTCGACGACACCAACGCCAACGTTCTGGTCACGATCAACAGCCGCGAAGCCACTACCGGAAAGCCAGTGCTGACGCTGACACCCTAGTCGGCCGGCACCGAGCTCCGGCGCGCGTCGCCGTTGTTTTTGGCCGCGACAGTACAGGTCGCCGTGAGACCCTGGGGCGCGGCAAGTTCCCGTGCTGTCGCGGATTTGGTCGTGGTCGCGCGAGGGCGCAGGCGACGCCGTCTGCACCCCACGCGATCGGGTGGCTGGCAGCGACCCGGTCATCCGCGCTAAATACTGCTCTTTCCCATGTCAGACCCGACGAAGAACTACGACCCGGAATCGATCGAAGCTCGCTGGTACGCGGAGTGGACGGCGCGCGGTTACTTTCATGCCGACGCGTCGGCGCCCAAGGCGCCCTTCGCCATCGTCATCCCGCCCCCGAACGTCACCGGGTCGCTGCACATGGGCCACGCGCTCGGCGACACCATCGAGGACATCTTCACGCGCTGGAAGCGCATGGCCGCCTACAACGCCATGTGGCTGCCCGGCACCGATCACGCCGGCATCGCCACCCAGCTGGTCGTCGAGCGCGAGCTGCGCGAGAAGGAAGGCAAGACCCGCCACGATCTCGGGCGCGAGCAGTTCGTCAAACGCATCTGGGCCTGGCGCGAGCGCACCGGCGACCGGATCCTCGAGCAGCTCAAGAAGCTGGGCTGCTCGCTGGACTGGGAGCGCACGCGCTTCACCATGGAGCCGCAGTACTCGGCGGCGGTCATCGAGGCGTTCGTGCGCCTGTATGAGGAGGGCCTCATCTACCGGGCGCGGCGCCTCATCAACTGGTGCGTGTCGTGCCGGACTGCGCTGTCCGATCTCGAGGTCGAGTTCGACGAGCAGACCCAGGGCGAGCTGTACGAGTTCGCGTACCCGCTGGCCGACGGTTCGGGCGAGGTGGTGGTGGCGACGACGCGCCCCGAGACGATGCTGGGCGACACCGCGGTGGCGGTGCACCCCGACGATCCGCGCCACCAGGCGAAGATCGGCAAGGAGATCAGGCACCCGTTCACCGGCAACGTGTTCAAGGTGATCGCCGATCCCATCCTGGTCGATCCCAAGTTCGGCACCGGCGCCGTGAAGGTGACGCCCGCGCACGACCCCGCCGACTTCGAGACGGGGCTGCGCCACAACCTGCCGATGATCTCGATCTTCGATGAGGCGGGGAAGGTGACGGCGGCGGGCGGGCCCTTCGCCGGCCTCGACCGCTTCGCCGCGCGCAAGGCGGTGAAGGCGAAATTGAAAGAGCTGGGCCTCGAGCGCGGGTCGAAGCCGCACATGCACGCGGTCGGGCACTGCCAGCGCTGCGAGACCGTCGTCGAGCCCATGCTCTCCACGCAGTGGTTCGTGAAGATGGAGCCGCTGGCCAAGCCGGCCATCGAGGCGGTGGAGCAGGGGAAGACGCGCTTCGTGCCGGAGAGCTGGTCGAAGACGTTCTTCCAGTGGATGCACAACATCCGCGACTGGTGCATCTCGCGCCAGCTCTGGTGGGGGCACCGCATCCCGGCCTGGTACTGCGCCGGCTGCCAGGGGATGACCGTGGCCCGCGCGACCCCGGCCGCGTGCGGCAAGTGCGGCGGCGCGCAGCTCAAGCAGGACGACGACGTGCTGGACACCTGGTTCTCGTCGTGGCTGTGGCCGTTCGCCACCCTGGGCTGGCCGAACGAGACGCGCGAGCTGAAGACGTTCTATCCGACCACGCTGCTCGACACCGGGTACGACATCATCTTTTTCTGGGTGGCGCGCATGCTGATGGCGGGCCTGCACTTCATGAAGAAGGTCCCCTTCCGGACGGTGTACTTGCACACCATGGTCACCGACGAGAAGGGCGAGAAGATGTCCAAGGTCAAGGGCAACACCATCGACCCCCTGGACGTCATCGCCAAGCACGGCGCCGATTCGCTGCGCTTCGCGCTGGCCTGGCTGACCACGCAGGCGGCGCAGGGGAAGAACATCAAGTTCTCGATCGGCAACGTCGAGGACGCGCGTCGCTTCGCCAACAAGATCTGGAACGCCACCCGGTTCGCCCTTTTGAACCTGGAAGGCTTCGACGCCGATCGCTTCGCCGATCAGATCGCCGACGGCCCCGACCGCGCCGAGTTCGACCTGCCCGAGCGCTGGATCCTCTCGCGCGTGCAGCGCGCGGCCGAGGAGGTCGACAAGGCCCTCGAGGAATACCGCATCGCCGACGCCGCCCAGGCGGCGTACCACTTCATCTGGAGCGAGCTTTGCGACTGGTACATCGAGCTTGGCAAGGCGGCGCTGGCGCGCGGCGACGGGGCGGCCAGGTGGAAGATCCAGGGCGCGCTGGTGACGGCGCTGGAGACGGCGATGCGGCTTCTGCACCCGTTCATGCCGTTCGTCACCGAGGAGATCTGGCAGCAGCTGCCGAAGCCGTCGGGCGCGCCCCAGAGCATCATGATCACCCTCTACCCCGTGCGCGACGTGCGCTTTCACGACGACGCGTCCGAGGCGTCGATGGCGCTGGTGCAGAAGGTGATCGAGGCGCTGCGCGGGATCCGCGCCGAGAAGAAGATCCCGTCGATCGCGCGCATTCGAACGCTGCTGGTGGTGAACGACGACTACAAGAAGACGATCCTCGAAGGCTACAAGACCATCATCGCCGAGCAGGGCCGGTGCAGCGAGGTGCGCGTGCGGCGCGCCGGATCCAGCTTCGGCGGTGACTTCGCCCTCGACCGGCTGGCGACGGCGCTGGCGGGTGACGTCGAGGTGATGGTGCCGCTCGACGAGGGGCTGGTCGACAAGGGCGTCGAGAAAGCAAAGCTCGAGAAGGACCGCGCCAAGCTGGCTTCGGACCGCGATTACCTGGCCCGGAAGCTGACCAATCCGAATTTCGTCGCGCGCGCGCCTGCCGAGGTCCTGGACAAGGATCGCGCCAAGCTGAGCGAGCTCGAGACCGCGCTGGCCCGCATCGACACCGCCCTGGAACGCGTCAGCGGCGCCTGACCACCGCTACTCGGGCGCCGGGGCGGGCGCGGGCGCCGGCGCGGGCGCGGGCGCGGGCGTTTCCTCGCGCGGCGGCGATGCAGGGAGCGTCGGGGCTGGGAGCGCCTGGCGCCTCGCACGCTTGGGCGGCTTGGCGCGCTTGGGCGGCGCCTCGGGCGCCGGCGGCGGCGGCGGCGCGGGGGCAGCGACCGGAACCTCGGCGGCTGGCGCGGGCGCCATCGGAGGCGGCGGCGGGTGCAGCAAGGGGATCACGTATCGCTGCCACGCGACCGCGCCATAGCGCGACCACAGCGTCAGCGTGCCCCAGATGGCGAGTCCCAGCAGCGCCAGCGCGGCCAGGGCGCGCACGCGGGTGCGCCAGCGGGCGCGCTGCAGGCGTGAACGCTCGGCGGTGCTGGCGCCACGCATGCTCTCGGTGATCGGGGCTATCAGCGACGCCGTCGGCTTGGGCGCTTCGATGACCGTCCCGGCAGCCTCCTCCTCGACGGCGATGTCCACCTCCTCGCTCGGGTGGTAGATCGCGCGCAGCATGCTCGCCAGCTCCCGGCTCGACTGCCGGGCGGCGATCAGCGTGGCCTCGAGATCGGCGGCCATCGCCGCCGCCGACGGATAGCGCGCGGCCGGGTCGCGCTCCAGAGCGCGCAGGCAGATGCGATCCAGCTCGCGCGGGATCGACGCGTTCACCGCCGACGGCGGCTGCGACGGTCGCGCCAGCAGCTGGCGCATCTTGGCGAGCTCGTTGTTGGCGTTGAACAGCTTGCGCCCGGTCAGCATCTCGTGCAGCACGACGCCCGCCGCGAAGACGTCCACGCGCCCGTCCATCGGCAGGCGATTGATCTGCTCGGGGGCCAGATAGCTGACCTTGCCCTTGATGATCCCCTGCCGCTCCTCCTCCTCGGCGAAGCTGGCGGCGCGCGCGATGCCGAAGTCGACGATCTTGGCGGTCCCGTTCCAGGCCAGCATGATGTTGGCCGGCGAGATGTCGCGGTGGATGATCTCCAGGGGCTTGCCGTCCGGGCCGGCCTGGTTGTGCGCATAGTCCAGCCCCAGGCAGATCTGCCGCGCGATGTCGGCCGCTACCAGGAACGACAGCCCGCGGCGCTCCTGCCGCAGCTTCATCACCAGATCGCGCAGCGCCACCCCGTGGACGTTCTCCATGGCGATGAAGTACGTCCCCCCGGCCTGACCGAACTCGTAGATCTGCACGATGTTGGGGTGGTTCAGCTGCGCGCAGATCTTCGCCTCGTTGACGAACATCGTGACGAACTGCGGGTTGTCCGAAAACTTCGGCAGGATCCGCTTCAGCACCAGCTCGCGCTCGAAGCCCTGCGGCCCCTTGACCTTGGCGCGGAACACCTCCGCCATTCCGCCGGCGCCGATGCGCGCGGTCAGCAGATAGCGGCCGTACGCAACGGGACCGTCGGCGAACGGGTCGCCTCCGTTTACCGCGGCTTCTGCATTCGCCATCGGGCAATGCATCGGCACTTTGGCCCGGCGACTTACGAGCGTGGGCGTGGTGCCGAGCTGTGGGACAATGTGGGGACCGGGCCGGAGCCTCGCGATTCACGTTTTTCCGGCGCTGGCGGCTCATCGGCGGCAGGCGGCAGCGTGACCAGGCCGGTGACGACGTCGGGGCTGGCCAGCCGGGTGGGCGGAGGCCGTTCCTCCGCCGGTAGTTCCAGGTGCTGCTGCGTGCCGGTGATGATCTCGGGCGCGCGCACCGGCTCGGTCGGCGCGCCGCTGCCGAGAGCGTATCCGCCGAGGAGACCGGCGACGCCGATGAAGCTGGTCCACACGCCGCCCGCCAGCGCGCAGAGGAGATCGACGCCCACCTGCCATCCAGCCACGTGCGGGACCGCGCTGCCCATCGCCAGGGCGGCGGCGACGGCGTTCCAGGCCTGCTCGGTGGCCAGGACCACCGCCGCCAGGCCCGCGCCCAGCAGCAGCGCCGCCAGCAGCCCGGGCGCGAACGGACGCGCGGGTACCAGCCCCGGCCGCCCCCACAGTCGCCGCGTCTCGACGGCGATCTGCACGCCCAGGCGGCCGGTGCCGTACGGCGTGACGCCGCCGTGGACCAGCAGCGCGCCAATCAGCGCCAGGATCGACGCGAACGCGATCAAGAGCCCGGCGATCTGCAGCGGCGCGGTGGCGCGCGACAGCTGGGTGGCGAAGCCGCCGCGTTCCCCGACCGCGATCATCGACGCCACGGCGATCACCGCGGAGACCGCGCCCAGCGCGAACATCAGGCTCTCGCGAATCGCCGACGCCAGCAGAGCTCGGCGCCAGCGCAGCACGCTGCGCAGGGCGGCGCCGAACGAGAGCGGCCGGCGATCGACGACGACGTCGTGAATCGCCGCGGCCGACGTGACCGCCGCCACCGCCGCCGCCAGCGCGCACGCGATCAGCACGGCGACGAATTCCAGCAAGCGCGTCAGCGAGCCGGCACGGGCGGCGAACGTGCGGACGATCCAGCGCGTGGACAGCGCGGCGAATCCCAGCGCCGCCGACGGAAGGGTCAGGCGCGGATCCCACGCCGCGCCCAGCGCCGGCCACAGGAGGGCCGGCCGCGCCGCGCGGGCCGGGTCGGGCAGGCCGCCGCTGGCGTCGGGCGCGCCCATCCCGAGCCCGTCGCGCAGGCTGTTGTGCACGCCGTCGAAGGCGCGCGCCGCCCGCTCGACCCGGATGACGTAGCCGAGCGAGACGATGTCGGCGTCGGCCAGATCGCGCGACGACGTCGGCCGCCGCGTGCGCGGGGGATCGAGGGTCAGCGTCGCCCCGCAACGGCAAGGCACGCGCCCGGCCGCATTCATCCGCGCCGCCGGAAAGGCGTGCTTGCGGGCGCAGCGCGGACAGGCGAAGTGCATGGTCCGTGATTGTATGGGGAACCCCGCTAGGGTCCAACCCTCGCGGGGGCGAGGATCCGGGAGCCCGCGGTCGCGCCTGCCAGGCCGGCCGCCGGCAATCAGCCGCCGGCCGGCTTTTCCGGGAGACAGCCGACGCGCTTCGTGTCCAGCACGATGTCGTCGAAGTAGCGATCGACGGCGGCCGAGCCGCCGTACGAGTGAAAGCCGAACCCGAAGAAAGCGAAGCCCCCGACGATGCCCGCGCTCTTTCCGTTGAGCACGCTGCCCGCCGTTCGCCCCGTGCTGGAAAAGTCGATGTGCTGGACGTCGAATTGATCCAGCTGCTTGCCGTCGACCCAGAGGACCATCATGGTGGGATCGTCGCCGAACTCCCACTCGATGCAGCTCCAGGTTCCGGCCGGGACCTTGTCGTGCGCGGGCGGATACGACGCCTCCTCGACGAAGCCGCGGGCGACGCCCGGCGCTGGGTCGAAGAGATCGAAGCCCAGCTGCCACGAGCCGGCGAATTCGGCGAACTCCATGTAGTTGAAGTTCATCCCCTTGTTGATGAGGGGCGGCTGGGCTGGATCGCGCGTGCTGCCGGCGAACCCGAGCTCGATGTGCGATTTGAGGTTGGCGGCCGCGTAGACATAGGCGCGACCGTAGACCGGGCCGGCCCCGCGCAGCGCCGCCGGCGCGTTCCGGGTGATGATCATGGCGAAGTCGCCGCTGGCTCCGCTGCCGTGCACGCGATACGCGAACTTGCCGTGGGCGACGATGTCCTGCTGGACGGCCACCGTGCCGGCGCCGCCCATCTGGACGCTCCAGGTCGCCGTGTCGATCATTCCCTGCTCAAAATCCTCGCAGAACAGGCCCGCGCACGCCCCACCGGCGGCCGGGGCGGGCTCGCTGGGCGCATCGGCGAGCGGCATGGGCGGTGCATCTGGGGACGGCGCTGCATCATCCGGGGCGTCGGCGCCGGTGCGACCGGCGGGCGCGGCCCCGGCCGCGTCGCCGCCACTGGCGTGTCCGCCGGACCCGCTGGACGTGAAGACGTTCCCGGCGGTGCAGCCGGACGCCAGCGCGAGCAGCGCGGCCGCGGCGGCGGTGCCGGCGAAGGGCCGGGGCGCGCGAGGCGCGTCAAGAAGAACGGAGACCCTCGTCATGATGAAAGGGGACTCATCGGCCGTGGCCGGGCAGGCAGAAAAACGCGAGCCGCCGGGCGATCGCTATTGAGGTGAAGGCGCCGGCGGAGCCGAGCGGATCGCGCCGCCGTCGATCCAGTCGGCGATGAGGCGCAGGTCTTCGGGGGGCAAGACCGCGCCGGGGGGATCGCGGTGGCCCAGCGTGGTGGGCACGGGCGGCGCATTCGCCGGGTCGAAGCCCGACGCCGGCAGCAGCTTGCGCAAAAGATAGCTGCGCGACGAATCGCGCGGCGCCACGCGCAGAAAGCGGGACTCCTGGCGCGCGGGCACGCTGACCAGCGCGTCGAACGCTTCGGCGTCGCACAGCGACAGGCCGGAGGCGGGGGCGGGCAGGCAGGCGCCGGCGCCGGCGTCCGGGCCCGTGCTCGCGCTCGCGCGGTGGCAGCCATCGCCGCCGCAGGATCGGGCGAAGACCGGCAGCACGGCGTCGAAAGTCGGCACGGGTTCGCCGGCCGGCACGGGCGCCGGCCCGGCGCCAGTCTCGAAGGTCCGCTGCTGCGCCGACGTGGCGCAGCCCTGCAAAGAGCGCAGCGTCGGCGTCACGTTGATCGAATAGCCCAGGAGCGGTCGCAGCGAACCCGGCGTCACGAAGCGCACCCGCTTGTCGATGAGATCGGCGCTGTACGTGCCCACGTGATAGAAGACGCCCGTCGTCAGCAAGAGGCTGGACGTTCCAAGCGTGTCGGGGTCGGGGTAGTCGGAGAAGTACAGATCGATCGGCGTGTTGGTAGGCACGTTCTGCGCGAACCCGGCTGGCACCCAGCGCACCACCTCGAACGGGCCGCAGTGCCCGGGAAATAGCTGCATGTCGGTGGGATCGCTGCAGGCGCCCGCGCCGGCGACGCCGAGCAGCAGGGAGATCGCAACGAGGACGGAAAAGCGCGCGACGCGGCGGTGGTCCAGTTGCCGGCGCTGGTTGCCGGCAAGCGGCGGCTCAGCTTTCGCTGTAAAGGCGGATCTGCTCGCGGATGACGTCCTCATTGAGGCCGGTCTTGAGATAGTCCTGAAGGCAGTCTGCCAAGGTGACCACCATGTCGTCCACGCCGCGTTCCTCGACCAGCTTGCCGAGCAGTGCTCGCCCTTCGGGGCTGTCGTCCTCGCGCAGGAAATCCCGCACCATGTCGAGCGTCAGGTCGCCGGAGAAATCCAGTATCGCGTGGTCGAGTAGGTAAGCGATAAGTTGTTTCACCGGTGAACCTCCAGCAATTGAGGATGGACCATTGAGCTGCCGACCACTGAACGGGTTTGCTCATATCGCGGATGAGTTCGCTGCGCAAGAGTTCAGGGCAACGATTCTCCACATTTGACCCGGCTTGCGGGAGTTGTTACCGTCGCGGACGTCTTGCGCCGACATCGCTTCCACCCCGAAAGGGCGCAGGCGCGGGCGCTGGCGTCGCCGCTGTCGGTTGCGCTGGTGATTTCGTGCGCGATCGGGTGCGGCCCCATCGAGTACCTCGACATCTCGACCAAGGCGGGCGCGGCGCTGGCGGCGGCGAAGCGCGTGGACGGCGAACGGCTGGCGCCCTACGAATTCACGGCCGCGGACGAGTATCTGCGCAAGGCGCGCGAGGAGGCCGGGTACTCGCAGTATCAGGTCTCGATCGAGTTCGGGCGCCGGGCCGAGGCGCTGGCCATGCGGGCGCGCGCGCTGGCGGAGGCCAAGGCGCGCACGGACGGCTCGCCAGCGGCGGCGAGCGCGACGACGGCGCCCGGGTCGGCGGGCGCGGCGGCGGCGACGTCGCCAACGCCGTCGCCGGCGGTCGAACCGACACCCGCGTCCGGTAGGCCGGCGGCGCCCGCCGTCGATTCCGAGACGCCAAGGCGATGACGGCGGTGAAAGGGCCGAGCGGAACGCGGCGCAGCCGCCCGCGCGCGACGGGCCTCGCGGTGACGCTGGTGACGGCAGCCGCGGTGGCCGCGGGCGGCGGGTGCGCCGGCATGCAGATGCAGCAGGACGTTCACCAGGTCCGCCAGATTGCCAAGGAGGCGCGCGACAACGGCGCCTATCGCTGCGCGCCCAAGCAGCTGGCCCTGGCCGAGACCCACGTCGAGTTCGCCGACACCGAGCTCTCCGAGGGCGACTACTTCCGCGCCCGCGAGCACCTGCAGATCGCCGACGACAACGCGCGCGAGGCCTATCGCCTGTCGCCGCGCAACCGCTGCGTCGGCCCCGCCGACCGCGACGGTGACGGCATCACCGACGATCGCGACAAGTGCCCCGACCAGCCCGAGGACAAGGACGGGTTCGAGGACGAGGACGGCTGCCCCGATCCCGACAACGACAGGGACGGGATCGCCGACGCGAAGGACAAGTGCCCGAACGAGCCGGAGGACAAGGACGGGTTCGAGGACGAGGACGGCTGTCCCGATCCCGACAACGACAAGGACGGCGTGCTGGACGCCGCCGACAAGTGCCCGCTGGAGCCGGGGCCGCCCGACAACGCCGGCTGCCCGAAGAAGTTCGAGCACATCGTGGTCACGGATGAGAAGATCGAGCTCAAGCAGAAGATCTTCTTCGAGACCGACAAGGCGGTGATCATGCCGCGCAGCTTTGGCCTGCTGGACGAGATCGGCACCGTGCTGCGGTCGCGCCCGACCATGCGCGTGCGCATCGAAGGCCACACCGACGCGCGCGGCACCGCGGCGCACAATTTGAAACTTTCACAAGCGCGCGCCGATTCAGTTCGGCAGTATCTGATCGGCCTGGGCATCGACGGGGTGAGGATGGAGTCGCACGGATTTGGCCCTAGCCAGCCCATCGAAACCAACAAGACGGCAGCCGGACGCGAGCGCAACCGGCGCGTCGAGTTCTTCATCACCCAGCAATAGCCATGGTCGGAAACAACGAACGAGGGTCCGCCCCGAAGGTGCTTCGAACGGCCGCCACCATGTGGTTGCCGATCCTGGCCGCAACCACACTTGGCCTGGTCGTCGCGGCGCCGTCGGCGGTGCGCGCGCAGGCCGGCCCGCCAGCCCAGGCGACGGTCGATCGCCTGGTGGAGATGAACCAGAAGGCGCTGGACGATTACGACACGCTGGAGTGGGACGCCGCCAAGCGCACGCTGCTGGAGGCGCTGGTGCTGGGGAAGAAGTCCGGGCTGGACAACCATCCGGTCCTGGCGCGCACGTACATCCACCTCGGCGCCGTGTACATCACGGGCTACAAGGATCGGCAGAAGGGCCTGCAGAGCTTCGTCCGCGCGCTGGAGATCGATCCGACGATCACCATCCAGAAGAGCATGGTGACGAGCGATCTGGCGGACGTCTTCGCGCAGGCGTCGAAGCAGGCGAGGCCGAAGCCGCCGCCGCCCGCGCCCCCGCCCGCCGAGAAGGCCGCGCCGCCGCCTCCCAAGCCCGCCGTGGCCGAAGCGCCGGCGGTCCCGCCGCCACCCCGACCTCCCGCGTCCCCCGCGCCGGCGCGCCGGGGCGTTCTCGCCGCCGAGGGCGAGGTGCCGCCGCCGCCCAAGCCGCCGGCGAAGGGCGACGACGCGGAGTCCGAGGAGCCCGACCTGCCCGTGCACATCAACGCGCTCGACTGTCCCGTGGCGGACGAGACGCCGCCCAGCCGGAACGTTCCGGTGCGCTGCGCGGTGGCGCCCGAACTGGGCGTCCAGTCGATCGTGCTGTTCTATCGCGCACCCGGCAGCGAGGAATTCGCGGACGTGCCGCTGAAGAAGACGGCGAAGGGCTGGTACGTGGGGCGGATCCCGAAGAAGGTCGTCACCGGCAAGTCGGTGCAGTTTTACTTCGAGGCGCGCGGGCCCGGCGGCAAACCGATCGCCTCGAACGGGCGCAGCGACAGCCCGAACCTGCTGCTCATCCGCGGCGACGAGGACGACGACGAGGAATCGGGCGGGCGTGGCGATGGCGACGAGAACCCGCTGGAACAGAGATCCGCGACGCCGCCGCCCAGCAACCGGCGACTGTGGCTGGGGTTGATGTTCGGCACCGGCTTCGGCTACGCGGGCAGCAGCGGTCCCGAGGCGCGCCCCGAGTTGAAAGGTGATTTCGTTCCCGGAAACGCCTGGTCCAGTCTCGGGCACCTGGCTCCGGAGTTGGGTGTTCACATCGGCAAGCACTTGGGCGTGGCCCTGCAGGCCCGCTATCAGATCATCCCGCAGTCCGAGAAGACGGTCGGGACCCGTGCGCCCGCGACCAGCGCGTTCGCGGTGTTCGCGCGGGTGCTGGCCATGTCGGCGCCCCGTCGCGTCCGGTTCTACGGCGGCCTCAACCTGGGCGCGGGCGACGTCCGCCTGATCGTCTATCCCGATCGCAACGATCGCAGCTTCAAGGACACCGTGCGCGGCGGCCCGCTGCTCGCCGGCGCGGGCCTGGGCCTGTCCGTCCAGCTGCGGCCGTTGGTGTCGCTGGTCTTCGAGGTGAACGAGCTGCTCGGTTTTTCAGACTTCTCGACCGTCACCGACGGCCACCTCGGGCTGCAGTTCAATTTCCCCTAGTCAGTCGATGAAGGCCAGCGCGGCGGCGGCGCTGGGCGGGCGGTGGTTCGGGTTCGGCTGCGTCAGCTGCGCGATCAGCGTGGCCAGGCGGCGGCCCGCGGGCGGCAGGGCGGCCAGCGCGCGCGCCGGCAGCGTGGCGGGGTGGTGCGTGCCGGAGACGAGATCGCGTTGCTCGCGCAGCGGCGCGCCGGTCAGCGCCTGCCAGAGGATCGCGCCGGCGGCGAAGAGATCCGTGGCCGGCGCGGCGGCCGCGCCGCGAAACTGCTCGGGCGCCAGGTAGAGCGGCGTGCCCGCGGGCCCCTCGCTCCCGGGGACGCCGGGGGTCTCGGTCAGCTGCGCCATCCCGAAGTCGGCCAGGACGACCTGGCCGGGCGCGCGGAGCAACAGGTTCGACGGCTTCAGATCGCCGTGCACGACGCCCTGCTGGTGCACGTAGGTCAGCGCGCCCAGCAAGCTGCGCGCGGTGCCGATGAGCTCGCCCGCGTCCAGCGTCGGCTGGGCGCGCAGGCGGGCACGCAGGGTGCCGCCCGCCAGATACTCCATCGACAGCGTGCGCGTCGGCTCGTCGAGATCGTAGATGGCAATCACGCTGGGGTGGCGCAACGCCGCCGCCAGCCGCGCTTCGGCGAAAAAACGCCGCCGCGCCTCGGAGCGCGCCGGCGCCGCCAGCTGCGGGTGCAGCACCTTGAGCGCGACGGAGATCCCGAGCATCTCGTCTTGCGCCAGGTAAACCGCCGACGTGGCGCCCCGGCCCAGCTCGCGCACCAGGCGATAGCGCAGCGTCTCGATCCCCTCGGGCGAGATCAGCGTCGCCGCCTCGGCGGGGGACGGCGGCAGTGGATCGGCGCGCGGGCGCAGCACGCGCAGGCGGGCGCGCGCCTGCGCGTCGTCGACGTCGTCGGCCAGCAGGCGCTCCCAGCGCAGCACCGCGCTGCCGATGGCCCCTTCGGCCTCGTCGATCTCGGCCAGGGCCCGGTTGGCCAGTCGGGCGGTCTCGTCGGGCCAGGCGCCCGGCCGGTCCAGGGCGGCCAGGTGGCGGCGCGCCGCCGCCGCGTCGCCCGCCTGAAACAGCACACGCCCCAGGCGCAGCCGGCTGGCGGCGTCGTCGGGGTGCGTGTCCAGGCGCGCGCGCAGGGCGCTCGCCGCGCCGGCGAGGTCGCCGCTGCGCTCGCAGCGGTCGGCGTCGCGCAACGGATCGGGGGTAGCGGCGGGCGTCGAGCCGGCGGCGCGGCGCGGGGGCAGCGGAGGTGCCATCAACAGACCTCGACGCGCACGAACGGTTGATCGGGCGGGTGGCCGGCGGGGCGGATCTCGACCACGTCGCCGTGAAGCAGGTCGCAGCCGCCGCCGATCAGCTGGCCGTCGACGCGCACCGCGATCTCGGGCGCGCGGCCCAGGCGGGCCACGTCCGTGTCGAACGCGAACCAGACGCCGGCCACCGCCGGCAGCGCGCGCGCCAGCGTCAGCTCGTGGGCGGCGTCGCCGAGCACGGCCAGCAGCGCGCGATCGAGGCCGGCCTCGCCGCGCAG